>RFPP01000017.1 GCA_009926065.1 Flavobacteriaceae bacterium
AGGAATGGTAGTTTTAATGCCTTCAATCACAAATTCATCTAACGCACGTTTCATTTTATTAATGGCTTCTTGACGTGTTTGCGCGGTTGTAATCAACTTTGCTATCATTGAATCATAATTTGGAGGGATGGTATAACCAGCATAAACATGAGTGTCTAAGCGAACACCGTGACCTCCTGGCGCATGAAGAGTAGTAATTTTTCCTGGTGAAGGACGGAAATCATTATAAGGATCTTCTGCATTAATTCTACATTCTATAGCGTGTAATTGCGGTAAATAATTTTTTCCAGAAATTGGAATTCCCGCAGCCACCATAATTTGCTCACGTATCAAGTCGTAATCTACTACTTGTTCTGTAATTGGGTGTTCTACTTGAATTCTAGTATTCATTTCCATAAAATAGAAATTTCTATGTTTGTCTACTAAAAATTCTACAGTTCCAGCACCCTCATATTTTATATATTCGGCAGCTTTCACAGCAGCTTCGCCCATTCTAGTTCTTAACTCATCGGTCATAAATGGAGAGGGAGTTTCCTCGGTTAATTTTTGATGACGACGCTGAACTGAACAGTCTCTTTCTGATAAATGACATGCTTTCCCGTAAGAATCGCCAACTACTTGAATTTCAATATGACGTGGTTCCTCAATTAATTTTTCAAGGTACATTCCGTCATTTCCAAATGCTGCAGCAGATTCTTGTCGGGCACCTTCCCAAGCTTTTAATAAATCTTCTTCTTTCCATACCGCACGCATCCCTTTACCACCACCACCAGCAGTAGCTTTTAACATGACAGGATACCCCATTTCTAAAGATAATTTCAGAGCTTGTTCATAGGATTCTAATATCCCAGCAGATCCAGGTACACAAGGCACTCCAGCTTCTATCATTGTGGCTTTGGCGGAAGCTTTATCACCCATTCTGTCTATCATTTCAGGTGAGGCCCCTATAAATTTTATTCCATGTTCTTGACAAATTTTTGAAAATTTAGCATTTTCAGAAAGGAATCCATACCCTGGATGAATTGCATCAGCATTAGTAATTTCTGCTGCTGCAATTATATTAGACATCTTTAAATAGGAAAGATTGCTTGGTGGAGGGCCAATACAAACCGCTTCGTCAGCAAATTTTACGTGAAGGCTTTCTGCATCTGCTGTGGAATAAACGGCTACTGTTTTAATTCCCATTTCTCGGCAGGTTCTAATAACTCTAAGGGCTATTTCACCTCTATTTGCAATTAATATTTTTTTAAACATCTTATCTATTTTAAATTTTGAATTTTAAATTTTAAATTATTTGAATGACAACTTTTAATTCATCATTCAAAATTTATCATTTAAAATAAATTAAGAAGGATCTACTAAAAACAATGGTTGGTCAAATTCTACTGGTGACATATCATCAACTAATATTTTAACTATTTTACCTGATACTTCAGATTCTATTTCGTTAAATAATTTCATAGCTTCAATTACACATAAAGTATCTCCTTTAGATATTGAGCTTCCAACTTCAACAAAAACTGGTTTATCTGGTGAGGGTTTTCTGTAGAAAGTACCAATCATTGGTGATTTTACTGTAACATAATTTGTGTTTTCTGAAGCAGGTGTAGTAACAACTGGGGAAGCAGCAACAGGCGCTGTTGGTGCTTGAGGAGTAACTTGAGCTACAGGGGCTTGTTGTAAATATGTAATTTCTGGAGAAGTTCCTTCAACTGTAGTTTTGATGGTGATTTTAACATCATCCATTTCTAGTTTTACTTCTGCTACTCCCGAATTAGAAACAAACTTGATCAGGTTTTGAATTTCTTTTAAATCCATAATATTAATTTTAGGTTAGTTTACTCTCTGTTGTATGCCCACTTTAAATAGATAGATCCCCAAGTGAATCCGCCTCCAAAAGCAGCAAATATTATATTATCTCCTTTTTTTAATTTTTTCTCAAAATCAAATAATAATAATGGCAATGTCGCAGAAGTAGTATTTCCATATTTTTCAATATTTATTAATACTTTACTATCGTCAACTCCCATTCTACTTGAAGTAGCATCAATTATTCTTTTATTTGCTTGATGCGCAACAAGCCAATTTACATCTTCATTGGTAAGATTATTTCTTTGCATTATTAATTCACTTACATCTGCCATACCGGTAACTGCATATTTATAAACTTGTTTACCATCCTGGAAAACAAAATGTTGTTTAGCGGCTACCGTTTCAAATGATGGGGGAAGGATAGATCCTCCGGCATCCATTTTAAGAAACTCTCTACCTATTCCGTCAGATCTCAATACCTCATCTTGAAATCCTAGACCTTCATAATTCGGTTCAAATAAAACTGCTCCTGCGCCATCACCAAAAATAATACAGGTAGCTCTATCTGTGTAATCAATAATTGAAGACATTTTATCAGCCCCAATTAGTAGTACTTTTTTATATCTTCCAGATTCAATATAGGCTGAAGCTGTTGACATTCCATACAAGAAACTTGAACATGCTGCTTGTAAATCATATGCAAATGCATTGGTAGCACCAATTTGAGAAGCTACATAAACTCCTGTTGACGCCACAAGCATGTCAGGCGTTGCAGTTGCTAACAAAACTAAATCAATTTCTAAAGGGTCAATGTTTCCTTTATTTAGTAAGTCTTTTGCAGCTTGAATTGCTAAATAGGAAGTCCCTAACCCTTCTCCTTTTAAAATCCTTCTTTCTTTAATTCCAGTTCTAGTTGTAATCCATTCATCATTAGTGTCAACCATAGTTTCTAATACTTGATTAGAAAGTACAAAATCTGGAACATATCCCCCGACAGCAGTAATTGCAGCTGAAATTTTACTCATAGGATTTTAATTTTCGTATTGTAATTCAAATCCGAAAACGGGTTGAAATTACAAATTATTTTCTAAATTATTTAATTAAGTAAAGAATATAAGTTATTATAGTTTAAACCAACAAAAAAAACTCCCAACAGGTGAGAGTTTATCTTTTATTATAATAATTTATTAAGCAACATCAACTTGCTTGTCAATAACAACTTGACCTCTGTAGTACATTTTACCTTCGTGCCAGTAGGCTCTGTGGTATAAATGTGCCTCACCGGTAATAGGGCAAGTTGCAATTTGAGCAATTGTAGCTTTATAATGTGTTCTTCTTTTATCTCTTCTAGTCTTTGAGGTTTTTCTCTTAGGATGTGCCATTTTACTATATTATTTATCCGTTAATAGTTGTTTTAATTTTTCCCAACGCGGGTCAATTTCTTCTTCTTTTTTTATTTCTTCAACTCTTAATTCATTTAGCTTTTTTAAAGCTTCTGAATTTAATGTTCCATCTTTAACTCCAGGATGTATTTTTCTTAAAGGTATCGACAAAACAATCATTTCGTATATAATTTGAGAGATATTCATTTCATGTTCTCCATGAGGTAAAATCAATAACTCGTCATTATCATCATTGTATTCTTCTCCAAACTTTACGATTACTTTTAGTTTTCCTTTTATTGGAAAATCAAACATTTCATTTGTCAAATCACAAGGGACATAAATGGTTCCGTTGTGTTTAAAATTCAATTCAAGCATTGTACTTTTCTTTTCAAAAGCAACTTTTACTTTAATGTTTGCGCTTTCAAATTCATCATAATCAAAGTGATCAAAGAACTCCTTACTTATTTGATAATCAAATTGATGTTTCCCTAACTTTAATCCTATAAATGGAATTAAAAATTCATTTAGCTTTTTCATCTTAACAACAATTTTTCCCAAATCTTTGGGGTGCAAAGATATAAAATAATACTAATATCAAAAGCGTTATCAACATTTTTTTGTGTATAACTACTTTTATTTGTTTTTCAGCGGATTATTACTGATTTCCATATACTGATTTCTTGAATTGTAGATGTCTATTGCTAAAAAAACAGCTTCTTTAAAAGAATTGTGGTTAGCGATGCCTTTCCCGGCAATATCATATGCAGTTCCGTGATCTGGAGATGTTCGAATTTTGTCTAATCCTGCTGTGTAATTTACCCCATTACCAAAGGATAAAGTTTTAAATGGGATTAAGCCTTGATCATGATATGTCGCAATTACTGCATCAAATTTCTCATATTGACTGTTGCCAAAAAAACCATCGGCTGGATAAGGTCCAAAAACTAAAGTCCCTTTTTCAAACATTTTTTTTATTATGGGTTTCAATAGTGTATCGTCTTCTTTCCCAATTATTCCTCCATCTCCAGCATGTGGATTCAGGCCTAAAACGGCAATTTTCGGTTTGTTGATACTAAAATCTTGAATTAATGACTTATTTATTGTTTCAATTTTCTGAGTAATTAATTGTTCATTCAGATGAGAAGCAACCTCGTTCACTGGAATATGATCAGTTAAAAGTCCAACTCTAAGGTTGTCTTGAATCATAAACATTAATGCATCGCCTGTTAATTCTTGGTTCAAATAATCGGTATGTCCAGGAAATTTAAATTCGTCTGACTGTATATTGTATTTATTTATTGGTGCAGTTACCAAAACGTCAATTTTTCCATCTTTTAAGGCATTGGTTGCAGATACAAATGATTTTATTGCATATTTTCCCAAAGCTTCGTCATTGGTGCCATAATTTAATTCTAAATGTTCTTTCCAAACATTCAAAACATTTATTTTACCAATAACTAGTTGCTCTAAAGTATCTATTCCATGGATTTGAGCTATTGATTCGAAGGTTTTTTTAATAGCAGAAATGATTTTTACATTAGCAAAAATTACAGGTGTACAAAATTCTAACATTCTAGAATCTTCAAAGGTTTTCAACACCACTTCGCTTCCAATACCGTTTAAATCTCCAATTGAAATTCCAACGATTATATTTTCTGCTTTTTTTATCATAACTACTAGTAATTAATTGCTAATTTTGAATCGCAAATTTAGTAAAATAATATCACAAATGTTTACAGGAATCATAGAAACCCTTGGAGAAATCAAAGCAATCGAAATTGAAGGCGGAAACGTTCATCTTACCATTACCTCTGCCATTACCAATGAGTTAAAAATAGATCAAAGTGTAGCCCATAATGGGGTCTGTTTAACGGTCACTTCAATTGAAAATAATCAATACACAGTGACTGCGATTCAAGAAACTATCAATAAAACAAATTTATCCGATTGGAAAATTGGCGAAGCTGTTAATTTAGAGCGTGCTATGAAATTAGGAGATCGATTGGACGGCCATATTGTTCAAGGACATGTAGATCAAATAGGGATTTGTAAAGGTATTAAAGAAGCCGACGGGAGTTGGTATTTTAATTTTGAATATGATCCTTTTTTTAATAATATAACTATCGAAAAAGGTTCAATAACTGTTAATGGCGTAAGTTTAACTGTAGTAAATTCTTTGAAAAACGAATTTAGTGTTGCAATAATTCCTTACACTTATGAGCACACTAACTTTAAGAATTTTAAAGTTGGGACAAAAGTAAATTTAGAATTTGATGTAATTGGGAAGTATGTTTCGAAATTATATTTGAATAAATAAATCTAAATTATTTTTTCCATTTAAGACTCTCCATTAAATTCTGAACATCGTTTTTTAAATAACTTGCTGCAGGCATTATAGAATCAAAATTAGGTTTTGCATAGAAATAAACGGAACCTGTAACAAAATTTTTGGTGCTATCTGTAACATAAAATTGAGTATTGGTAGCCGCATTTCCATCTACTTGATAAAACATTCCAAAAACTCTTTTCTGCGGATTTATATAAGGCTGTTCTATAATATCCTCGGCTTTTATAACGTGTTCGTAGGTCAATTTTTGAGCATCTTGAAGTAATAATTTAATATTATTATTCACCGGTTTGTAACTCAAATAAATGGTAGCCTTCATTTTTGGATAGGTAATTTCAAAATTACAATCTCCTTTTTCGGTAATTATCGCATTAGAATTGATATCGAAAGTGTAATGACAATCGTTTTCATAATTTTTATATTCCGCTATTGGATAATCCAATCTCAAATAACTTGCTGGCTTTGGAATAGTCTCATTTTTACAACTTATTACAGAAATTGCTAAAGTGAAAATAAATATTAAAACTAGGTTATATTTAAACATTTGAATTATTCTATGGTTACTTTTATTTGTTTGATTCTTTTTTTGTCGATAGAAATTATTTTAAACAAACAGTTTTCAAATATAAATTGATCTCCTCTTTTTGGAAAATTTCCTTGAATTTCTAGTAAAAACCCTGCGAGAGTTTCTGCCTCGCCTTTTCTTTCTTCAAAGAGCGTTTCATCTACATCTATTATTCTATAAAAATCTTTAAGATTTATTTTCCCCTCAAATAAGTAATTTTTTTCATCTATTTTAGTGAAAGGGATGTCGTCGTCGTCAAATTCATCGCTTATGTCCCCTACAATTTCCTCAATTACATCCTCCAAAGTAACTAATCCTGAGGTTCCCCCATATTCATCAACGACAATAGCAAGGTGATTTTTCATAGTTTGAAATTCCTTCAATAAATCATCTAATTTTTTATTTTCAGGCACAAAGAAGGGTTTTCTTAAAATTGTTTTCCAGTCAAAATCGACTTTATCTATATGGGGAATTAAATCTTTTACAAATAGTACGCCTTCTACATGATCAATATTGTCGTTGTAAACTGGAATTCTAGAATATCCTTTTTCAATAATTTTTGGAAGAATTTTATCAAAAGGTTCGTTAATTTCAATTGCAAATACATCTATTCTAGGACTCATGACTTGTTTAGTATCCGTATTTCCGAAAGTTACAATCCCTTCTAGAATTTTTTGCTCCCCTTGAGAAGACCCTTCAGAGGAAGTTAATTCTAGTGCCTGAGATAATTGATCGACAGTAAAATATGATTTTTGTTTGCCCAATTTTTCATGGAAATAATAAGTCAGAGCCATCATTGGAGTACTAATAGGAGTGAGTAGTTTATCTAATATATACAGAGGTCGTACTACAAATTCAGCAAATTTCAGATTATTTCTATTTGCATATACTTTTGGGATAACCTCTCCAAATAATAAAATTAGAAACGTTACCACAATTACTTCTAAAATAAATTTAATTAGTTCAGATTCAATGATCGAAAAGAAACTACTACTTATGAAGGAAAACAAAATTACAACTCCAATATTGATAAAATTGTTGGCGACCAGTAAAGTTGCTAATAATTTTTTGGGTTTGTCAACTAATAAAAGAATAAGTTTTGCTTTTGAATAATCCGCTTTTGTTAACTCATCTATAGTTTTTGGAGATAAAGAAAAAAAAGCAACTTCGGCACCGGAAAGCAATGCCGATATAAAAAGCAAAACAAAAATTCCAATTATACCGAATAGTAAATTCGAATCTAAGTTATATAAAAAGTCAATGAAACTGGGAGGTTCCGGGTCCAAAATTAATGGGATTAGTTAAACATTTAGTATGGCGAATCATCTAATAGGCCTGCTGGCGAATCAGTATTGGTTGGTTTGAATGGTTCCGATTCTTTTTTTGTTGTTAAAAAAGTAAATTCTGTAACTTGAATTTCTGTTGTAAATTTGGTTGATCCTTCTTCTGTTTGCCATTGACGAGATTTAATTCGACCTTCAACATATATTTTATCTCCTTTAGATAAATACTTTTCACATATTTCGGCGGCTTTATTTCGAACCACTAAGTTGTGCCATTCTGTAGTATTTATTTTCTCATTTGTTGTTTTATTGATATAAGTTTCATTTGTTGCCAAAGGAAATCTACCAATACAATTGCCTCCTTCGAAGTAGTGCATTTTAACATCGTCACCTAGGTAGCCAATCAGCATCACCTTATTTATTGTTCCGTTCATCTTATTTTGAAAGTTTTAGTAATCCCAAATGTACGCTATTTTAACTTAATTCCATATATTCCTCTTCTATAAAATTAAAAATAACTTTTGGAAATGGAAAATTCTTAATATTATTTTTATTTACTGAGCTTAAAATTACCCCTTTAACTTTAACTTTCCAAAAATTAATATTTAAATGTTGATGTGATAATTTATGTATTTTCCCTTTAACATTTATATTTGAAATGCTATTTATATGGTATTCTTTATTGTATTTATCTAATATTAATTTAGAAATAGCATCCAAATTTAATTCTGTATCTGTTTCTATAAGTGGAAATTCATATAAATTTTGCCAAATTTCCTTTTGAGTTCTTTTCTGAATAAGTGTATTTGAATATTCATCTTCAAAAACTATATAATTAAAAAAGCGATTACTAATTTTGATTTTCTTGTTTTTCACCGGTAGAGTTTGTACTTTTTTCTTTTGAAACGCAGCACAACTAGTAATGAAAATACAATTAAAACAATTTGGATTTTTTGGAATACATTGTATAGCTCCAAATTCCATGATGGCCTGGTTGAAAGTTGCTGGATTATTTTTTGGAATTAATGCTAACGCCATTTCAGAAAACTCTTTTTTAGCTATTGATGACGAAATATCGGTTTCTATATCGAAATATCTGGAAAGCACTCTAAATACATTTCCATCAACTACCGGAACGGCTTCATTAAAAGAAAAAGAAGCTATTGCTGCAGCAGTATATTCCCCAATCCCTTTTAATTTTAAAAGTTCATAATAATTATTAGGAAATTCTCCTTTTAATTCATTCGCAATATATTGCGCAGTAAAATGAAGATTTCTAGCTCTTGAATAATATCCTAACCCTTGCCAATGCTTTAGAACTTTTTCCTCAGGCGCCTTTGCTAAATCAAAAACTGTAGGAAATACATTAATAAAATCTAAATAATAAGGTAACCCTTGTGCTACTCTAGTTTGTTGAAGCATAATTTCTGATATCCAAATATTATATGGATTACGGGTATTTCGCCAAGGCAAATCCCTTTTATTTTTTAAATACCAATGAATTAATGTGTTAGAAAAAATCACAATCTTTTATTTAGAATACAAAAGTAAATTTTTATGTTGTTAAATTTTAATGGTTTATGCTTGAATATTTGTTTTTTTAATTCATATATTTGCAACCTCAAAAAAAGTAGAACTATATTAATTTATAAAGAAAATGACGAAAGCAGATATCGTAGCAAAAATTTCGGAAAAACTAGGTCTTGAAAAAGGAGATGTTCAAGCAACAGTTGAAGCATTCATGGAAGAGGTTAAAAACTCTTTAGAAAATGGAAATAATGTATATTTAAGAGGTTTTGGTAGTTTTATTATCAAAACACGAGCAGAAAAAACAGGACGAAATATTTCCAAAAACACTACAATTAAAATTCCTGCTCACAATATACCCGCTTTTAAACCTGCAAAAGTATTTGTTGAAGGAGTAAAAACTAATAACAAAACAAAATAATTATTTATTAATCAATAAAAAAAAAAGATATGCCAAGCGGTAAAAAAAGAAAAAGACATAAGGTAGCGACTCACAAACGTAAAAAAAGAGCGAGAGCTAACCGTCACAAGAAGAAAAAGTAGTTTAACACTACTTTTTCTATTTAAGCATAACCAAGTTCATTGAAATTGAGATTTAGTAATTTAGATAGCAAATTTGAAAAATCTAAAAATCAAAATCTCACCGGGTTCAAAACCTGTTAAAATATTGTTTAATCCATCCTTACTCGAAAGTTGATGGTTGATAGTTTCTAGTTGATGGATTTCCCAACAACCGACAACCATCAACCGACAACCAAAAGTTCGGATAAAAATTTACAGCGTGAATAAAGAATTAATCATCAGATCTAGTTCTGAAGCCGTAGATTTTGCCTTATTAAAAGATGGAAAACTAATTGAATTACACAAGGAAAAAGAAAAAAGCAATTTTCAAGTTGGTGATATTTTTATTGCTAAAATAAGAAAACCAGTTGCTGGACTAAACGCTGCTTTTGTAAACGTAGGCCACGATAAAGATGCCTTTTTACATTATCACGATTTAGGACCTAATCTTGCTTCCCAATTGAAGTTCATAAAACTTGTAAGCGCAGGTAAAATAAAGGATTTCAACCTTAAAAACTTTCAGTTTGAAAAAGAAATTGACAAAGATGGAACCGTCTTAGATATACTAAGTCCAAACCAGTCAATTTTAGTACAAGTCGTAAAAGAACCAATATCTACAAAAGGACCAAGAATTAGCTCTGAGCTCTCTCTTGCCGGAAGATTTATTGTTCTCGTTCCCTTTTCTGACCGAGTTTCTGTTTCACAAAAAATAGAATCTAAAACAGAAAAAGATCGTTTGAAACGATTGGTGCAATCCATCAAACCTAAAGGATTTGGAGTTATTGTGAGAACAGTAGCCGAAGGCAAAAATACAGCCGAATTAGAAAAAGATTTGCAGAACCTGCTAGGCAGATGGACTGCAATGTGTAAAAAATTACCAACCGCTCATCATCCGTCCAAAATACTGGGAGAACTTAATAAAGCTTCTTCTATATTAAGAGACGTATTTAATGATACCTTCACTGGAATTCATATAGATGATGAAGAGTTGTACAACCAAACTAAGGACTATTTACAGGAAATAGCTCCCTCAAAATCATCAATCGTAAAGTTTTATCAATCTAACGACACTCCAATTTTCGAGAAATACAATATAGAGAGACAAATCAAAACTTCATTTGGAAAAAATGTTTCGATGAGCAAAGGTGCTTATCTAATCATTGAACACACCGAAGCGCTTCACGTTATAGACGTGAATAGCGGAAATCGTTCCAATAAATCTTCTAATCAAGAAGAAACAGCCATGGAAGTAAATATGATTGCTGCCGCAGAAATCGCCAGACAATTACGTCTGCGTGATATGGGAGGAATTATAGTAGTAGATTTTATCGATTTATCTGATCCAGAAAACAGAAAGGTGTTATACGACTTCTTAAAAGAAGAAATGAGCGATGACAAGGCAAAACATAAAATATTACCCCCAAGTAAATTTGGATTAGTCCAAATAACAAGACAAAGGGTTCGACCAGAAGTTAATATTGAAACTAGAGAAGAAGATCCCAACAATGAAAAAGGGGATATTGAAGCTCCAATTTTAATTATCGACAGAATTATTTCTGATCTTGATAGAATTGTAAAAATACAGCCAAATGTAGTACTTAACGTGCACCCATTTGTAGGCGCCTACCTTACTAAAGGATTCCCATCCATCCGTTCAAAATGGTTTTTTGAATATAAAAAATGGGTAAAAATAATACCACGTGACGCTTACACGTACTTTGAATACCATTTCTTCGATAAAAAAGGAAATGTTATTAATGATTAAAACAAAAACCGCTATTCTTTCTCGAATAGCGGTTTTTTTATGAACTACTGTGAGATAAAATATTAACTACCGCACATTTCGCAATCTTCAGGACCTGCATTTTTAGCCATTTCTATCATTTCTCTGTACTCTTCAGGGGTCATTTCTACTGTTTGAGTTTCTACAGGGGAGGCAACTGGTTCTTTTACTTCTTGCTGTAAAACTTCGATAGGTTCTGCTTTTTTATCATTATTTAAAGTAAATTTAATAGCGTCAACTGCCGCTTTGGTTCTTAAATAATACATTCCTGTTTTTAATCCTGATTGCCATGCATAAAAGTGCATTGAGGTTAATTTTGAATAATTAGCATTTTGCATGAATAAATTCAACGATTGTGATTGATCTACAAAATAACCTCTTTGACGAGACATATCAATAATGTCTTTCATAGACATTTCCCAAACTGTTTTGTATAAATCCTTTAAGTGTTGGGGAATATTTAAGTTCTGAACTGATCCGTTTTCACGCATTAATTCTTGTTTCAAAGTCTCGTTCCAAAGTCCTAGTTTTACTAAGTCTTCCAATAAATGTTTATTAACTACAATAAACTCCCCTGAAAGAACTCTACGAGTATAAATATTTGAAGTGTACGGTTCAAAAGCTTCGTTATTTCCTAATATTTGTGAAGTTGAAGCGGTTGGCATTGGCGCGACTAAAAGTGAGTTTCTCACCCCGTTTTTCATCACTTCTTTTCGTAAAGCTCCCCAATCCCATCGTCCTGAAAGCTCCTCGTCTTTCAATCCCCAAAGGTTGTGTTGGAATTCCCCTTGTGATATCGGAGACCCTTCATAGCTAGAATAAGGTCCTTCTTCTTTGGCCATTTCCATCGATGCAGTTACCGCCGCAAAATAGAGTGTTTCGAAAATTTCTTGATTCAATTTCTTGGCCTCATCACTTGTAAACGGCATTCGCAACATGATGAATGCATCTGCCAATCCTTGAACTCCTAATCCAATTGGTCGGTGGCGTTTATTAGAATTTTCACCCTCTTTAACAGGATAATAATTTCGGTCTATAACTTTATTCAAGTTTCTGGTTACTCGTTTGGTAACCGTGTATAACAAATCGTGATTAAATTTTCCTTCTTCAACAAACATAGGTAAAGAAATTGAAGCCAAATTACAAACAGCAATTTCATCTTTCGAAGTATATTCAAGAATTTCAGTACATAAATTTGAAGAACGAATTGTGCCTAAATTTTTCTGATTTGATTTTCTATTAGCAGCATCTTTATAAAGCATATACGGAGTTCCTGTTTCAATTTGTGATTCTAGAATTTTTTCCCACAACTCGTGTGCTTTAATTGTTTTTCTCCCTTTTCCAGCTGCCTCATATGAAGTATATAAAGCTTCGAATTCATCTCCATAAACATCATAAAGTCCTGGACATTCGTTTGGACACATTAAAGTCCAATTTCCATCTTCTTGAACACGTTTCATGAATAAATCGGAGGTCCACATTGCAAAAAACAAATCTCTTGCACGCATTTCTTCTTTTCCTGTATTCTTTTTCAAATCTAGAAAATCGAAAATATCGGCATGCCAAGTTTCAATATATATTGCAAAACTCCCTTTTCGTTTTCCTCCACCTTGATCTACGTAACGAGCAGTATCATTGAAAACTCTTAACATAGGAACAATCCCATTTGATGTTCCATTTGTGCCTCGAATGTATGATCCTGTGGCACGTACATTGTGAATTGAAAGTCCAATTCCTCCAGCCGATTGTGAAATTTTTGCCGTTTGTTTTAATGTATCATAAATTCCATCAATACTATCATCTTGCATCGCTAACAGGAAACATGAAGACATTTGTGGTTTTGGGGTACCCGCATTAAATAAGGTTGGCGTGGCGTGGGTGAAGAATTTTTTCGACATTAAGTCATAAGTTTCAATCACCGATTTCAAATCGTCTAAGTGAATTCCAACCGAAACACGCATAAGCATGTGCTGTGGACGCTCGACAATTTTTCCATTAATTCTCAATAAATACGAACGTTCTAAGGTTTTAAACCCGAAGTAATCATAATTAAAATCTCTGTTGTAAATGATGTGTGAATCCAAAAATTCCGCATTATCCATGATCACTTTGTGTACCTCTTCTGAAATTAAAGGCGCAGAAAGACCATTTCTAGGATTTACGTAATTGTACATATCGTTCATGGTTTCCGAGAACGATTTTTTGGTATTGGAATGCAAATTAGAAATTGCAATACGCGCTGCTAATTGTGCATAATCAGGATGTGCAATGGTCATTGACGCTGCAGTTTCTGCAGCTAAATTATCCAATTCTGACGTAGAAACTCCATCGTATAGCCCTTCTATTACTCGCATTGCGACTTTTACTGCATCCACTAAATCGTTTAAACCATAGCATAGTTTTTTAATTCTATCCGTGATTTTGTCGAACATTACTGGCTCTTTATGGCCATCTCTCTTTACTACGTACATATTTGTTTAATTTTTTTAAAACAGAAAATCCCTTCGCTGTTTTGGTTATTTGTAAAATTTTTTGGAGCTATTTCCAGCTATCCATTGCAATCCACGCTAAAAAGCGTGGGATTTCCATTACTATCTGGGCTAGAAGCTGCAGATGCATTGGTAATTTCGAATAATCATTCCAAAATGGAACTTTGAATGGTTTAGAATTTTTTATTAAAAATCAGCGTCGAAACTAATTTTTTGAGCATGAGAATCGGTATTCATAACTCCTGATTTTTGATATTCTGCCACTTTCTTTTCGAAGAAATTGGTTTTTCCTTGAAGGGAAATCATATCCATAAAATCAAAAGGATTTGAGGTGTTATATTCTCTATCGCAACCTAATTCAACTAATAATCTGTCAGCAACAAACTCTAAATATTGAGTCATTAAAGCGGCATTCATACCTATTAAACTTACAGGGAGAGATTCAGTAATAAACTCTCTTTCAATATTTAAAGCGTCTACAATTATCTCACGTATTCTAGATTTAGGCACTTTATTTACCAAATGGTTGTTGTGTAAATGCACTGCAAAATCACAGTGAACACCTTCGTCTCTAGAAATTAACTCGTTTGAAAATGTTAATCCCGGCATCAAACCGCGTTTTTTTAACCAGTAAATTGAACAAAATGCTCCTGAAAAGAAAATACCTTCTACCGCTGCAAATGCAATCAATCTCTCTGCAAAAGAATCAGATTCGATCCATCTTAATGCCCAATCTCCTTTTTTCTTAATTGCAGGAAAAACATCTAGAGCATTGAATAATTCTTCTCTTTCAATTTCATCTTTTACATAGGTATCAATTAATAATGAATAGGTTTCACTATGAATATTTTCCATCATTATTTGAAAACCATAGAAGAATTTTGCTTCGGCATATTGTACTTCATTGACAAAGTTTTCAGCTAAGTTTTCATTTACAATTCCATCTGAAGCGGCAAAAAAAGCTAAAATGTGTTTAATAAAATAGCGTTCATCATCGTTTAATTTATTATTCCAATCATTGATGTCTTGAGATAAATCAATTTCTTCGGCAGTCCAAAAACTAGCCTCCATTTTCTTATACCATTCCCAAATGTCATGGTGTTTGATAGGAAAAATAACAAAGCGATTTTTGTTTTCTTGCAAAATTGGTTCTACTAATGCCATAATTGGTTGACTTTTATCTAATTAAAATGATAAATTATTATTAAAATCTGAATTACAAAGATTGTGAATAATCGTGGTTTAAAAAAGTCAAACTTATTCACAATTAGCATTAGTTTTTAACAATTATATCAACATTTTATGTTTTTATAATTTATGTTTAAATAATTGATAATCAAGTATTTAAAAAATAAATAAATTGTTTAAGCCCAGTAAAATAAAGGATTTTAATTTTTAAATTCGAAATAAAAAAAAGAAAATGGGTGAGTTATTTTTTTATTTCTTGAGCCACTTTTTCAAGTTCTGAATACCAGTCTTCACCAAACCGTCGAATTAAAGCTTCTTTGACAAATTTATAAACAGGAACTTCCAATTCTTTACCTAAAGAACAGGCGTCATCGCAAATGTCCCATTTATCATAATTAACCGCTGCAAATTCGGTAAAATCTTTAACACGAATTGGATATAAATGACAAGAAATAGGTTTTTTCCAGTTAATTACTCCTTGATTGTAGGCTTGTTCAATTCCACAAAGCGCAGTGGTTCCATCATAAATTACGTAAGCGCAATCTTTATCGTCAACTAATGGCGTTTCTAATTCGCCTTCTTTACCTTTAGTCCATGTGCCTTGGGCTTCAATAACGTCTATCCCTTCTTTTCTTAAAAAAGGTTTGACTTTTGGGAAAATAGAATCCATAATTAATGTTTCCTCTTGACTTAAAGGTGCTCCTGCATCTCCATCAACACAACAAGCTCCTTTACAGGAAGACAAATTACAAACAAATTCTTTTTCAAGAATATCCTCAGAAACTATGGTTTTTCCTATTTGAAACATGGCGCAAATATAACTATTGTTTTGAATTGCCTCGAAAAATAATATAATAATAACAAAAAATTACAGCTAATATCTTGCTAAATTAACTACTTTTGCACTATAAATCAGACATGTTATGGAATTCGATTTAAAAGAAATTGCCACGGTTGGAATGGTACTTTTTGCAGTAATTGATATTGTAGGAACTATTCCTATTATTGTGAATTTAAGAAATAAACACGGACATATTGAATCTGAGAAAGCCTCAATTGTTGCTGGGGTTATTATGATTGTGTTTTTATTTGCAGGGGAAAGTCTTTTAAAACTTATTGGAATTGATGTAAATTCATTTGCAGTCGCGGGGTCATTTGTATTATTTTTTTTGGCATTAGAAATGATATTAGGAATTCGTATTTATCGCGATGAAGAAGCGAGTTCGGCATCTATTGTCCCGATTGCATTTCCATTAATTGCTGGGGCTGGAACAATGACTACATTGCTTTCATTGAAAGCTCAATTTTCTACAGAAAATATTTTAGTTGCTATTTTATTTAATATTTTAATTGTATATATTGTACTAAAATCATCTGCAAAAATTGAAAAAATGTTAGGAAAAAACGGTTTAGGTGTTATCAGAAAAACGTTCGGAATTGTCCTTTTAGCAATTGCTGTTAAATTATTTGCCAGTAATGTTAAAGGTTTATTTATGTAGGTAATTTTTAGTATTTTTACATCCTAAATACATAAGTAATGAAGATTTTTACATTAATATTAGTAGTTATTGCCTTAGCGCTAATTATTTTTAATATCACTTTGCTTGATTACTCGAATTTATTTAACAGTAAAAATTCGATAGCTTTAATAGGAATTGTAGCCTCAATTTGTGCTGTTTTAATTCTATTAATTTTTAGAATGTCTAAAAAAATAGAAGAGCGTTCTAAATAATTCTTCTATGTACAATACCTTAATTATTGGCGGCGGAGTTTCAGGAATGTCCTGCGCACTTGTTTTAGGTTCGGCAGTTAAAAAACCTTTTGCAGCCGATAAAAAAATCGGAATTATTACTCATCAAAAATCATCTTCGTTACAAGAAGCCCTATTTAATAATGCTTACGGTATTCCAGCCGGTACTTTAGGCAGTGATTTATTAAAAGATAGCATCAAACAATTATCCAAATTATACCCACATATTGATCAAATTGAAGGTGAAAAAGTAATCCGAATTGAAGGTGAATTTCCAAATTTTTTAGTCGTTACCAATAAAAATTCCTATGTAAGCAATCTGATTGTAGTTGCCGTTGGTTATTCTAATACTTTTGACATTCAAGGGTTGATGGAATTTGTGGAAACACATAAAAAGTCTATTCCTGAAAAACATCGAATCCAGCTAAAAAACATCGATCATCTTGTAAATAAAGGAATTTATGTGGCCGGAACACTTGCTGGTTGGAGAAGTCAACTATCAATTGCTGCTGGAAGTGGCGCTGCGGTAGCAACTGATATTTTAACATTGTGGAATAATGGAATTCAATCTCAAAGTCACGATAAAATTCAAAAATAAGCAGAATCTTATTTTAAAGTTTGTACTTTTTTAATCATCGAATCCTCTTTGAGTAGTAACGAATAGTAATCATTTTCTCCTAATAATTGTCTTACAAATTCAGCCGTTAAATATCTTTTTACTAGTTTTTTGTCTTTTTCTAGCTTAAGATCTAAGCCGTTTTTAGACAAATATTTTTTGAAATTTTCAAAATAAATATCCGATTTTTCAAGTTTCGAAACTAGTTGAGTTATTTTCAACCCTTGAAATTGCTTTCTGCTTTTGTCTAATTCTTCAAAAACATAATAACCAGTCGCTCCCGATTGCATTAAATAAATTACTTTTTCATCACCTTGCTCAACTTCTATAGGAACAAAAATGTCGGGCACAATCCCGCCCCCGCCATATACAATTTTGCCTTTTGGAGTTTTATATTTCAGCTTTAAATCGACTTTTATACTATCTTTTTTATACAATTCTCCATTACTCAATCGCTTGTCGAAATCGCTGTAATAATCATTTATGCCTTTTTGATATGGCTTTTGAATTGAGCGCCCCGTTGGAGTGTAATATCTAGCAATGGTTAGTCGAACCGCAGATCCGTCTTGGAAATTCATTTCTCTTTGAACTAAGCCTTTCCCAAAAGAACGTCGGCCAATAACAGTTCCTCTATCATTATCTTGAATTGCCCCAGCTAAAATTTCACTAGCTGAAGCAGAACTTTCATTTATAAGAATATAAACTTTTCCTGTTTCAAATTCACCGTCGTCAGTGGCATAAGTCTTTTCTATTTTGCCTTTTTTATTTTTTGTAAAAACAATCAATTGCTTATCTTTTAATAATTCATCGGCAATTTCAGCAGCAATTTCCATATAGCCTCCGCCATTATCACGAACATCTATTACTAATGATTTTGCTCCTAGTTGTTTTAATTTAAGTAGTCCATTTTTAAATTCATCGTGGGTAGTTTCTGCAAATCGATTTATTTTGATATATCCGAGTGTTGAATTTATCATTACGGTTGCTGCAACACTTTGAATAGCTACTACATCTCGTTGTAGTTTAATTTGCATTTTTTTGTTTTCGCTTTTTCTATAAATGGTAAGCGCAACATCTGTACCTATTTCTCCTTTTAAACGCGAATATAAATCTTCTGTAGTAAGTTTTCTTCCAAATAATTTTTCTTTATTAGCATACAAAATTCTATCTCCAGATATAATTCCAGCATTTTCAGATGGGCCTCCAGCTACAGGATTTACAACGGCAATAGTATCGTTTAACATATAAAAATTAATCCCTATCCCCACAAAGTCTCCTTTCATGGTCTCTGCAAGTAGTTTTTGTTCTAATTTTGGTACATAAACTGAATGTGGGTCTAATTTATCAAGAATATTTGACGCTGCTAAATCAACTATTGAGTCGGTATTTACTTTATCAACATACTCTTTATCAATAAAGTCAATTAATTTGTTAAGCTTGTTTCTGTGATTATCTGAAGCGGAAAAATTACCTTGTTGAGGAAAATTAAGAGTCGCTCCTAGCACTACTCCTAATGCTAAAGTTCCAAAAAATAAAACGGGATAATAATTGGGGTTGATTTTCATTTATTAATCTAAATCCGAAATTTGTTCTACTTCTATTCCAGCTTTAATTAAAAATTGAAGTCCCGAATCATCACGATAACCATTTTGATAAACTACTCTTTTAATCCCAGATTGGTGAATTAGTTTACTACATTCTCTACAAGGCGAAAGGGTAACATAAAGGGTTGCCCCATCACACGATTGAGTGGAACGAGCTACTTTTAAAATCGCATTTGCTTCAGCGTGAAGTACAAACCATTGGGTTAATCCTTCTTCATCTTCGCAACAATTTTCAAATCCTGATGGGGTTCCATTATATCCATCGGAAATAATCATTTTGTCGCGAACAATTATTGCCCCTACTTGACGGCGTTTACAATAAGAAAGTTGACCCCATTCAGAGGCCATTCGAAGATAGGCTTTGTCGTATTTATTTAATTTCTTTTTTTCCATTTTACCTAATCCAAATTTTACTTTCAATTATCATTGGCAAAACTACACCAATTACAAATGAAGACATCACTAAAGTCCAATCTCTTTTTGAAAATCTAAAAAGTGTTTGCACACAATAGGCTGCTATTAATGATACTAAAACAACTATAATCTGTGCAACTTCAATTCCAGTTGCGAATTCTAAAAGCGGAAGTAATTTTGAATCTGTGGCTCCTCCAATAATTGATTTAAAATATGTTGCAAATCCTAAACCATGAATTATTCCAAAAAATAATGTGATAACCCCAATAACGCTTATGCTTTGGTTTTTCGCTGATTTTCCTGCTGTAAATAAGTGAAAAAATGCCGTAATTAATATCGTGATTGGTATTAAAAATTCTATAATATCCACTTTAACAACCATAATTTCATAAACTGAAAGGATCAATGCTAAGGTGTGACCAAATGTGAATAAGGAAACTAGAAGTAAGACTTTTTTCCAATCTTTAAAAACAAATGGAACGCTTAATGAAATTAAAAATAATACGTGATCGTAAGAAAAAATATTTAGTACATGACGCATTCCAACCTCAAAATAAATCCAAAAATCCGACATAAGTAATGTTTTAGAGATTTAATGTCAAACTTACGAATTATTTTGAAAATAAAAGAAATGGATTTTAGCTTTAGGATAATTTGAAAAAAATCGAAATTAATACTTACTTAATTTTGCAAGACGCATGAATTCTTCTGCTTTATTAACCATATTGATGCTTCCACAGAAAAATGGTACTCTTTCATGCAATTCTTTTGGTTGAATTTCCATAATTCTAGTAAATCCATCCGAAGCTTTTCCTCCTGCTTGTTCGGCAATAAAAGCCATTGGATTGCATTCGTATAACAATCTTAGTTTCCCTTTTGGAGATTTTGAACTAGTTGGATATATGTAAATTCCTCCTTTAATCATATTTCTATGGAAATCAGATACCAAACTTCCTATATATCTTGAGGTATAGGGCCTATCACCTTCTTCGGTTTGACAATATTTAATATAATCTTTAACTCCTTGCGGAAAATGAGTGTAATTTCCTTCATTTATAGAATAAATATTCCCGTCTTCTGCAAATTTCATATTAGGATGTGAAAGATAAAAAGTTCCAATGGCAGGGTTAAGTGTAAATCCGTTTACCCCGTCACCAGTAGTATAAACTAACATGGTTGATGTTCCATATATTACATAACCGGCAGCAACCTGATTAATTCCTTGTTGAAGAAAATCTTCGATTGAAACTGGTGTTCCCACAGCCGAAACTCTTCTATACACAGAAAATATTGTACCTAAAGAAACATTTACATCAATGTTAGATGACCCGTCAAGTGGATCCATTAATACAACATATTTATTATTGTGACAATTATCGTTACCTGCTACAGTAATAAAATCATCATTTTCCTCAGATGCAATTCCACAAACAATTTCTCTATTTATTAATGTTTGTATAAAAATCTCATTGGCATATACATCTAACTTTTGTTGATCTTCACCTTGAATATTTTGATCCCCAGCAGCACCAATAATATCAACTAATCCGGCTTTATTTACTTTATAATTAACCACTTTTGCTGCTAATCGGATAGAATTAATTATTCTTGATAGTTCTCCCGACGAATATTGAAATGAATTTTGATTTTCAATGATAAATTCCCCCAGTGTTCTATTGCGTTGTTCCATTACTATATCGTTGTAGTTAATTTTACACAAATATCGTTATTTTTGTGATAATGCCCTGAAATTTCTTAGATAGTTTATCATATTTGTATATTTGCCTATAAATTAGGATCTGAATTACAAAAAAACTGTTTTTCAAGTTTCTGATAAAAATTCAACACCAAAAAATCAGATTATGAACATAAGAAAAGGGAGAATTGAAGATATGCCTGCTGTTTTAAGACTTATAAAAGAATTAGCAGCTTTTGAAAAAGAACCAGATGCAGTTGAAGTAACTATTTCAGACCTAGAACGAGATGGATTTGGCGAAAGTCCATTGTTTCATACTTTTATAGCCGAAGAAAACCAAGAAATTATTGGAATGGCTTTGTATTATTACCGATATTCAACATGGAAAGGCAAAACAATTCACCTCGAAGACTTGATTGTTAAGGAAGAAAAAAGAGGTTCTGGTTTGGGATTCAAATTGTATTCTGAGGTAATTGCTCAAGGCAAATGTGATAATGTGCGAAGAATTGAGTGGAATGTTTTGGATTGGAATACCCCTGCAATTGAATTTTATGAAAAAACAGGAGCTAAGGTTCTTAAAGATTGGCTTGTGGCACAAATGGACGAAAAAGGGATTGATACTTTTTTAGAAAAAAACAAAATACAATTATCTTAAGAAATGAGAATATTTAAATTTGGAGGTGCATCGGTAAAAGATGCAGAAGGAATTAGAAACGTTCATAGCGTTTTACAAACTGTTGGTTTTGAAGATGTTTTGTTAGTAATTTCAGCAATGGGAAAAACCACTAACGCGCTAGAGGTAGTAATTAAAAACTATTTTGAAAAATCTCCTGAGTTGCAATCGTCAATTCAAGAAGTTAAAAAATACCACAACCAAATTCTTTTGGATCTATTTGATGACGAAAAAAATATTGTTTTTAAGGATGTAAATATATTATTTTCTGAGATGGATCATTTTATTAGTCAGAATAAATCCCCTAATTATAATTTTGTTTATGACCAAATTGTGAGTTTTGGCGAATTAATTTCTACAACAATTATTAGTCACTATATGGAATTCATGGGGATAAAAACCCAATGGATTGATGTTAGAAATTTAATTAAAACAGATAATAATTATCGTGATGCCAACGTAGATTGGGACACTACTCAAAAATTAATTTCTAAAAACGTTAAGAAAAAAACACTAAATGTAACTCAAGGTTTTCTCGGTTCAGATGAAAATAATTTTACCACTACTTTAGGCCGAGAAGGA
Source organism: Flavobacteriaceae bacterium (assembly GCA_009926065.1). Taxonomy (GTDB): domain Bacteria; phylum Bacteroidota; class Bacteroidia; order Flavobacteriales; family Flavobacteriaceae; genus Flavobacterium. Next base: position 22,276 of record RFPP01000017.1, read on the forward strand.
TCAGATTATTCTGCTGCGATTTTTGCTTACTGCCTGAATGCTCAAAGTGTTACGATTTGGAAAGATGTTCCTGGAGTAATGAATGCAGATCCTCGTTATTTTGAAAATGCACGATTATTAAATCAAATTTCCTATCGTGAAGCTATCGAATTGGCGTTTTACGGAGCAACCGTAATTCACCCCAAAACACTTCAACCGCTTCAAAAAAAAGAAATTCCGTTATTTGTTAAATCGTTTTTAAATCCAAAATTATCTGGAACCTGTGTTTCTAAAGGAATGGATCTAGATCCTCACTTACCTTGTTTTATATTAAAGAAAAATCAATTATTACTTTCTTTATCTTCCATAGATTTTTCATTTATTATGGAGGAAAATATAAGTGAAATATTTGCGCTTTTACATCAATATAAAATGAAAGTGAGTTTAATACAGAATTCGGCAATTAGTTTTTCTGTTTGTATTGATGATAAATTTGGTAATTTTAACTCCCTTAAATCGGTTCTATCAAAGAAGTTTAGAATCTCCTATAACGAAAATGTTTCTCTTTTCACCATTCGTCATTTTGATCAAAAAGCAGCACAAATTGTTGAAAAAAACAAAGTGGTTTTATTAAAACAGGTGAGTAGAGAAACCATGCAAATTATCACAAAAGAGGAAAATTAAGCTCGCGTTTTAGTTATTGAAAATTCAAATCTTGGCTTTTTCAAACAAAACACACTACTTTTGAAGTCTGTGCGTTATACTTGTTATGTTGAAAAAGTTATTATACTTACTATTGTTTATTTCATTTTCAGGGCTCAGAGCTCAAGAATTTTCCACGCACTATAAAATAAAAAAAATAATACCATCTAAAAACGGGGTTAAGCTTGATAGTGTGAGTATAAATTCTAGTTTTTTTAAACTAGAAAATAAAGAAGGTAAACCTATTGACTCTACGCTTTATAAAATTGATTTTCAAAGAAGTTTCCTTTTATTTAATGAAAATTTCCCGTTTTTTAATGATACCTTAATAGCTCGATTTTTAAAATTTCCTGATTTCTTAACCAAAGAATATAGAATTTACGATAAAACCCGAGTAGTAAGTAACGATGCGAGTTTAGGTGATTTATATAAAGTAAATTTTGTAAATAATAAAAAATATATTCCATTTGATGGATTAACAACTAGTGGAAGTTTAACTCGTGGAGTGACCATTGGAAATAACCAAAATTCTGTATTAAATTCTGCTTTAGACCTACAAATTTCTGGAAAAATATCCGATAAAGTTACATTAAAGGCTTCTATTCAAGACAATAATATTCCTTTTCAAGAAAGTGGATATTCTCAAAGACTTGATGAATTTGATCAAATATTTATTGAATTAACTTCAAATAAATGGAATATTAGGGCGGGTGATTTATTTTTAGAAAATAGGAATTCAAAGTTTTTAAATTTCAATAAAAAAATACAAGGACTATCTTCTCGATTTGAATTTGGAAACAATAATTCAAAAACTTCGGTCTTTGGTGCAGCTGCATTAGTAAGAGGAAAATATGCGAAAAGTACTTTTGTAGGTCAAGAAGGAAATCAGGGACCCTATAAATTAAGGGGTTCCAACGGAGAATTATATGTTTTAATTGTTTCTGGTTCTGAGCGCGTTTATGTAAATGGAATTCTACTATCTCGAGGAGAAAACAGTGATTATGTTATCGATTATAATGCTGGCGAAATTAAATTTACTTCTCTTTTCGCTATTACTTCCGAAATGAGAATTTTAATAGAATATCAATATTCAGATAGAAATTACAATAGTTTTATTACTTATGCCGGTGCATCACAGGAACAGGAAAAATGGAGTTTGGAAGGTTATTTATATTCTGAAAGTGATATGAAAAATCAACCTTTACAACAAAATTTATCTACTGACCAAATTCAAACATTAGTAAATGCGGGCGATGACACTAATTTAATGTTTGCTCCCTCAGCCTATCAAGACACTTATTCAGAAAATAAAATTCTATATAAAAAAACAATAATTAATGGAGTTTCGGTTTTTATATATTCTAATATTTCAACGGATGAGTTATATAATGTTAAATTTTCATTAGTTGGTAACAATATGGGGAACTATGTGCTTTCAAGTTCTTCAGCCATAGGTAAAATATACCAATATGTAGCGCCTGTAAATGGAATTCCACAAGGTAATTATGACCCAATTGTGAGATTAATAGCTCCCACAAAACTACAAATAGCTACCGTTTTGGGAAAATTTAACCCTTCAGAAAAAACTAGTGTAGATTTTGAAATTGGTGTTAGCAATAATGACAATAACTTATTTTCTTCAATTGATGATTCTGACAATCAGGGTGTTGCGGGAAAAATAAACTACAATCAACGCTTATTTTCTAAAAAATGGAAATTAGATTTTTTTGCCAATTACCAAGTAATTCAAAAACAATATAAAACTATAGAGCGATTATTTAATATTGAATTCAATAGAGATTGGAATTTAAATAACCCTACAGGTACACAAAGTTATCTGATTTCTGGATTGCATTTTAAACTACCCGAAAAAGGTGATATTACGTATCAATTTGAAAATTTAGGTTTTAAAGAAAGCTTTTCCGGGAATCGTCATGTATTAAATGGCTCTGTGAATTTAAAAAAATGGAATATTAAAAATGAAGGCAGCTTTTTGAAAAGCGAGGGTAATTATTCCACTTCTGTTTTTTTTAGAAATCAAACGCAAGTAAAATATAATTATAAAAAAAATTGGGTAGGTTCTTCAATAAGATTAGAAAACAATCAAGAAAAATTAAAGTCAACCAATTTATTTTCTTCATTGAGTCAAAAATTTACAGAATTTGGTGGATTTATTGGTCGAGGGGATAGCACAAAAATTTATGTAGAATTGGGTTACCTAAATAGAACAAATGATAGTATTCAAAATGGAATTTTAAAACGAGTAAATAATTCTCAATCCTATTATTTAAAATCCAAATTGATAAAATCTGCCACTCGAGATTTATCTGTATTTGTTAATTATAGAAATTTAAAATTTACTGATTTATCAAAACCCGCAGAGCCTTCATTAAACTCGAGAGTGTTATACAATGATCGCTTTTTAAATCAATTAATTCAGCTCACTACTGCTTATGAAACCAACTCTGGAGCTATTGCCCAACAAGAATTCACTTACCTTGAGGTTGAACCGGGACGCGGAATTTACTCTTGGAGTGATTATAATAACAATGGAATTCAAGACCTTGAGGAGTTTCAAGTAGCCGTTTTTATAGACCAAGCAAAATACATCCGTATCTTTTTACCCAATCAGATTTACCTGAAAACTCATCAAAATAAATTCTCCCAATCAGTAACAATTAATATGAATCAATGGCAAAATGAAACTGGAATTAAGCGTTTTTTATCCCATTTTTTTAATCAAACGGCGTTTATTAATGAAAGAAAAATAAAACGTCTTGGTGACAATTTTGATTTTAATCCATTTAGCTCTTTCAATACCAATTTACTGGGACTAAATTCAAGTTTAAGAAATAGTTTGTTTTATAATAGAGGTAAACAAAAACACTCAATGACCTACACTTTTAATTATGGAAGAATAAAAAATTTACTTTCTGTTGGTTCTCAGGAAAATATAAATCAATCAAATCAATTTCAATACACGCATTTATATAAAAAAAATTGGTTGTTAAATTTAGGTTCAAAAACTATTAATACTGAGATGGTATCCGAAAATTATTCGGCAAGAAACTATCTTTTGAATGGGTATCAGATTGCCCCTAAAATTTCCTATTTATTTTCAAAAAATGCGAGTTTAGATTTGTTTTATGAATATCAAAGTAAAAAAAACAAAATAGGTTCATTAGAAATATTAGATCAAAGTCGGTTTGGCATCTCATTTAACTATTCATCTGAAAAAAAACTCACAATGAACGGTGAATTTTCAAGTTATGAAAATAGTTTCATTGGAAGTAGTTTATCCCCTATTGCCTATGAAATGTTGGAAGGCCTACAACCTGGAACAAATGTTACATGGCGTTTACTAATTCAAAAAAACCTAACAGATTATTTAGATGTTAATTTAAATTATCAAGGGAGAAAAAGTGAAAGTAGTAATGCTATCCATACAGGAAATGTTCAACTTAGGGCCTATTTTTAGTTATTTCCTTTTATCTTTTTAATGAAAAATGGGATTTAAATACTTTAACATCTGTGGTTAATGGTTCTATGTATTCAATGGTAAACCAGTAATCTGAAGAAGGGACTGGTGATCCTAAATAAGTACCATCCCAACCTAAACTCTTAGAACTTATTTGTTTCAAGAGTTTTCCATAACGATCAAAAATATAAATGTTGGCTGTTGGTTGACTCTCCATCCCAATTACATTCCAATAATCATTAAACCCATCACTATTAGGAGTAAAAAAAGTTGGATAACCAATAATAAATACATTCGTACTTAAATTTGTACAACCATTTGTATCAGTAACGGTTACTATATGGCTTCCCGGATTTACATTGGTGAAAACATTAGAAAACTGTAAAGCACCATAATCAAGGGAATATTGATAGTTTGGATTTGGATCTAAAGCAGTTACTGTTATTGAAGCGTTTTGATCAAATGCAAAGGTCCCTACTGCTGAAATACTTGTTGCCGGAAATGATGAAGTAACCGTCGCAAAGACACTTGAAGATACGCAACCAGTTAATACATTGGTTGCAATTACAGAATAATTTCCCGCGGCTGAAGCCACCAAAGTATTCCCATTTGATAAATTTTGTAAAACTCCATTTAAAAACCACTGAAATGTATAATCGGTATTATTTAGTCCACTATTCAATGTATAAGTTGTAAAGGCAACACCCAAGGCATCAACGCAAATATTTCCTCCTGTCAATGATGGACGAGGCAATGGATTCACAATTGCCGTAACTGAAATTGGGGCACCAACACAGCCATTTAATTCAGGGGTAATGGTATAAATTGCATCTCCAGCATTAGATCCTGTTGTTTCTAATACTTGAACTATTGCAGACCCTGAATCTCCAGAAGCACCAGTAACACCGTTTTGAACTACTGTCCAGGATAATAGTGTTCCTGTTATACTTGGTGATAAATTAATTGAAGTACTATCGCCCGAGCAAATTGGCGCTTGAGTTGGAACTGACAAAAAATCCGGGATTGGTTTTACAATTACTGATACTTGAACTGGAGTCCCAATACATCCGTTTGAGGTTGGTATAACTTGATAAGTAGCGGTCCCTACAGATGGTAATACCACCGATAGAATTTGAGCTATCGAAGTTCCAGTACCTGGTGAAGTTCCCGTTAAATTTGTTTGATTTACCGTCCAATTGAATGTCGTATTTATAACTGAACTTGTCAAAGAAATTGCAGTAGTTTGACCTGAACAAATACTCTGTCCGGTTGAAGGATTGATTATTGCAATTGGAATTGGATTTACAATTATTGAAATAGTTGTTGTAATCCCTCTACATCCATTAACTATTGGGGTAATTGAATAAACTGCTTCACCAGCTGAATTGGTGATGGTGTTTAATGTTTGAGTAATTATATTTCCAGTTCCATTACTGCCTCCTGAAACATTATTTTGTATTAAATTCCAACTAAAATTAGTATTAGGCATTGACCCAATTAAATTAATGGCAGTTGTATTTCCCGAACAAATTGAGTTTGAAGCTGCTGTAGCTATTAATGTTGGTTTAGGAGTTACAAAAACTGTTACAATTAAAGGAGTCCCAGAACAACTGTTATTTACAGGTGTAATTGTATATTGAACATTTCCTACCAAAGTTCCTGTTGCAGTTAATACTTGTGAAATAACATTTCCGGAACCTGAAGAATCTCCAGTAACATCAGTAGCTGTTGTGGTCCAATTAAAAGTAGTTCCAGAAATTGAGCTTGATAATGAAATTCCTGTTGACTGCAAGGAACAAATTGTTTCCGTATTTGGAGTTGCAATAACTATTGGAATCTGGGTAATTACCACTTGCATTGTTGTGGTAGTTGCGCATTCTCCGGGATTTGGTGTAAATGTATAGGTTGTAGTTACATTAGGGTTAAATGCTGGTGACCATGTGCCGTTGATACCATTTGTAGAAACCAATGGAAGCGCGATTGTAGTTCCAACACAAACGGGTGAAATTGCATTAAATGTTGGTGTAACAATATTTGGAATTGGATTTATATCTACTCTAACTGGAAGTGAAGTACAATTTGAGGCATTGATAACAGTATAATTGTAGGTCCCAGGTGTAAGATTTGATATTGTAACTGAAGAAGTATTTCCTGTAATACCACCAGGATTTATAGTCCAGTTTCCTGTTGGCAATCCATTTAATACAACACTCCCTGCTGATGAACATGTTGGATGAGTAATAGTGCCAATAGTAGGAGAAGGATTTGGATTAACAGTTATTGTTACTGATTTTTGATAGGTACATGTAGGTGTTTCTCTAAAATAAAGATCATCAATTGCAAAATCATTATTTCCAAAAGCCTCTCTGTCGATAATACTAATTATGGCTGATGTATTAGCCCCTGAATTCCAAACATAAGAGTATTCATCCCAAACACAAGTGGTAGAGGGAGCTGTTGCAATTGGGCCAATTGGAATATTGTTAATTAATACTTCTAATTTGGCTGGCCCTCCACTTACTACAGATGTTAAAAAATAACTGAAGGTGTAATTTCTTCCAGGTATAACCGTAATAGGTGCAGGTGAATACCAAACTCTAGCTGTACCGGTTGTAGACCCGTCGGCAACTAACATATTTCCTCCTGATGAAGTGTGATCTGTACATGGAGAAAAGGCTGCAAACCAGCTTCTTGGATTGGTTACTATCCCATATGCGCCTTGAACTCCTGAAACAGGAACGTTTCCGGGAAGGTAATTAATATAATCGGTCACAAATCCAAAGTCACCCATAGAAAAATCTCCATTAATAACTAAGTTTGTTGAATTTGCAGGAATCCCAGAGGTAACTGTATAGGTAGTTGTTATGGCAGGACTCACTGTTGGGTTTGAACTAGTATTGTTAGCCACTGTTAAACTTGGATCAGGAGGATTTGCAGTCCATAAATAAGGATCCGTACTTCCTGTAACAGATAAAGTGGTTGATGCTCCTTGACAAATGGTAACTGGAGAACTAATAGTAATATCATTTGGAGGTGCCAGGATTACTGTAATTGGAGGAACTGTTGCTCCGGTTGAATCTTGAATTGAAATAGTATAGTTTCCAGCAGAAAGATTGCTAAAAACTCCTGTGGCATTTGTGGTTGTTCCGGTATTTGATACTAATACATAGGTATAAGGTAAAATCCCGCCGGATCCAACTCCTCTTATCGACCCGTTTAATGAGGTGGGACAGGTTGGATTTATTGACGTTTGTGATAATGATAATGGAAGTGCCCCTTGAGTAATTGTAAAATCATCTAATGCAAAGTCATTTCCTAATACGCTTAAATTATTATTTCTTAATTCTATTAAAACATTATTTGAAGTAGCTGTAAAAGTATAGCTGACACGAGTCCACCCTTGGCTAGGAAGAGGTGCATAACTATTGGTGCTTGCTGGATTTACATTGGATGTATTAACAAAAAATACATTAATATTTGCTTGGGTTGCATTATTGGTAACATCATTTGAGACTGATTTTATCCAATAACTAAAAGTATAAATGTTTCCGGCTGTAAATCCTGTCAATGCGCCACCAGTTGAGGTTGATGACCAAAGTCTTGAATTTGGAACCGTATTTCCATCAACCACAAGCATCCTTCCCGTTCCTGATGTGTGGTCTCCTCCAGAAATAAAGTTACTATTTAATAATTGAGGATTGGTTGTAATTGCATAATTACCAGGAGAACTTGAACCAGTAGTAGGATTAATTTGGGTGTAACCAGCTCCATTTATTAAAAAACCGACCCCATTTCCTCCTGATTCAAAATTACCGTTAATCAGTGTTTGCGCTGAAATAGTAGTGAAAAAGGATATTAAAATTGAAAAAAGTAATAGCTTAATATATTTTTTCATTTTATTGGGTTGCATTCTGGTTGTTTGTGTTATTTTACTATTAAAAATTCAGAACGTCTATTTTGTTCGTGTTCGTCTTCCGTACATTTTTCTTTGCAATCTACTTTTAGTTCTGTTTCTCCAAATCCTTTTCCAGAAATTCTATTTGGATCAATCCCATTAGAAATTAAGTACTGAATAGTTGATTTGACGCGTTTGTCTGACAAAAGTAAATTAAATTCATCGCTACCCCTGTTATCGGTGTGTGACTTTACAAATATAATTAACTTTTGGTTATTTTTCATTATTTGAACTAATTTGTCCAATTCAAATGCGCCCTGTTGTGTAATATTGCTGTTATTATATTCAAAGAATATTGGATTTAGCTTCACTTCTTTTTCAGTAATTATTTCTGAAATTGGCTTTAATGCAGCCTCAATTTTAATACTTCCTCCCTTATTGCTACTTGCTATTACTGTAAAAGAGTTGCTTTCAAAACCATTTTTAATCGCTTGAATTGTATAGTTTTTTTGACATTCTACGATATATGAAACTTCTCCGTTACCATTTGATTTTTTTGTTGAAATTATGTTGTTTTTATCATCTAAAATTGAAACATTGGCTTCAGCTAATACCTCCCCAGTAGTAGCGTTGGTTACTATTGCATTTAGTTCATAATTACAAACAGGAATTAGTTTAAAAATATCATCATTTCCATTTCTATTACTTGCTACAAAACCAATTTTTTTATTTTCATTGATTGTGAAGGCAAAATCATCTTTTTCGCTATTAACAGGTTTTCCAAGATTTATAGCCCCTGAATTTTTAGTTAAATCGATTTTATAAACGTCCATCGCTCCCAATCCTTGTTTGGCATCTGAAGAAAAATAAAGGACATCATTAGACGTAATAAATGGAAAACTCTCGTTTCCTTCCGTATTTACATTTTTTCCTAAATTTTCAGGAGTTCCATAACCTCCTGTTTCAGAAATTGCTACTTTCCATATGTCGACACCTCCAATACCACCGGGCCTATTTGATGAAAAATAAAGTGTTTTTCCGTCATTACTTATGCTAGGGTTTCCGGTAGAAAAATCTTTACTATTGAATGGCAATGATGTAATTTCATCCCATTTTCCATTAACGAATTTTGCGCTGAAAATATTGTTTCTACCTAACTTTAACTTGTTGGTTTTATCTTTTTCAAAAGAATTTTCTCTAAAGCTATCACTTGTAAAATACATAGTACTTCCGTCCTGGCTTATCGATATTGATCCATCGTGATATTTTGAGTTTATCTGATTTACAAGAAGAATGTTGCTAATAGTTCCATCTTCATTTAAATTGGCTTTATAGATATCTAAAAAGGGTTCTTTTGTCCAACTATAAATTTTGCTATTTGAATTTCTTGCGCTAGTAAAATAAATAGTATTATCCATTAATAAAGCTCCAAAATCAGATTTATCAGAATTAATGTCAATTGATTGTACATCAAAATATTTTTGCTGGTCTAACAAAATCGGAACATAATTTGGGTTTTCATTGAATATTTTAGCTCTTGAATCATTGGGCTCCATTTCGGCAAATTTTTGCATTTGCTTATTTGATTCCGCATAATTTCCGTTTGCTTTAAGCATTTGTGCATAACGATAATAAAGTTCAGAATTTTGCTTTTTGGTAATTGCTTTTGCATACCATTTAGCCGCTTCTTTAGTATTGTAAATGTTATAATAGCATTCTCCTAATTGTCTGTAAACATATCCATCTGCGTTATTGGAAGCAACTAATTTAAGATAGGATTCTGCCGCTGAAATAAATTCAAATTTTTTAAAAAGCTTATCCGCAGCCTGGGTGTCTTTGTTTTGAGCAGAAATTGCAGAATTCGCTAATACTAGAATTAATATTATATATATATATTTCATTATTTGTGTGCTTTAAGTTAGAAAAATCTTGGAGATTGAGATACTTTGTTTGGGAAATTTAAATCAAATAATAATATGATTTCATGGGATGAAGGCGTGGTTACTTTCAAATTTGAAATAATATGATCATAAGCGTATCCTATTCTTAAAGAAGGTGTGATTGTATAATTTACCATAGCACCAAACGAGTCTTGTAATCTATAGGTGGCGCCCATTTCAAATTTTTCAGCATATAAGAAATTTGCAGAAACATCTAAGGATATTGGAGTATTATATGCCGATTTTACCATGGTAAAAGGCTTGAATTTTAAATTTGGATTTAAATCAAATACATACCCTCCAGTAATAAAATAATGAGGCACTTTCTTTTCAAGATAAAAATTACCATCGTTATTTAAATGAGGTTTATTTAGCATGTTTGGAATTGATGCTGCAAAATAAGATTTGTTAGTATAATAGAAAATTCCAGATCCGAAATTTAGATTTGCTGTATTTGAATCTTGAGCAAAAGCACCATCCCCTTGTTGCTGAAGTGAACTATTAATGTCGCTAAACAAACCTATTTTTTGAATTGTAACCCCAGCTTTTAAACCTAAAGCCAATCGGTGTTCACCCCCTAAATTTAAAGTATAAGAAAAATCCCCATATATATTATTTTCGTCAACTGGACCAATTCTATCTGAAATTATAGATAATCCAATTCCGACATTTTTCCCAACAGGTGCCGATCCGGAAAGTGAAAAAGTTGTTGGGGCATCTTCAATATCTAACCATTGTTTTCTGTAAAGTAATCCAAAAGATAAATTTTCCTTTGATCCCGCATAAGCTGGATTTATTATATTCATATTATACATGTATTGGGTATAATGTGGCGATTGTTGTGCGTTGACGTTTATAGAAGTCAAGAATATTATAAGCGCTGTAAAAAGTATTTTTTTCATTTCGAAGTAGTATTGCTATGATTATTTATTGATATAAACCCAACCTGTTTTGGTTTTCCCATTTGTGTATTGAACAACAAAATAGTAGGTTCCGTCTGGTAATTCAGCGCCGGAATTTGATTTTCCAGTCCATTCATTGGTATAATCACTTTTAGAATAAACTTCTATTCCATATCTATTAAAAATTTGAAGTTTTTGAACATTTAAGTTACTTAAATCAAAAATGTCGTTATTGCCATCGCCATTTGGAGAAATCCCTTTTGGAATGGTACAATGAATATTGGTTACAGAAATAGGCTTTTCCTCACTACATCCATTATTAGATAATTCTAAACTATAATTTCCTACATTGGTAATTCTAATTGTAGGTGAGGTTCCGATATTTTGGTGCAAATTATTATACCAAATGTAAGTAGCATTTAAAGTCCCAATTCCCTGAGCGCTCAATACAAAATTACTCCCGTCGCAACCCTTTGTAATAGTAAATTCAGGAAATGGTGTTACGGTTATTGTCATCGTGCCGGTTGTAGCACATTGTCCACTACTTGGCGTAAAAGTATAAGTGGTAGTTGACGAATTATTTAATGATGGTGACCAATTCCCAATGATTGAATTATTAGAAGTTGTGGGTAATGCTGACAAAGTTGCTCCAGAACAAATAGTAGGGACTTGAGTAAATGTAGGAATTACGTTTGGAATCACAGTAATAGTGATGCTCCCATTTGTTGCACATTGTCCGGCAGATGGAGTAAATGTATAAGTTGTAGTTGCTAAATTATTTAATGTTGGCGACCAATTTCCCGTTATTGAGTTATTAGAACTTGTGGGTAACGGAGATAATGTAGCGCCTGAACAAATTGAATTTACAGGAGTAAATAATGGTGTAACTATTGGATTCACTGTAATTGTTAAGCTTGCATTTGCAATACATTGCCCTGAAGATGGAACGAATGTATAGGTTGTAGTTACTAAATTATTGAGCGCTGGCGACCATGTTCCTGTTATTGAATTATTAGAAGTTGTAGGTAATGGTGATAATGAAGCTCCAACACATATAGAATTTACGGCATTAAATGTAGGGGTTATTCTTGGTGTAACTGTAATTACAACTGTTTTTGATAAATTACAAACTACATTGGTTGTAAAAGAAATATCATCAAGTGCAAAATCATTTCCTGCCGAGGCTACCACTTTATCATAAATGGCAATTTGAGCTGACGTCGCTGTGCCTGAATTCCAAGTATACGTTCTTAAAGACCAGTTGCATTCTGCAGAAGGAGCTAGTTCGGTTCCAACAACAACTCCGTTAATTCTAACTTCTAAATTGGCTGGATTTGGGAGTGCCACAGTTTGTACCCAATAGGAAAAAGTATAGATTTGATTCGGCTGTACGGTAATAGTTTGGCCCCAAACTTTATCGGCTCCTGCATTAATTGTAGACCCATCTATAACCATCATATTTCCTGTTCCAGTAGTATGTTCTATGTTACAACTCGGAAAAAATTGAAACCATGCATTTGCAGTCCTAACAACTCCATAGGCGCGTTGAACTCCTGAAGTCCCAGCATTCGTGATATATGAATAGTCGGATGTAAATCCTAAATTTCCTTGTGAAAAATTTCCATTTGTAACTAAATTAGCTGAGGGGGAATTACCGGTAGCAGTAACTGTATAGGTTGTAGTTTGAGTAGGACTAACTACTGGAGATGCACTTGAATTATTGGCGGAAGTTAAACTTGCGTCGGGTGGCGATGCGGTCCATATAAACCCTGTTGCACTTCCACTTACAGAAAGAGTAGTTGAAGTTCCAGAGCAAATTGTTACTGGCGAGCTAATTGATAAATCATTAGGAGCAATTAGGATGATGTTGGGTTGTGTAACAGTTGAAAAAACATCTGATATAGAAAGCGTGTATGTGCCTGGGGCTAAATTTGAAAAAACTCCTGTAGCGCTTGTTAAAGTTGTGGTACCATTTGACAAAGAAAAATTAGAATAGGGTAAATTCCCTCCTGTTACGGTCCCAATTATAGTTCCATTATTGAGCCCGGGACATGTTGGATTAGTTAAAGTGTAGCTTAAAGCTAAAGCTGGGGGAAGATGAGTTTTTATGAAGGTATTTGTAGCATATAATGAAACAGATAAAATCAATAAGAATAATGTGAATAATTTTTTCATAAATTAAAATAATAATTAGAAGTCTAATTTAGGAAAGTAATCTATGTTATATATTTTTTGGAAATATATAAAAACTATACATTATCAAATATTTTTGATGGAAAACCATTAAAAATAAGTACTATTATCTTTGAAATATAATTGTAACAGGGAAATAATAAATATTCAAAAAAAATGTTGTGGTGTTGTATAGCTCTATTAAAGCAATTATTAAATATATATATCTTAATTTAATCTATAGAAAAAATAAATGAATATAAAACAGCAACGCTTTAAAGAAAGTGCCAAAACAAAATGATAATTACCTATAAAAAACCAAGAGGTTCATCAATAAAATAGATCGTTAAATTGTGGAGAATATCGGATTCGAACCGATCACCTCTACGCTGCCAGCGTAGCGCTCTAGCCAAATGAGCTAATCCCCCTTGCTTTGGCAAATATACATTATTTTAATTTTATAAAAGCAACTTCTATTTTTGTAAGCAGAATGATTACAATTTACTAAATTTGCATACAAATACTACAATTAATGAACAATATCAGAATTACCAAACAATTTAATTTTGAAACCGGTCACGCATTATATGGCTATGATGGGAAATGTAAAAACGTGCATGGACATAGCTATAAATTGTCTGTAACGGTTATTGGCAAACCAATTACTGATAATTCAAATGTGAAATTTGGAATGGTTATCGATTTTACCGATTTAAAGAAAATTGTAAAAGAGGAAATTGTAGACCAATTTGATCATGCTACAGTATTTAATAAAAATACCCCTCACGTTGAGTTGGCAAAAGAATTAAAATCTCGTGACCACCATGTTATCTTGGTAGATTATCAACCTACAAGCGAAAATATGGTAATCGATTTTGCCAATAGAATAAAAAAGAGATTACCTCAAGGAATTGAATTGCATTCTTTAAAACTGCAAGAAACAGAAACTTCATTTGCAGAATGGTATCAATCCGATAATTAATTTACGTTAATTAAGAAAATCCGTTTTCGTCTATTGTTTTAATAAAATGAAATCCTCTTGGTTCATACCCTTGATTGTAATAAAATCGATGGGCAGGGAAATTGCCTGTGAAAGCATCTAAAACAATGCACGTGCAGGAAAGTTCTTTTGCTTTAGCATCAATAAAATCGGTAATTATTTTGCCGATTCCATTTTTTCTGTGATCAGGATGTACAATAAAATTGTCGATTTCTAAATACGGGCCGGTCCATAATTTAGTATTATACCAGAACCCTGATAAACCAATACACTGCTTATTTTCAAAAACAGCTACTTGTTGGTATCCATTTGGTAACATATTGTTTAAGTAGGATTCATAGGTTTCAACCGCCATGTTTGGGTACAAAAAATGAATGGTTTCAATTTGCGCAACCATTTCTGAAACTGTTTCTAATTGTAGTATTTCCATTATTGATATTTAATTATAAAATTAAAAAAAAGAGTCACGCATAACGTGACTCTTTATATAAAAAAATTTTTTATTTTATCCTTTTAAAGCTTCTGCTCCGCCCACGATTTCTAAGATCTCGTTTGTAATTGCAGCTTGACGCGCTTTATTGTACGTCAATTTCAATTGGTCTCTCAATTCCGTTGCGTTGTCTGTTGCTTTGTGCATTGCAGTCATTCTAGCTCCATGCTCTGAGGCAAATGAATCTCTGATCCCTTTATATAATTGCGTTTTCAATGATTTAGGAATCAAAGTTAAAACAATATCTTCTTTTGATGGCTCGTAGATATAATCTCCTGTTGAAGCTGTTTTATCCGATTTCAATGATTCTAAAGGTAAGAATTGCTCTGTTTGAACGATTTGAGTAGCGGCATTTTTAAATTGGTTGTAAACTAATTCTATTTTGTCGTATTCTCCAGAAATGAATTTTTGAGTTAAAACATCGGCAATTACAGCAACATTTTCAAATGATAAATCGTCAAATATTGAACTTTGATTTTCAACAACAGAAAGAGTTTTGCTTAAAGCATCATTCCCTTTTTTACCTATTGCAAAAACATCTACTTGTTTCCCTTCGTAAAATGCTGAACGGTTTTTTACTTCCTTAATTACATTAGAATTAAATGCACCACACAAACCTCTATTGGAAGTAATTGCTACAATTAATACTTTTTTAATTTCACGTTGAGTAGTAAATTCTCCTCCTGCATCACCATCAAGATTTGCAGAAAGATTTTGTAATAATTCCGTTAATTTTTCGGCATAAGGTCGCATTGCTGTAATAGCATCTTGTGCTTTTTTAAGCTTTGCTGCAGAAACCATTTTCATCGCAGAAGTGATCTGCATCGTTGATGAAACGGAACTAATTCTATTACGGATTTCCTTTAAATTTGCCATTGTATTATAGTTGTTGGTTGTCAGTTGTTGGTTGATAGTTCTTTGGATAATTCCAACAACAATCAACCAACAACCATCAACTAATTTTAGTTATATTTCGCTGAAACTTCTTTTGCAACATTTTCGATAACAGCTGTAATGTTGTCATCTAATTTTCCAGCTTTTAAATCGTCAAGAGTATCTCTGTGTTTGTTGTTTAAATATTCTAAAAAGTCTTTTTCGAATTCTTTTACTTTATTTACAGGTACGTTTCTTAACAAGTTTTTAGAGCCAGCATAGATAATAGCTACTTGATCTTCAACAGTATAAGGGCTATTTAATCCTTGTTTCAAAATCTCAACGTTTCTTTTTCCTTTTTCAATTACATTTAAGGTAACTGAATCTAAATCAGAACCAAATTTAGCGAAAGCTTCTAATTCACGGAATTGAGCTTGGTCTAATTTTAATGTTCCTGAAACTTTTTTCATCGATTTAATTTGAGCATTACCTCCAACACGTGATACGGAAATTCCTACGTTAATTGCTGGTCGAACCCCAGAATTAAATAAATCTCCATCAAGGAAAATCTGTCCGTCAGTAATCGAAATTACGTTGGTTGGGATATAAGCAGAAACGTCACCCGCTTGAGTTTCAATAATCGGTAAAGCAGTTAAAGACCCTCCTCCTTTTACAATTCCTTTCAAGGTATCTGGTAAGTCGTTCATGTTTTTTGCAATGTCATCATTAGCAATAACTTTACAAGCTCTTTCTAATAATCTACTGTGCAAGTAAAAAACGTCTCCAGGATATGCCTCACGTCCCGGTGGTCTTCTTAATAATAAAGAAACCTCACGGTAAGCAACTGCTTGTTTAGATAAATCATCATAAACTATTAAAGCGGGACGACCAGAGTCTCTAAAATATTCTCCAATTGCAGCGCCTGCGAAAGGAGCGTAAACTTGCATTGGTGCAGGGTCAGAAGCATTTGCAGCAACAATAATAGTATAAGCCATTGCTCCTCTTTCTTCTAATGTTTTAGCAATTGCAGCTACTGTTGATGCTTTTTGTCCGATTGCAACATAGATACAAAATACTGGTTTTCCAGCATCGTAAAATTCTTTTTGATTTAATATCGTATCAATACAAACGGTAGATTTCCCAGTTTGACGGTCACCAATTACCAACTCACGTTGTCCACGACCAACTGGGATCATAGCGTCTACCGCTTTAATACCTGTTTGTAGTGGTTCAGTTACCGGTTGACGGAAAATTACTCCAGGAGCTTTTCTTTCCAATGGCATTTCGTATAATTCACCACTGATTGGTCCTTTTCCATCTATTGGAAAACCAAGAGTGTTTACTACACGTCCAACCATTCCTTCTCCTGTTTTTAAAGAAGCAATACGTTGTGTTCTTTTAGCTGTAGAGCCTTCCTTAATTCCAGTTGATGGACCTAAAAGTACCACCCCAACATTATCTTCTTCAAGGTTCAAAACGATTCCTTCCAATCCATTTTCGAATTCTACTAACTCCCCGTATTGAACATTTGAAAGCCCATAAACGCGAGCAATACCGTCACCAACTTGAAGTACAGAACCCACTTCTTCTAATGTAGCGCCTGTTTCAAAACTTTCTACTTGTTTCTTTAATATTGCTGATATTTCAGCAGGTTTAATTTCCGCCATAATTATATAAATAACTAGTTACTTAATTCTCTTTTTAATACATGTAATCTGTTGGCAACAGAAGCATTGTATTGCTTGTCGCCTATTCTTAAAATAAATCCTCCAATAATTGAAGCATCTACCGAGTTTTCTATGGTTACTTTTTTGTCTGTAAAAGTGGCAATTTTTGCTAAAACTTTAGCTTCTAAAGCTGAATCCATTGGAATAGCAGTAGTTACTTTTGCAACTTCAACTCCGTTCATTGCGTCAAACAAATTGTTGTATTCCTCTGCTATTGCACCCAAAATTTCAAATCTTTTGTTTTCCAACAATAAATGGAAAAGACTCTGAGTTACGGGATTAACCGATAAAAATACCTCAGCAACAACGTCTTTTTTAGTGTCTGTTTTGATTAATGGGTTTTGAATGAAATGAGTCAATTCAGCATTCCCAGTAATTGTTTTTGCAATTAAAGTCATGTCGGCACTCACTTCAGAAGCGACCCCTTTGGAGTTAGCGATTTCTAAAATGGCTTTCGCATAACGAATTGCTGCTCTAGTTCCTGACATATTAGTTTAATTTAGCGTCGTCTAACATTTTTTCTACCAGTTTCACCTGGGATTCTTTGTTAGATAATTCTTCTTTCAATAATTTTTCAGCAATTTCCAATGATAATGTAGCTACGTGAGATTTCAATTCAGCCAATGCTGCATTTTTTTCACCTTCGATAGCTGCTTTCGCTTGTTCGATCATTTTTAATCCTTGAGCTTGAGCTTCATTTTTTGCATCGGCAACCATTTTCTCTCTCATTTCACGAGCTTCTTTTAACATAGCATCGCGCTCTAATCTTGCTTCTTGCAAAATACGTTGGTTGTCAGATTGAAGGTTTTGCATTTCTTTTCTAGCATTCTCAGCAGAAAGTAATGCGTTTTTAATTCCTTCTTCTCTTTCATTAACTGCATCAAGTATTGGTTTCCAAGCAAATTTTTTCAATAATAATATTAATCCAATAAAAATTATTGATTGCCAAACAAACAAACCAAACGAAAAATCACTTATTAACTTTTCCATAGTATATATTAATGTATAATGTACTTATTTTATTTAACCTCAAATTCTGGGGTTAAGTTTTAACTTAAAGTAAACAAAAGCTGCAACCAACCGTTACAGCATTTTGTTTTGTTTTTTACTAGTTTACTGCGAATAACGCTGCAAAACCAATACCTTCAATAAGCGCAGCTGCAATAAGCATTGCTGTTTGGATTTTTCCAGTAGCTTCTGGTTGACGAGCAATAGCATCCATTGCAGAACCACCGATTCTACCGATACCAATACCAGCTCCAATTACTACTAATCCTGCTCCAACGATTTTAGGAATTTCCATAAAAATATGTATTAAAATTAAACATTCTTTTTTGATTTTAGAATTTTGAATTTAGAGTAAAGATTCTGAAAAATCTGAAATCTAAGATCTGAAATCTAATTTTTAATGCGCCTCTTCGTGATGGTGTTCTTCTACTGCTGAACCAAAGTACAAAGCAGAAAGCATCGTAAAGATATAGGCTTGCAATAGCGCTACTAAAATTTCGATTGTTGAAATAGCGAATGACAACATAAATGACAAGCTACTTCCCAACCAATTTTTAAAAATAAACATCAAACCAATTAAACTCATTAATACAATGTGTCCTGCAAAAATATTTGCATACAAACGAATCATTAATGAAAACGGCTTGATAAATACTCCTAATAATTCAATAGGTGCTAATATTATTTTCATTGGCAACGGCACGCCTGGCATCCAGAAAATGTGTCCCCAATAATTTTTGTTTGCTGTAACGTTAGTAATAATAAAGGTTACAACTGCTAATCCAAAAGTGATTGCGATGTTTCCTGTTACGTTAATTCCTAGCGGAGTTAATCCGAAGATATTTAAAAACCAAATAAAGAAAAAGATGGTCAATAAATAACTCATGTATTTCTTGTAGTGTTTTTCACCAATATTTGGTATCGCAATTTCATCACGAATGTAAATTACAATTGGTTCGAAAAGCCTTCCAAAACCTGAAGAAATTCCGCCGTTTTTAGCATACGATCTCGCCAAACTTGTAAATATAAAAAACATTAAAAGAGCAACAATCATAATTGTTAACACCCCTTTAGTGATAGATAAATCAATAGGTTGAAGTTCTTTTTCGGTAACAACTTCTTTTCCGTCTTTTATTTCTTTAGCTTCTACAACAAGGACTTTCCCTGCTGCATCTGATTTGTAAATTTTTTCGTGGTGTAAAACATAGTAATTACCATTGCTTTCAGCTACAGCTTCTCCGTGGTGAAATTTTGAAGAAGAGAAAAAGTGAACTCCATTATCCCATAAAATAATTGGTAAAGAAAACCCTATATGTTTACCCTCATATTCAAATAAAGAGAAATCATGACCATCTAGAACGTGATGGTTAATTACTTCTAAAATTTCAGCCTTAACTTCTGACTTTTCGTCAACAACAACTTCTTTCGAATCAGTAGTTTGAGTAGCATTAATAGGAGTGTTTGAAAAACCAAATGAGGGAAGAAAAGCAATTAAAATTGCTAATATTATTTTAAGTGGTTTGTGTGAAATCACCATATCTTATTATTGTCTTAATATTTACTTTCTGAAATTTTGTGCAAAGGTACATTATTTCTTAATAATTCAAGAATTAATGTAACTTTTTTTGAT
>RFPP01000018.1 GCA_009926065.1 Flavobacteriaceae bacterium
GTTTATATGACCCTAAAACAAATATATGCAGAGATGAAGCTCCAGCTATAATATGTGGAAGATATTTTACTGATTTTGGAACAATACATTTAGCACCAGAACAAATGTTAAATTATGAAAATGAAACAAAACCAATAAAAGCAAGATTTATAGCAGGTGGTTATAGTTTTACTTATGGTATTCATTGTAAAGAATATAAATACGATCCAGAAATTTATTTTAGAGGAGATGAAATAAGTTTATCGGTTCGTTCATATACTATGGGATATGATATATATCACCCTCATAAGTTGTTGATATGGCATGAATATGTAAGAGAGGGAAAGCCTAAACATTGGACGGATTTTTCAGATACTAATAAAGAACAAGGAATTGTAGATGAACATTGGGTAGATTTAAATAATATTTCTAAAATAATTAAAAAATAATTCAAAAATTAATCAGTTTATTACTTTATAAAATATATTACTTAACTTTGTATCAGAAATTTTTAATAAATAATAATCTACAATTGATGATAAATAACGCTGAATTTCAAGACGAAATTGGAGAAAATCACATTGCAACTAATGCTCAAAATCCTATAAGAAAGGATGCTTTTTCAATTTCTGATGAAGATAAAATTAGCTTAATAAAAAAAGACATAGGAAATATTTTAAATACACTAGGTATTGACTTAACTGACGATAGTTTGAAAGGAACTCCTAATCGAGTGGCTAAGATGTTTGTAAATGAAATATTTGCTGGATTAAATCCAAATAAAAAACCTAAAGCTTCAACATTTGAAAACAATTATAAATATGGAGAAATGTTGGTTGAAAAGAATATTACACTTTACTCAACATGTGAACACCATCTTCTTCCAATAATAGGAAGAGCTCATGTTGCCTACATATCAAATGGGAGGGTAATAGGGCTTTCAAAAATGAATAGAATCGTAGAATATTATGCTAAAAGACCTCAAGTTCAAGAGCGTTTAACGATGCAAATTGTTCAAGAATTACAAATTGCTTTAGGTACTGAAGATGTTGCATGTGTTATTGATGCCAAACATTTATGTGTTAATTCCAGAGGAATTAAAGATATTGAAAGTAGTACAGTAACTTCTGAATTTGGAGGTAAATTTAAAACGGAACAAACTCGTAGAGAATTTTTGAACTACATTCAAATGGATACGAAATTTTAATTTAATAAATAAACTCTAGCCCTGATAGCAGTGTAAATCCCGGAGTATTGCAAGGCACAAAGCAATAATGAGGATTGAAACGAATAGCAGGAAACAGCTCCAAAAAATCAATTAAACAATAAAACAATTAACTAATTAAACGATTAACTAAATTAACATTTAACTATGCCATTATATAAATCACAAATTCTAAAAATATACAACTCACTATCGGGTGAGAAGGAAGTTTTCACGCCTATCAACGAAGGAAATGTGGGAATGTATGTTTGTGGACCTACTGTTTATAGCAATGTGCATTTGGGAAATGTAAGAACTTTTATGTCTTTTGATGTAATTTTCAGATATTTAATTCATCTAGGTTTTAAAGTTAGATACGTTCGAAATATTACTGATGTTGGACATATTGTGGATGACGTGGATGAAGGTGAAGATAAAATTGCTAAAAAAGCAAGAATTGATCAGGTGGAACCGATGGAAATTGTGCAACGATATACTGTCGATTTTCAAAATGTTTTGAAATTATATAATTTATTACCACCCAGTATAGAACCAACAGCAACTGGTCACATTATTGAGCAAATCGAAATTATCAAAAAAATTATTGACAATGGGTTTGGATATGTTGCCAATGGATCGGTTTATTTTGATGTGGTTAAATTCAATGAAACCAATAATTACGGGCAGTTAAGCGGAAGAAATATCGATGATATGCTTGCTAATACTAGAGAGCTTGACGGGCAATCTGACAAAAAAAATCCGCAAGATTTTGCACTATGGAAAAAGGCAGAACCGCAACATATTATGAGATGGCCCTCTCCCTGGAGTGATGGTTTTCCTGGTTGGCACTTAGAATGTACTGCCATGAGTACTAAATATTTAGGAAATCAATTTGATATTCACGGTGGCGGAATGGACTTAAAGTTTCCACATCACGAATGCGAAATTGCTCAAAATGAAGCTTGTACTGGTCATACTCCCGTTAATTTTTGGATGCACGCCAATATGCTAACATTAAATGGTAAAAAAATGTCTAAATCTACTGGTAATAATATTTTACCAATGGAAATTATTACTGGTGAAAACAACATATTAAGTAAGGCTTTTTCACCAAGTGTGATTCGTTTTTTTATGTTACAAGCGCATTATAGAAGCAATCTTGATTTTACAAATGATGCTATTTTGGCTGCCGAAAAAGGTTATTTTAGGCTGATGGAAGCCATTGAGGGATTGAAAGAAATAAAAGCTAGTACTACTTCTACCCTATCTATTTCAAATTGGGAAGCGGCTTGTTATGAAGCGATGAACGACGATTTTAATACCCCTATTTTAATTGCACAATTATTTGAAGGAGTGCGTTTTATCAATTTATTAAAAGAACAAAAAGAAACGTTAACCCTAAGTGATTTAGATTTATTTTCCTCTTTAATGAATGGGTTTGTTTTTGACGTTTTAGGATTAGAGGATGACAAAGAAGTTGGAAATCGTCACGATAAATTAGATGGTGTTGTAAATATTCTGATTGAAATGAGAAATCAGGCTCGTGCCAATAAAGATTTTGCCATGTCTGATCAAATTAGAGATCAATTGTTAGCTATTGGAATTCAATTGAAAGACGGTAAGGAAGGAACTTCATTTACCGTTTAATAATATCAAGTATGTCATTATCAAAGATACTTATATATCCAATCGTGCTTTTAATTCGGTTTTACCAAACTGCTATTTCACCTTTTACCCCATCAGCATGCCGATTTGAACCCACTTGTTCTTCCTATTTTTTAGAGGCATTGAAAATTCATGGACTTTTTTATGGAACTTACCTGGGGATTAAGAGAATAATGAGTTGTAATCCTTGGGGAAAAACTGGTTATGATCCTGTTCCAAAAAAATGTACACCTAATGAAAAAATAAAATGATTTTAAATTCTACTATTTTATCTATTTTTACATTTAATAATAAATAAAAATAATCATCATGATTTGGAATCCTTCAGAAGGTATTGATTTAGGTTTTTTTATGATTCGATATTACAGCTTAATGTTTGTAATCGCCTTTGGTTTAGGTTGGTACATCATGAAAAAAATATTTGAACGTGAAAATGAATCAATTGAAAAACTAGATTCAATGTTTATTTGGACTGTTTTTGCAACTTTATTAGGAGCAAGATTAGGTCATGTTTTCTTTTATGATTGGGAATATTTCAGCAACCATTTATCTGAAATATTGCTACCTTTTCGTTTTTCACCAAGTTTTGAATTTACAGGTTTTCAAGGATTAGCGAGTCATGGTGCTGCGATCGGAATTATTCTAGCCATGTATTTCTTTAGTAAAAAGATAATGAAAAGACCTCTTTTATGGGTTTTAGATCGTGTGGTTATTCCTGTTGCTAGTGGTGCAGTTTTCGTTAGAATTGGTAATTTTTTCAATTCAGAAATCGTTGGTCACGAGACTACTTCATCGTTTGGAATTAAATTTATAAAAGATTTTTTTAGCCCAAGAGAAGTTGTCAATGCAACCAAAATCCTAAATCCTAAAGAAGCTTACAATGCTATTGCAACTAATCCTCAGTTTGCCAATATATTAGAACAAGTTCCTGCTAAACATCCAACCCAATTGTATGAGGCTTTTAGTTATATATTTGTTTTTGCAGCTTTATATTATATGTACTGGAAAACTGATGTGCGAGAAAAACAAGGATTTTTATTTGGAATGTTTTTAATAATGCTTTGGTCGGTGCGTTTTGTAGTTGAATTTTTGAAAGAAAGCCAAGGTGGATTTGAGATTGATCTTGGATTATTTTCAACAGGACAATGGCTAAGTATTCCATTTATTATCATCGGATTCTTATTAATTTTCAAATCTAAGAAAATTGATTTTGTATAATTTATACTCTGTATAAAATCATTAAACCATTTCATTTTGAAGTGGTTTTTTTTATAAGTAATTTATTGAATTCAAGTGCTTTTCATAGATTATTGATATATTCAATTTTTACTTTCTGCCAATTAGACAATTAACCGATTAAACTTTTTCTTGTTACTTTTGTGGTAATAATTTATTCATTTATTTTTCCAGAATACTACAAATAAACGCATTAACGATTAACTAATTAACCGATTAAACAAATAACCCCTTCAATGAAAATAGTTTTCGCATCCAACAATAAAAATAAAATTCTAGAAATTCAAAGTATGCTTCCTGAATCTATTCAAATAGTAAGTTTAGAAAGTATAGGATGTTTTGAAGAAATACCTGAAACTGCAGAGACTATTGAAGGGAATGCAATTTTGAAAGCCAACTACATCACTCAAAAATATGGTTTTGATTGTTTTGCAGACGATACTGGTTTAGAAGTAGATTCTCTTGAAGGAAAACCAGGTGTTTATTCAGCTAGATATGCCGGTGAGCAAAGGAATGCCGACGATAATATGAATAAATTATTGGAAGAATTATTGGTTAAATCAATTAGAAATGCCCAATTTAAAACAGTGATTGCGTTGAATTTGAAGGGGAAACAATATTTATTTACTGGAATTGTATCAGGCGAAATTACAAAAGAGAAAATGGGAAATGGAGGATTTGGATATGATCCAATTTTTAAACCTACAGGTTATGAAAATACATTTGCTGAACTTTCACTTGAAGAAAAAAATGATATAAGTCATAGGGGAATAGCAATAAAAGCACTTTTAGAATTCTTTAAAAATATTTAATATTTGTACAATTCTAATAAATTAAAAGCGAATTTCTGAACAAATTTCCCCAAGATAAAAATCTAAAATCGTAAATATAAAATCTAAAAACCTGATTATCAAATATTAATAAAACATCAATTATGCTATTTCAATTAGTTATTAACAAATATTAGCCGTACTTTTGCAAAATATTTAAAATACTATATGAATAAATTTGAACAATTAGGATTGAGTGAATCGTTACTGAAGGCGATTTTAGATCTAGGATTTGAAAATCCGACCGAAGTACAGGAGAAAGCGATTCCCCTATTATTGGAAAAAGACACAGATTTAGTTGCGTTGGCTCAAACAGGGACAGGGAAAACGGCAGCATTTGGGTTTCCAGTCATTCAGAAAATTGATGCCGACAACAGAAATACACAAGCATTAATTTTATCTCCAACACGCGAATTGTGTTTGCAGATTACCAACGAACTTAAAAACTACTCAAAATACGAAAAAGGTATTAATGTGGTAGCAGTATACGGGGGAGCTAGCATTACAGAACAAGCGAGAGAAATAAAAAGAGGAGCACAAATAATTGTTGCAACTCCCGGAAGAATGCAAGATATGATTAACCGAGGTTTGGTAAACATATCTCAAATAAATTATTGCATACTTGATGAAGCGGATGAAATGTTAAACATGGGTTTCTATGAAGACATTGTAAACATTTTATCAACTACTCCAGACGATAAAAGCACTTGGTTATTTTCTGCAACCATGCCTGCTGAAGTTGCAAGAATTGGAAAACAATTCATGCACAATCCTGAAGAAATTACCGTAGGAACTAAAAACTCAGGTTCCGCTACCGTTTCCCACGAATATTACCTGGTAAATGCTCGTGATCGATACGAAGCTTTAAAAAGATTAGCAGATGCCAATCCAGATATTTTCTCGGTGGTATTTTGTAGAACTAAACGTGATACTCAAGCGGTTGCTGAAAAGTTAATTGAAGATGGTTACAGTGCTGCAGCATTGCACGGAGATTTATCTCAAGCGCAACGTGATGGGGTGATGAAATCTTTTAGAGGTCGTCAAATTCAAATGCTTGTTGCTACTGACGTTGCAGCACGTGGAATTGATGTTGACAATATTACACACGTAGTTAATTATCAATTACCTGACGAAATTGAAACTTACAATCACCGTTCAGGACGTACTGGAAGAGCTGGGAAACTAGGAACTTCTATCGTTATTGTTACAAAAAGTGAATTACGTAAGATTTCTTCTATCGAAAGAATCATCAAACAAAAATTTGAAGAAAAAACCATTCCTTCTGGAATAGAAATTTGTGAAATTCAATTGTTACACTTAGCAACCAAAATTAAAGATACTGAAGTTGACCATGAAATTGACAACTACTTACCAGCAATTAATAATGTGCTTGAGGGTTTGACAAAAGAAGAATTAATCAAGAAAATGGTATCTGTTGAATTTAATCGTTTTATTGCTTATTATAAAAAAAATAGAGATATTTCAACCCAATCATCGGGTTCTGAAAGACGTGACCGAAATAATAGTGAAAGCGGTCAAAGAGAATTTAATAATAATGGTGCCGTTCGTTATTTTGTAAATATTGGTTCAAGAGATAATTTCGATTGGATGTCATTGAAAGACTTTTTGAAAGAAACTCTCGACCTTGGTCGTGACGATGTGTTTAAAGTGGATGTTAAAGAAGGATTTTCTTTTTTTAATACTGAACCAGAACATACTGATAAAGTTATGGATATTTTAAATAATATCCAATTGGAAGGAAGACGAATAAATGTTGAAATTTCTAAAAATGATGGTGGCGGAAGACGTGACCATAATGGAAGAAATTCCGGAGGTTTTGGCAGCGGTAGAAATTCAGCTCCAAGAAGAGAAGGTAACTTTGCCCCAAGAAGAGAAAGTTCAGGAGGGTTTAGAAGTGATCGTAATTCTGCTGCTAGAGAAGGTGGTTTCGGAAGAAGAAGTGCCGCTCCTAAAGAAGGTGGTTTTGGAGGAAGAAGTGCTGCACCAAGAACTGGAGGATTTTCATCTGACAGAGGTTCAAGAAGCGAAAGTTCATCAGTTAGAGCACCTAGAAGATCAGAAGGTTTTGGAGATGCTCCAAGAGAAAGAAGACCAAGAAAAAGCTAACATAATTTGTTAATTTTCTTATAATTATAATAATAAACTACAAAATATCTTTCGTTATTTATTAATTTTAGAGTTTTAAAAACATAAATGAGATATTTTGTAGTTTTCTTTTTTTTACTTTTTGCAAAAAACACACTATTTTCGCAAGAAACAATTCCACCACAAAAAGTTTTTGGTACAATCGTTAATTATTCTAATCAACTTCCTTTATCAAATGTTAATATTATAAACATAAATAAAGTTAGAGGTACCGTTTCTGACTCTAATGGAAAATTTGAATTAGAAGTAAGCGCGTCAGATACCTTACATATTTCACTTATTGGATTTAAATCCATAAAAATAAGAGTTACCAACGATTGGTTTAAGATAAAAACTACTAAAATACAATTAACAGAAAGTGCAATTGCCCTTGAAGAAGTAATAGTTCGTCCCTACGATTTAACTGGGTATTTAGAAGTAGATTCTAAATTGATACCTACAAAAGAAAATTACAGATACAGTATTTCCGGATTACAACAAGGTTACGAGGCTGGAGAATATTCTCCAGGAGCATTCAGTAAAGTAATGGGTTCCATATTCAATCCCGCCGATATGCTTTATAATTTCTTCGGAAAAAAACCTAAAGAATTAAAACGTTTAAAGAGCTTAAAGAAAGACGATACCGTAAGAAATCTATTAGCCTCCAAATTTGACCGAGAAACCATTTCGGTACTTTTAGGTATTGATAAGAACGATATTCCTGAAATTTTAGGACGTTGCAATTACTCCGAATCATTTATTAAAACCGCCAATGATCTCCAAATTATGGATGCGATTAGCGAATGCTATGAAGAATATAAAATCTTGAAAAAGAATTAATTTTATTATTATTAATGGAAAGTAATAAACCTATTTTAACTACTTCCAATTTATGCATTGGTTATACTTCAAAAAAGAAGATTAAAACAATTGCATCCAATATTAATTTGACTTTGAAAA
Source organism: Flavobacteriaceae bacterium (assembly GCA_009926065.1). Classification (GTDB taxonomy): domain Bacteria; phylum Bacteroidota; class Bacteroidia; order Flavobacteriales; family Flavobacteriaceae; genus Flavobacterium. The sequence goes on from RFPP01000018.1 coordinate 8,020, forward strand.
AAGGAGAATTGATCGCTTTAATTGGTGCTAATGGAATTGGTAAATCTACCTTGTTAAGAACACTAATTGGTATCCAACCTCCCCTATCTGGGAAAGTTATTTTATCTGGTAAGAATATTTTAGAATACGATTCGATAGCGTTTGCACAAAATTTGAGTGTGGTTTTAACTGAAAAATTACCACCAAGTAATTTAACCGTATTTGAAATAATTGCTTTAGGAAGACAACCTTATACTAACTGGTTGGGCAATTTATCAGAAAATGATATTGATAAAATTAATGAAGCAATGGAGCTTACGCAAATCACCTCATTGGCAAATAAAAAACATTATGAAATCAGCGATGGTCAGCTTCAAAATGTCTTAGTTGCAAGAGCATTAGCTCAAGATACACCTTTAATTATTTTAGACGAACCCACCACCCACTTGGATTTATTGCATAAAGTTAGTTTGTTTAAACTATTGAAGAAACTTGCAAAAGAAACCAATAAATGCATCCTTTTTTCAACGCATGATATCGATATGGCAATTCAAATTAGTGATGAAATGATAATTATGACTGAGGAGAATGTGGTTCAAGACCAACCTTGTAATTTTATTTCAAAAGGAAATTTTGATACTTTATTCAAAGATGAACAAATCGCTTTTGATAGCGAAAAAGGAAAGTTTATCGTTCAATAGAACTACAATTCAAGCTGTCTTTTTGCTTCGCCAATGGCAAATGCAACTGAATTTGCTAAATTATAACTTCGTACTAATGGTGAAATAGGAATTTTTAAGTGATTCGGAAATTTATTTAAAATAGCCTTACTTAATCCTACACTTTCTTTTCCGAAAACCAACCAATCGCCATCTTGATAACTTTCTTTCAAATACGATTTTTCAGCGTGGGAACTAAATAAAAATACTCGGTTTTTATCAGGAATTTGAGTAGTCAATTCTTCAATATTTTGATATTCTTTCCAATCCAAATGAACCCAATAATCCAAACCCGAACGCTTCAAATTTTTGTCTGTGATTTGAAATCCAAAAGGATGAATTAAGTGTAATCGATTTCCTGTTCCTACACACAATCTTCCAATATTTCCTGTATTATTTGGTATTTCTGGCTCTACTAAAACGATGTTCAACATATTGATTTTAGATTTTAGAATTAAGATTTAAGAGTTGAGAATAAGCTATTTCTTTAACTTCTCCCGATTTTAATTGGTTCAAATATACGTTTCCTATTCTGATTCTAACCAACCTTAACGTTGGAAAACCAACAGCAGATGTCATTTTTCTTACTTGTCGGAATTTTCCTTCATTTAATGTAATTGAAGCCCAAGAAGTTGGACCATGCCTTTCATCACGAATTTTTTTTCCTCTTTCTCCAAAATTTGGAACTTCTGAAATTAGAAAAGCCTTACAAGGTTTAGTTTTATATTTTGATCCTTTAAATCCGATTTCAACACCATTTTGAATTTTATCAATTGCTTGTTGGGAAATAATCCCATCCACTTGAACGTAATATTCTTTATCTACTTTTTTACTTCGCACTAATTCACTCATCATTCCATCAGTAGTTAAAAGGATTAACCCTTCAGAATCTTCATCTAATCGACCTATTGCCATTGTGCCTTCAGGAAAATCGTACAGTTCACCAAGCAATTTTTTATTCCTTTTCAATTGGTATATAAATTGGCTCAAATAACCATAAGGTTTGTTTAAAATAAAATGTTTGTGCATTTGAAAAATATTGATTTGCAAATTTACATTTAAAAAAATAATTATTTTGTTTAACATTTATTGAAATTAGTTAAACAATTTATATCTTTACACTTTCAAATAAATAATAATGGACAAAAAGTTATCTGAAATTGAAATTGACAGAATAATTGAAATGGCTTGGGAAGACCGAACTACATTTGATTCTATATTAATGCAATTTGGACTTAAAGAACAGGAGGTCATTGATTTAATGCGAAGAGAAATGAAACCCTCAAGTTTCAGAATGTGGCGTGCAAGAGTTCAAGGACGTAAAACAAAGCATGAAAAACTAAGAGATTTTCGTGAAGGCCGATTTAAATGCACACGTCAGAGACAAATAAATAATAATAAAATATCTAAAAGATAAATGAAAAACGTAGTAATTATTGGAGGAAGCAAAGGAATTGGTAATTCAATTTTGAAACAAGTAATAGAAAATAACAAGGTTATAAATATCAGTAGAACCCTACCCGAAATTTCTCATCCTAATTTGACCAACTTTCAATTGGATGTTTTGGCTTCAGAGCTCCCAAATATTGAAGAAATAGATGTATTAATTTATTGTCCTGGTTCAATCAATTTAAAACCAATTATGAGTTTGGGAATTGATGATTTCAGAAATGATTTTGAAATCAATGTAATAGGAGCTGTAAAATCAATTCAAAAATATTTACCAACTATTAAAAAAGGGACAAACCCTTCAATAATACTTTTTAGTACCGTTGCTGCAAAATTAGGAATGCCTTTTCACGCAAGTATTGCTACTGCAAAATCGGGAGTTGAAGGTTTGGTAAAATCACTTGGAGCTGAATTAGCACCAACAGTTAGAGTAAATGCAATTGCTCCAACAATTACTGAAACCTCATTGTCAGCTGCAATCCTTAGAAATGATAGAATGAAAGAAAATATGATTGAGAGACACCCAATGAAAGGATACTTAAACCCAGATGAAGTGGCAGGAATGGCAAATTTTTTAATGTCAGATAGCGCTAAATCTATTTCGGGTCAAGTTTTTGAAATGGATTATGGGATTGTAAATTTTAAAATTTAAAAAAAATAAATGAAAAGTTACGAAAAAAATGAGATTTACGATACGAAATTAATCGAATCCCTATCTGAAAATTACAAAACAATAATAGAAAATTTAGGGGAAAATATAAACCGAGAAGGACTTCAAAAAACCCCAGAGAGAGTTGCCAAAGCAATGCAGTTTCTTACACATGGTTACGAATTAGACCCACTAGAAATACTAAAATCGGCATTATTTACTGAAGATCACCAACAAATGATAGTGGTAAAAGACATTGAAGTATATTCGATGTGCGAACACCATATGTTACCTTTTTTTGGAAAAGCACACGTGGCCTATATTCCCAACGGAAAAATTGTAGGTTTAAGTAAAATTCCTAGAATTGTAGATGCATTTGCAAGAAGAATGCAAGTTCAAGAACGATTGACAGACGAAATTAAAAACTGTATTCAGGAAGCCTTAAATCCGCTTGGAGTGGCAGTTGTTATTGAGGCACAACACATGTGTATGCAAATGAGAGGAATTCAAAAACAAAATTCCTACACCACAACATCGTCATTCACGGGAGCATTTGAAAAAGATAAAACCAGAAAAGAATTCATTAGTTTAATTTCAAATAAATTGAGTTAAAATAAAATTAGTTAAATATCATTCTAACTAATTTATTTTTTCCAGCTAAATAAGCAATTTTTGAATTTTGAAATCTAAAGGTATAAATATCTTTATCTTCTGATAGTTTTTTCCAATTTTCGCCTTGATTATTGGAACTATATATTCCTGTGGTTCCAACACTCATAATACTATTACCATTAGAATCAGGAACAAATTGAACACAGGAAGCATAGCCAAAACCTTGGTTAATTCCAATTAATTTCCATGTTTGACCGCCATCAAATGTTATGGCTTTGTTTGCTTTATTGTCTAACTGATTTTCATAGTTTCCTCCAACAATTATCCCTATTTTTTCATTTAGGAAATCAGCTGAGAAAATTCCAGTCATAGTTTGACCTTGAATGATTGGTGTTTCATAAACTTGCCAAGTTTTACAAAAATTATCGCTTACAAATAGTCTTGACTTAATACCTCCAGAAACTATAAATATTCTATTTCTTTTTATGCAAATATTAGTATTGCTTGCCGCAAATGCAGCTTCTCCTACTGCAAGTTTAGGTAATCTACTATTGGATAGTTTATTCCACGTTGTCCCACCGTCCAAAGTTGTAATTATTGAAAAGGTATCCTCAGTAGGATCACCAATTGCAATTGCTTTTTTGTTATCAATGAAATGAATAGCATCATAAAATACCTTTTTATGATTTTCACGATATACTAATTTATAGGTTAAATCATGTTTGTCAATTTTATATAATAAAGCTGGATTTCCTACACTTAAAATAAAAATAGAATTTTTGTTTTGCGCGATGCTTCTAAATTCTAGCTTCAAAGAATCCAAGCTGATTTTTCTCTCAATACGATTATTAGTAACCAAGTCAATGTAGCCAAATCTATTTTTATCGGCAGCATACCAAACTTTATTTTTATCTATTTCAATTGCTCGAATACTTATATTATCAATAAAAAGTGTATCAATTAAAATACCTGATTGATTATATTTACTTACAATTAGTGTATCTTTTGAAATAACGCTAAATAAAAATAAAACTAATGCTGTTATAATATATTTCATAAGGAAAGTTTTTAATGAAGCTAAAATACATGAATAATTTTTAAAATGTTTAAGTTTTGTTAAATTTGATTGTTGGCATAATAATTGGATATTTTAAAATAGAATTAATCATAAAATTTTATATTATGAAAAAGAAAATCCTTTTTTTAATGTTTTTTTTCTTATTGTTTGTAAATACTATTCATTCACAAACTAGAACTACAGTAAACGCTTCAAACTCAGAAATTAGTGACAATTTAGATTTGAAAGCGGTTGCTTCAATTTTTGGTGATTCCAAAAATTTAGAAGATTTTGAGTATCGATTAAACAATCCTAAATATAAAATTTCAAATTTAGATTTGAATGATGACCGTCAAGTTGATTATTTGAGAGTTTTTGAAACTGTTAAAGGCAACACTCACTTAATTGTTATTCAAGCTATTTTAGAAAAAGATATATTTCAGGATGTAGCTACTATTGAAGTAGAAAAAGACAGCTATAACAATACACAAGTACAAATTGTCGGAGATGTATATTTGTATGGAAACAACTACATATTTGAGCCCGTTTATGTTAATTCTCCATTAGTATTTTCTTATTTTTGGGCACCGAATTATAGAATATATTATTCAAGATGGAATTGGGGTTATTACCCAAGATTTTACAATTATTGGCGTCCCTTTCCAATATACAGATACCATAGAAACGTAAGAAATTGGATAAATTTTAAAAACCAATATAAATATGTTAATGTTAGAAGAAGCTCTGTAGCAATAAATCTTCATAGAAATATTCGAGCTAATAGTTATGAAATTAGAAGACCTGAACTTTCTTTTGTGAGAAGAAATGCCAATGTATCAAATAGATATGAACTAGATCGAACTAGAAACTTAAATGTAAATAATAGACCTGTTAACAATAATGTTATTAATAACAGAAATAATGTAAGAAATGAGGCTGAAACTCGTAGTACAAATTCTCGAATTGAAAATTCAAGAAGAAATCAATCAGAGTCAGCTGTTCCACAAAGACAACAAAATAATGATCGAACTAGCAGAAACACTAACACAAGAGAAAGAAGAAATTCTAATTCTAGAGGATAATTGTTAAATTTAATAATTTTAAAAAACACCGAAATTATTTCGGTGTTTTTTTTTTTCATTTGTTTTTATGAAAAAAAAATAAAACAATAGACAATTTTAAATTTTATAGTAATAAATTTGTAAAGTTTTTTAAACTATTCTTATGAGTTCTCATCATCACAATCTACACAGTAAATTATCATTTGGTGGATTATTAATTACTTTAGGTATAATTTACGGAGATATTGGAACCTCGCCTCTTTACGTAATGAAAGCTATCCTTGGGATTCATGCTATTACTTCTGATATAGTTTTAGGAGGTATTTCCTGTATTTTTTGGACCTTAACACTACAGACAACTTTAAAATATGTACTAATCACGTTAAGTGCTGATAACAATGGTGAGGGTGGAATTTTTGCTTTATATGCATTAGTAAAAAGAACAAAAGTAAAATGGTTAATTGTGCCCGCTATTATTGGAGGTAGCGCATTATTAGCTGATGGAATTATAACTCCACCTATATCTGTATCTTCTGCAGTAGAAGGAATTAGAACATACTACCCTGATATTAATACAATACCAATAGTGATTGGAATACTATTTATGTTATTCACAATTCAGCAATTTGGAACAAAATTAGTTGGAAAGTTTTTTGCTCCAATGATGTTAATTTGGTTTGGAATGTTGGGAATACTTGGTGCTATTCAAATAGTTAACCATATTGAAGTATTAAAAGCTATAAATCCCTATTATGCTATCCATTTATTAAAGATTCACCCAGAAGGATTTTTCGTTCTTGGTTTTGTATTTCTTTGTACAACAGGTGCGGAAGCATTATATTCTGATATGGGACATTGTGGTAGAAAAAATATCAGAATCAGTTGGATTTTTGTAAAAACAACCTTGGTTTTAAACTACTTTGGCCAGGGAGCATATTTGTTGCAACATGAGGGTAATACGCTACAATCTTTAGGTGGTAAAAATGGAAACCCATTCTATTTGATAATGGAAAGTTGGTTTTTACCATTTGGAATCGTAATAGCTACACTTGCAGCTGTAATTGCATCACAAGCATTAATAAGTGGTTCGTTTACATTGATAAATGAAGCAATGAGATTAAATTTTTGGCCTAAAGTTAGAATTAAATACCCAACTGAATTAAAAGGTCAATTGTATATTCCTTCAATCAACTGGTTGTTATTTGCAGGTTGTGTAATGATTGTATTACACTTCGAAGAATCTAATAATATGGAGGCTGCCTATGGTTTAGCAATTATTTTATGTATGATTATGACAACTCTACTATTAAATTTCTATATGATTATTAAAAGGGTTTCTTGGATGATAATTGCTTCATTAATTACTATATATTTAGTTATTGAATTTAGTTTTTTATTTGCTAATCTCAATAAGTTCTCACATGGAGGATATGTGACTTTGTTCATTGCTTTGATGTTAATAGGAATAATGACTATTTGGCATTTAGCAAAGAAAATTAGTAAAAATTATACAAAGTTTGTAAAGATTGAATCTTACAAAAAAGTTCTAACTGAACTGAGCGCAGATTTTTCAATTCCAAAATATGCAACTCATTTAGTATATATGACAAATGCCAGTCGAACTGAAGAAATCGAAGAAAAAGTAATGTACTCTATTTTGCAAAAACGCCCAAAAAGAGCTGACTTATATTGGTTTGTTCACGTCAATATTTTAAGTGAACCATACAAAACCGAATATAAAGTAACTGAAATAATTAAAGATGACTTATTCCGAATTGATTTTAATTTAGGATTTAGAGAGCCTACTAAAATCAATTTGATGTTCAAAGAAGTATTAAAAGATATGGTTAAAAATGGCGAAGTTGATGTAACTAGCCGGTATGAATCATTGAATAAAAATAATATCCTTGGAGATTTCAAATTTGTACTTTTTGAAAAATTCTTATCTAATGATAGCGATTTATTATGGCATGAAAAAATTGTTATGAATGCTTATTTCTTAATCAAAAAATTTAGTTTATCTGAAGAAAAAGCTTTTGGACTAGATAGTAGTTCCGTAAAAATTGAAAAATTCCCAATGGTTCTTCATCCACCTGAAAAAATTCATTTGAACAGAATAGAATAATTTGATTAATTAATATAAAATTGTAACAATTCAATATATTACTTAACTGATATCTCTACTAAAAAAAGCTGTACCTTTGCACCTCAATTAACAATAATGAGATTACATAGAAATTTAGTTTATACAACTATCGATTCCCTAAATTCGATTTTTAATGAAGGGGAATATGCAGATAAAGTGGTAGCAAGAGCTTTAAAAAAAGATAAACGATGGGGAAGCTCCGATAGAAAATTTGTTGCAGAAACTATTTACGAAATAGTTAGATGGAAAAGATTATATGCTGAAATAGCAGAAGTAAAAGAACCTTATGACCGAGACAATCTTTGGAGAATGTTTTCAGTTTGGGCAGTATTAAGAGGATACCCTATTCCGGATTGGAGACAATTAGAAGGAACTCCAGAACGAAAAATCAAAGGTCGTTTTGACGAATTATCCAAAATTAGAACCTTTAGGGAATCTATTCCCGATTGGATGGACGAATTGGGTGTTAAAGAATTAGGAGAAAAAATCTGGTCAATTGAAATAGCAGCCCAAAACCAACCAGCCAAAGTTATTTTACGCGTAAATACCCTCAAAACTTCGCGAGAAAAACTACATTCAATGTTAATGGATTTGGATATTGAGACAACATTCTTAAAAGAACAACCTGATGCGTTGGTTCTTAAAGAAAGAGCTAACGTATTTATGACTGATGCTTTTAAAGATGGATTGTTTGAGGTTCAAGATGCTAACTCTCAACTGGTTGCTCCATTTTTAGATGTACATCCAGGAATGAGAGTTGTGGATACTTGTGCTGGAGCGGGTGGAAAAACTTTACATTTAGCCTCATTAATGCAGAATAAAGGCCAATTAATTGCAATGGACTTGTATGAAAGTAAATTGAAACAATTAAAATTAAGAGCCAAAAGAAATGGCGCTTTTAATATTGAATATCGAATAATAGAATCCACGAAAGTGATAAAAAAACTGCAAGAAAAAGCTGATAGAGTTTTGATCGATGCCCCATGTAGCGGATTGGGCGTTTTAAAAAGAAATCCAGATGCAAAATGGAAACTCCAACCAGAATTCATCGACAATATCAAAAAAGTACAAGCCGAGGTTCTAGTAAGTTATTCCAGAATAGTAAAGCCTGGAGGTAAATTAGTTTATGCTACTTGCTCAATACTTCCATCTGAAAATGAAGATCAAGTGAAAAACTTTTTGAAAAATACCGAAATGGGTAAAAAATTTAAATTCCAAAAAGAATGCAAAATATTAGCATCGGAGTCGGGTTTTGATGGTTTTTATATGGCATTGCTTGAGAGAATAATCTAGTTTTGTATTTCATCAAATAAATAAATAATTTATTATATATTAATTTAATATTCGCTTTAAAAACAATTTTGTTTAATTTTACATTTCGCTTTTATAAAATTATATGAAACATATTTTTACTTTTTTTGCCATTCTATTTTGTTTGAATACCTTTTCTCAAATACCTCCAGGATACTACAATAATGCTACCGGAACAGGATATATATTAAAAACACAACTTTTTAATATCATTAATAATAATACTAATTCTTTAACCTCATCATCAAATTATGGAGGATTATGGACATTATTTACACAAAGTGCTTTTAGAGACCATTATTATGAAAATGATAATACTCTTTTAGATATCTATTCTGAAAAACCAGATGGTCCAGATAGTTATAATTTTTCTTCTACTTCACAACAATGTGGTAATTATACTAATGAAGGAGATTGTTATAATAGAGAACATACACTCCCACAGTCAGTTTGGAATTCTGCTTACCCCATGTATTCGGATGCTCATTTTGTTCTACCTACTGATGGTAAAGTAAACGGGGTTCGTGATAATTTTCCCTATGGAAAAGTTAATGTTGCTTCTTGGACTTCTACCAATGGTTCTAAACTAGGAAGTAATACTAATTCAGGTTATGCGGCAGGTTATGTAGGTACGGTTTTTGAACCTTTGGATGAATTTAAAGGTGATATTGCAAGATGTTTATTATATTTTGCAACTCGATATGAAGACCAAATTACTTCCTGGAATTACACAATGTTTAATGGAACTTCAACTCAAGTATTCACCAATACCTTCATTAATATTTTGGTAACATGGAACAATTTAGATCCTGTAAGCCCTTACGAAATTGCAAAAAACAATGCAGTCTATACTTTTCAAGGTAACAGAAATCCATTTATTGATCACCCAGAATATGTTTGCAGAATTTGGTCTTCTGCTTGTACTTTAGCTGATAATGAATTTGAATTTGCTAGTCTATCCGTATTTCCAAATCCAACAAATAATGGAACAATTTTTATCAATACAACAACTTCTATTGATGATATTCAATTAATTTCCATTAACGGTCAAGTAATAAATGATTTCAAAAACCCAACTAAACTAAATGAAACTTATACTTTAGATAATTTACCTAAAGGATTTTATTTCTTAAAGATATCATCAAATAATAATATAATAACCAAAAAAATTAGCGTGAATTAATATAGATTTACAACATAAAAAAACTCCGATTTTCATCGGAGTTTTTTTAAATAAATTGTTATCTAATTATTCATCGAGATGAGAAATTCTTCATTATTTTTAGTTTTCTTAAATCGGTCGTTGATGAAATCCATTGCTTCAACTGGGTTCATATCAGAAAGATATTTTCTCATAATCCACATACGTTGAAGGGTATTTTCATCCAACAATAAATCGTCACGACGGGTGCTTGATGAAGTTAAATCAATAGCAGGGAAAATACGTTTGTTAGCTATTTTTCTATCCAATTGCAATTCCATATTACCTGTACCTTTGAATTCTTCAAAGATAACTTCGTCCATTTTAGAACCAGTTTCGGTAAGTGCAGTAGCAATTATACTTAATGATCCTCCATTTTCAACATTTCTAGCTGCCCCAAAGAAACGTTTTGGTTTTTGTAAAGCATTGGCATCAACTCCACCACTTAGTACTTTTCCAGAAGCGGGTTGAACAGTATTGTAGGCTCGAGCTAAACGAGTAATTGAATCCAATAATACTACCACATCGTGACCGCATTCTACCAAACGTTTTGCTTTTTCCAAAACAATATTTGCAATTTTAACGTGCTCTTGTGGTTCTCTATCAAATGTTGAAGCAATAACTTCACCACGAACGCTGCGTTGCATATCTGTAACCTCCTCTGGACGCTCATCAATTAAAAGTACAATCAAATAAACTTCAGGATGATTGGCAGCAATAGCATTAGCTATATCCTTTAATAACATAGTTTTACCTGTTTTAGGTTGTGCTACAATCATTCCACGTTGTCCCTTACCTATTGGTGAAAATAAATCGATTATTCTAGTAGAAATTGTGCTTTGTTTTTCAGCAATTTTGAATTTTTCAGTAGGAAAAACTGGAGTCAAATGCTCAAATGAAATACGATCTCGAACTACTTGAGGATCATGACCGTTTATTTTTAATATTTTAACTAATGGGAAAAATTTCTCTCCTTCCTTTGGAGGACGAACCACCCCTTTTACTGTGTCTCCGGTTTTCAAACCAAATAATCTAACTTGAGATGTAGATAAATAAATGTCATCTGGAGAAGCTAAATAATTGTAATCTGAAGAACGTAAAAAACCATATCCTTCCGACATCATTTCTAAAACTCCTTCACTCTCTATGATTCCGTCAAATTCAAAATCTGAATGATTATAATTACTTTTCTTACCTTTAAAATTTGGATTTAAATTTCCGTTTTGTGCTTGATTAGGATTACTTTTCTGATTTGGATTAAAAGGTCGATCCGAGCTTGATTCATCGTTATTTCTAATTACAGTTTCCGTAATTGTATTAGGTTCTGATTTTTCAACATCATTTGATTCAAAATCAACTTTTTTAAACTTTAATTTTCGATCTTTACTATTAACTGCGGGGGCTTCATTAAAAATATCTTCTTTCTTTTGAGCTTCATCCTGGGCAGTTTCAGAAAATAAAGTAGTTGTTTTTGCTGTTTTAGCAATAGTAATTCTTGCTCTTTTGGGTTTAGAATTATTACTTTTATCATCATCAGATAGGCTAATATCTCCAGTAAACTGAGCTTGTACTTCTAAAATTTGATTGATTAACTCCTCTTTCTTAACACCAGTAATTTTGGTAATATTTGCTGCTTTCGCAATTTCTTGAAGCTCGTTAAGCTTCATTTCTTTTAATACAGAAATTTCAAACATAAAATGTTATATGAATTTAATTGTTGTGGAATAATAAATAAAGAATGTGTGATTTTTTAAAAAATTGAAAACTCCAAAGGATGAAGTATTTATAAATTTGTTTTGCAATAATACAAAATAATATTAATAATCATAGTGTTTTTTAAAATTTTAATTAATATTTTTGTTTTAAGTTTATAAAATAATGATTCAAAGAATACAAACAGTCTATTTATTTATTGTATTACTGGTTTTGGGAGTACTCCCTTTTATTTTTCCACTATTTACAATGAAAGATGGTAAAGAATTTCGTTTCATGAACGATTTATTCTATACCACACTTTTTGGATTATCAACTGCATTAACGTTAATTAGTATAATGTATTTTAAAAAAAGAAATCATCAATTTGTCCTTAACAGATTGACTATCATATTGAACTTAATTTTATTAGGATTATTTGTATATCGTTCGCTAAATTTATCTGGAGAAACTATTCAAGTTTCAGAGAAAGGTATTGGGATGTTCCTTCCGATTGTTGCTATCGTTTTCTTGGCCTTGGCCAATAGAGCCATCAAAAAGGATGAAGATCTCGTAAAATCTGCTGATCGATTAAGATAAACCTATAAACTTGTTTATTTGTGCGAAGAAAAACCCGAACGTAAGTTTGGGTTTTTTTTCGTTATTATTTTAACCAAAATAGGTAAATCTGTATTTATTTTTATCACAAAAGACACAAAAGTCAATCATCTTCCTGTCTATTACCTCCTAGTCTATTATCTTTCTTCTTACCTCTTTCCCAACTCCACAATTTCCAAATTTGAAATTTTATCTCCCTCAATTTCAAATCGCAACATCGTTCGCATTTGGTGAAAACCACTAATTCCAGCAGCTCCAGGATTCATATGCAATAAATTATGCTTTTTATCAAACATCACTTTCAAAATATGAGAATGCCCACATATAAATAATTTCGGTGGGGTATTTTGCATTTCTACCCTAATATTCGGATTGTATTTTCCTGGATAACCACCAATATGTGTCATCCAAACGTCAACTCCTTCACACATAAATCGGTTGTGCAACGGAAATTCCATTCTTGCTTTATCATCGTCAATATTTCCAAAAACTGCTCTCAATGGCTTCCTACTTTTAATGGTATCCGTTACATTCAAATCCCCTATATCGCCCGCATGCCAAACCTCATCCGCTAAATTTACGTATTTCAAAATCGTATCATCTATATGACTGTGAGTATCTGAAAGAAGTAATATTTTTTTCAAAATTGATTCTTTTGGAGCTATTTCCAGCTTTCCGCTACAATCTACACTAAAAAAGTGTAGGATTTTCACTACAATCTGGGCTAAAATTTTGTGGTAAATTTAATCATTACTATCCCAAATAAAAAATCGTATTTAAACAACTTTGATTAACTTCAATTTCGTTTCGAAAAAATTAATAAGTATCTTTACCACTTCAAAATTAGTCTCTTGAGATATTTCATAAAATTAGCATACAACGGAACAAATTACCACGGTTGGCAAGTTCAACCTAACTCATCAACTGTACAAGAAACTTTGAATAAGGCACTTTCCGTAATACTAAATGAAGAAATAAATACTATGGGTGCTGGAAGAACTGATACCGGAGTACATGCCAAAGAAATGTTTGCTCATTTTGATTACGCTACGAATCTTGAAATAGAGACTGTAATTCATAAACTCAATTCCTTCCTTCCAAAAGATATTGTGATAAAAGATATCATTTCAGTTCATGCGGATGCTCACGCCCGTTTTGATGCCAAAAAAAGAACTTATAAATATTACATAACCACAGAAAAAGAGGTTTTTTTAGAAAATCTTTGTTGGAATTATTCGCAAAAACTAGATGTAAAATTAATGAATCAAGCGGCAAAAATATTATTAAATCACACCGATTTTCAATGTTTTTCTAAAGTAAATACCGACGTAAATACCTTCAATTGTATTATTTCTGAGGCGTATTGGTCACAAGAGAATCAACTATTGATTTTTACTATTTCGGCAGATCGTTTTTTAAGAAATATGGTGCGTTCGATAGTGGGAACACTAATAAATGTTGGTTTACATAAATTATCCCTTACTGAATTTAATTCCATTATTGAAAATAAAAATAGAAATGAAGCCGGATTTTCAGTACCTGCACAAGGGTTATTTTTAACAAAAATTGAATATGACTATTTATAAATGCTTTTTAAAAACAAACCATAAAAATTACTACAAAAAATAACATGAAAGCTAAAGCATTCGATACCATTGTTTTTAAAAGAATATTAAAATATGCAAAACCATATAAATGGCGATTTAATAGTGTCATCCTATTTGCAATTTTCTTGTCTATTTTTGCTGCTTTACGACCCTATTTATTAAAATTAACTGTAGATGATTATATAAAAACTAACGATAAATTAGGACTTCTATGGTATGTATCGTTGATGGGCGTTGTACTTTTACTTGAAGTAATTTCCAATTTTTTCTTTGTTTATTGGGCGAATTGGCTAGGACAAGATATTGTAAAAGACGTTCGTGTAAAACTCTTCAAACATATGTTGAGTTTCAAAATGAAATATTATGATACTGCTCCCGTTGGACAACTAATCACTAGATCTGTTTCAGACATGGAATCAATAGCAAAAATTTTCAGTCAAGGATTATTTATGATCGCCAGTGATTTATTAAAAATGATTGTAATTCTATTTTTCATGCTTAAAGAAAATTGGAAATTAACAATTATTGTATTTATAGCAATGCCAATATTGGTATTTGTAACTCGAATTTTCCAACGTAAAATGCAGGTAACTTTTGAAGAAGTTAGAAATCAAATTGCCAACCTAAATACCTTTGTTCAAGAAAGAGTTACTGGAATGAAGATTGTACAACTCTTTAACAGAGAAAAAATTGAATATGAAAAATTCAAACAAATAAATAACAAACACAAAAATGCATGGGTTAAAACAATTCTTTACAACTCCATTTTTTTTCCAATTGCAGATATTATTTCTTCATTAACTCTAGGATTCATAGTGCTTTATGGTGGTTTAAAAATATTGGATGGTGATACAACTACTACTTTTGGTGATATCTTTTCTTATACTATGTATATAGGAATGCTATTTAATCCATTGCGTCAAATAGCAGATAAATTTAACGAGATGCAAATGGGAATGATTTCAGCAAATCGTGTTTTTGAAATATTGGATACCAAAGAACATATTCAAGATATTGGAAAAATTGAAGCACCAATATTTGAAGGAGCCATTGAATTTAAAGATGTAAAATTTAGTTATATTAATGACGAAGAGGTAATAAAAGGAATTAATTTAACTGTAAAACCAGGTCAAACAATTGCAATTGTTGGAGCTACAGGTGCAGGTAAAACAACTATTATCAATCTTTTAAACCGATTTTATGAGATAAATAGTGGCACCATATACATCGATAATAATAATATTAACGACTACACATTGGATTCACTAAGAAAACAAATTGCAGTAGTTTTACAGGATGTTTTCCTATTTGCAGATACAATACTAAACAATATCACGCTGAACAATCCTGAAATTACTCGCGATCAAGTATTGGCTGCAGCGAAAAAAATCGGAGTCCACGAATTTATTAATAGTTTGCCTGGTGGTTATGACTACAATGTAAAAGAGCGTGGCGTAATGTTATCTTCAGGCCAACGCCAATTAATTGCATTTTTGCGAGCCTATGTTAGTAATCCAAGTATATTAATTTTAGACGAAGCTACTTCGTCAATAGATATGTATTCAGAGCAATTAATTCAAAAAGCAACAAATAAAATTACTAAAGGTAGAACATCAATAATTATAGCTCATCGACTGGCAACAATAATTAATGCAGATAAAATTGTGGTAATGGATAAAGGATTAATTGTTGAACAAGGTACTCATGATGAATTATTAAATGTAAAATCAGGTTATTATAAAAATTTATATGATTCACAATTTATTTTAAATTCATAATTAAACACTTAAAATTGCTCAACTTAATACTGTTTTAATATTATCAAATAAAAATTAATTCATAAATTTGCAATAGTTTTTTTTCTACAAACAAATAAAAAATGTCGTGTGCTTTTGAGTCACGATTCATACTAAAATAAAATAAAAATGAAATACGATGTAATAGTTTTAGGGAGTGGACCTGGAGGATATGTAACAGCAATAAGAGCCTCACAATTAGGTTTTAAAGTTGCAATAATTGAAAAAGAAAACTTAGGTGGAGTTTGCTTAAATTGGGGGTGTATTCCAACAAAAGCATTATTAAAATCGGCACAAGTTTTTGATTATCTTAAACACGCTTCCGACTATGGATTATCGGTTTCTTCTTTTGATAAAGATTTTAAAGCAGTGGTAAGTCGTAGCCGAGGAATTGCTGATGGAATGAGCAAAGGAGTTCAATTCCTAATGAAAAAAAATAAAATTGATGTAATTGATGGTTTTGGTAAAATGAAACCAGGAAAAAAGGTTGCCGTTACTGCTGCCGATGGTAAAGTTACCGATTATGATGCTGATCATATTATTATTGCAACCGGAGCACGTTCACGGGAGTTACCTAACTTACCACAAGACGGAATAAAAGTAATTGGCTACCGTCAAGCAATGACATTAGAAAAACAACCAAAATCAATGATTGTTGTTGGTTCTGGAGCTATTGGAGTTGAATTTGCTCACTTTTATAACGCAATGGGAACTAAGGTTACCATTGTTGAATTTCTTCCAAATATTGTTCCTCTTGAAGACGAAGATGTTTCTAAACAAATGGAACGCTCAATGAAAAAAGCAGGCGTTACTATAATGACTAACTCTTCTGTAGAAAAAATTGATACTTCAGGAGCTGGTGTAAAAGCGCATGTGAAAACATCCAAGGGAGAGGAAGTTCTAGAAGCAGATATTTTACTTTCTGCTGTTGGAATTAAAACCAACCTTGAAAATATTGGATTAGAAGAAGTGGGGATTGCCACAGATAAAGATAAAATTATAGTAAATGATTTCTATCAAACTAATATACCAGGGTATTATGCTATTGGGGATGTTGTGCCAGGACCTGCATTGGCACACGTTGCTTCTGCTGAAGGAATCACTTGTGTTGAAAAAATAGCAGGATTGCACGTAGATCCTATAGAGTATGGAAATATACCAGGATGTACGTATGCATCTCCAGAAATTGCATCAGTTGGATTGACTGAAAAACAAGCTAAAGAAAAAGGGTACGATTTAAAAATTGGAAAATTCCCATTCACTGCTTCAGGAAAAGCAAAAGCATCAGGAACTCCAGACGGATTTGTAAAAGTAATTTTCGATGCAAAATATGGTGAATGGTTAGGTTGCCATATGATTGGAGCTGGAGTTACCGATATGATTGCCGAAGCAGTTGTAGCTAGAAAATTAGAAACTACTGGTCATGAAATTCTAAAAGCCATTCACCCACACCCAACAATGAGTGAAGCGGTTATGGAAGCAGTTGCTGATGCTTATGGCGAAGTAATTCACTTGTAAAAAATAACTAAGAAATATATAAATCCGTTTTGTGAATTCAAAACGGATTTTTTTTATAACTTATTTGTTTAATGGTAATTAAAAATAATTTACATTTGTTAAATAAAAATAAATAAACCCAAAAAAAATAGTTTAAGCGCCACAAATTCAAAAAGTTATAAATCAACAAACTCTTAGAATTTATGAATAATCTTATAGTTATTTTAGGCAATTACTTCGATACTTATTTTAATTCGAAAAACATTCGAAAAATTGAATTAATCATACTCCGTTTAGCTGTTTTTTCATTTTTGTTACATTTAGCACTAATTTATTTGGGAAACAATTTTATATTTTTCCAGAATTTTCAGCATAGTTACCTTAAGGCAATTTACACCCCGTTTAGCTTTATTTTGTTTTATGAGGTTTTTCTTTTGGTAATAATTATACCAAAATCTATTTCTGAATTCGTAGGAAAACAATTTGAAGTAATAACTTTAATTACACTTAGAAGTTTTTTTCATGATATTGCTGAACTTGATTTAAAAAACTCAATTAACATTTATAATCCTGATTTTATCAGTTTATTGTATGATCTCTGCGCAGCTCTGGTGATGCTAGGATTAACCATTTTATACTATAAAATATATCAAAATAATGGTAAAGCTGAAGTTGTTAACCAACTTAGTAATTTTATTAATATAAAAAAAATGGTTTCACTGGGAATGATAATAATTTTACTTCTACTAAGTATAAGTAGTTTTTACAGCTGGGGTAATGATATGTTAATTGCCTTACAAACAGGTGAAAACTTTCCCAATTCAAACGCAGTATTTTATTCAGATTTTTTCTCTATAATGATTTTTGTTGATGTGTTGCTTTTAATTATTTCATTTACTTATCATTTTTCATTTTTTACCATTTTTAGAAATGCCAGTTTTATTATTACTACTATTTTAATTAGAATGTCATTAACTATTGAAAAACCTATGAACTATATAATAATCTTAATAGGTTTTATATTTTCCATTTTCTCCTTTTACCTTTTTGGATTAAGAAAAAAAATAGGTCAATAACTCATAAAATTATCTCTTTATTAGGTAAATAAAGCTATTTGACAAATTTCTATTTACCTTAAAGAATAGAAAAACGCTTCTAGTTATCTAAAAACGTATATTTGCACCAAATTTAGATGATATGGCTACTTTCGAGCAATTCAACCTTCCAAAATCGGTTCTAAAAGCAATTGATGATTTAGGATTCGTAACTCCAACACCAATTCAGGAAAAATCATTTTCTGTGATTATGTCGGGACGAGATATGATGGGAATTGCTCAAACGGGAACTGGAAAAACTTTTGCCTATTTACTTCCATTATTAAAGTTATATAAATTTACCGATACCGATACACCTAAAATTGTAATTCTGGTCCCTACCCGTGAATTGGTGGTTCAAGTAGTTGAAGAAGTTGAAAAGTTAACCAAATACATGTCGGTTCGAACGATAGGCATTTTTGGAGGGGTTAACATTAACACCCAAAAGAAAGCAATATATGAAGGAATCGATATATTAGTTGGAACTCCTGGTCGTGTCATGGATTTGGCTTTGGATGGTGTAATTCGTTTTGATGATACTCAGAAATTAGTTATCGATGAATTTGATGAAATGCTAAACTTAGGTTTCAGAGTTCAGCTTACCTCCATTTTAGCAATGATGACAAGAAACAAACGTCAAAACATCCTTTTCTCAGCTACAATGACGGATGAAGTCGATGCAATTTTGAATGATTTCTTTGATTTTCCTGAAGAAGTTACCCTTGCTCCATCAGGAACCCCGTTAGAAAACATCGAACAATTCTCATATAATGTTCCAAATTTTAATACTAAAGTTAATCTTCTGATTCATTTACTGGAAAATGATGAATCTATGGATAGGATATTAGTATTTGTAAACAATAAAAAGATTTCTGATCTACTTCATGAGCGTATTGAAGAACATTTTGATGGGCAATTTGGAGTAATTCACTCCAATAAATCTCAAAATTATCGTTTAAGTACAATGGCTTCTTTTCAAGAAGGAGAATTGAGAGGTATAATTACAACGGATATCATGGCAAGAGGTTTGGATATTTCAAATATTTCTCACGTAATCAATTTTGAAGCTCCTGAAATGCCCGAATTGTACATGCACAGAATTGGTAGAACGGGACGTGCGGATGCTACTGGAACAGCAATTAGTTTTATAACTCCCCGAGAAGCTGACTTAATTACAGAAGTTGAAATATTAATGAATCATGAAATTGAGGTTATTGAATTTCCTGAACAAGTAGAAATTTCAACCAAATTGATAGAACCCGAAAAAGAAAAGCAACAGATTAAGTTTCTGCTTAAAAAACCAAAATTAGATGGAAAAGGCGCTTTTCATGAGAAAGCTAAAAAAAATAAAAAAATAAATTTGGGAGGACCTTCTAAAACAAAAAAGAAAGTTTCCAGCTCAGTGAATCGAAATATGTTAAAAACAAGAAATAAGAAAAGAAAAGATAAAAAATAATTACTCCTCGGTATTAAACTTTAATTTAAAAAAAATTAAATATGATTTTAGCAATCGGAAAAAGTAGTATTTTTGAAAAACAAAATTAAAAATGCATTTTAAAAATCCAGAAATACTTTATTTTCTTTTGGTGTTGGTGATTCCAATTCTGGTGCATTTGTTTCAGTTAAGACGTTTTAAAAAAGAATATTTCACTAACGTTCGATTCCTAAAAGAACTTTCAATTCAAACCCGAAAAAGTTCTAAAATAAAAAAATGGTTGCTATTAACCTCTAGATTATTACTATTAACTTCTTTGATAATTGCTTTTGCTCAACCTTATTTTATTGCAAAAGATTCTAAAAATATTTCTAATGATTTATATATTGTATTAGATAATTCTTATTCAATGCAAGCCAAAGGAAATAAAGGCGAGTTATTGAAAAGAACCGTTCAAGAATTGTTGGAGAATATCCCTGAAAATCAAAATTTTTCATTAATTACCAATGATAAAACATTTTGGAATACTAATATAAAAACAATACAAAAAGAGGTTAAAAATATCACATACAGCGCTCTACAATTTCAAATAGAAAGTGCTATGGCGAAAATTAAATCTAGAAAAAGTAAAACCAATAAGGATATAATTATTATTAGCGATGCTTTAGGTTTAAAACCAAATCAACTAAAGAGTATAAATAATAAATTCCAAAATTATTTCATTATTCCTGAAATCGAGGAAAAAAATAATATTGCTATTGATAGTGTTTACCTGAATCAAACGCTGAATGACTTTTATGAAATTAGTGTGAATCTAAAAACTTACGGAAAACAAATAAATACAATACCTATTGGCTTGTATAATAATAATAAGCTTATTGCTAAAACAATAGTGAAATTTGAAAAAGAAAAAACTACTATTAATTTTACAATTCCAAGGAAAGATTTTAACGGTTTTGTTTCAATTAATGATGCTAGTTTAAAATTTGATAATATCTATTATTTTACCATTACCAAAACAGAAAAAATCAATGTAACTAGTATTGGAAAATCCGAAAAAAGCGAATTCTTAAATCGAATTTACAACAGTGAAGAATTCAATTACCTTAATTCTACAATTGACAAATTAGATTACAATACTATTGACAAACAAGACGCCATAATTCTGAATGAACTTGAAAATTTACCTCAAACATTAGTAACCAATTTAAAATCATTTGTAGAAAAGGGTGGTAATTTAGTATTTATTCCATCCGTAGAAAGCAAAATTCAAGAAACCAATCGATTTTTCGAAACAATCGGTCAAATTCAATATGGTAATACGCAAAATTCAACCAAATTAATTACAAAAATTGCTTTTGAGCATCCATTATTTGAATCTGTATTTGAAGATAAAATTACTAACTTTCAATATCCAAACACCAAACAAAGTTTTGAACTAAAAACCGTAAACCCACCTATTTTGAGTTATGAAAATCAAAGTTGTTTTCTAACATCCATTCAAAAACAGGGTTCAAATGTGTATGTATTTGCTGCTCCCATAAATAAAATAAATTCTAATTTTCAAAATTCACCATTAATTGTTCCTATTTTTTATAATATGGCACAAAAGTCGCAAAGCAATGGAGTTAATGCTATAACAATAGGTAAAACCCAACCTTTTTTAGTTGAAACAAGTTTATCAATGGATGAAATTTTAGAGTTGAAAAATGAAAATGAGAAATTTATTCCAACCCAAATAAAATTAAATAAAAAAGTTAAATTAGAATTCAATGATTACCCTATCTTTGCAGGAAATTTTGGGATTTACAAAAAAGAAGAATTGGTTAGAAATATTAGTTTTAATTACGACCGTTCAGAAAGTAATATAAACCAGTCAAAAACTAATTTACTTTCTGATTATAAGGTTTTTAAATCATTAGATAGTGTATTTAATAATTTACTTTCTGACAGAAGTAATAACGAAATTTGGAAAATATTTGTAATATTGACCCTATTATTTTTATTTTTAGAGGTATTAATTCAAAAAATAATCAAATGAAGTTAATTATACGAGAAGCTAAAATAATTGACTCCAAAAGTCCATTTCATAATCAGAAAGTTGATGTGAAAATTAATTCGGGAATCATTGAAAAAATTGGAAGTAAAATTCCAAATGAAAATGGCTTTGAAGAAATAAAATTTGATAACTTACACCTTTCACAAGGATGGTTCGATAGCAGTGTTTCCTTTGGTGAGCCAGGATTTGAAGATCGTGAAACAATTTCAAATGGATTAAACGTGGCTGCAAAAAGTGGCTTTACAGCGGTAGCTTTACAACCCAACTCCTACCCGATTATTGACAATCAATCTCAAATTAATTTCGTAAAAAATAAAGCTCGAGGAGCTGCAACAGAATTATATCCTATCGGAGCTTTCACAAAACAAAGTGAAGGAAAAGATATGGCTGAATTATTCGATATGAAAAATGCTGGCGCTGTAGCCTTTGGAGATTATAATAAGAATATTGATAATACAAATCTGCTAAAAATTGGTTTACAGTACGTTCAAAATTTTGATAGTTTAATCATCGCTTTTTCACAAGAGGCAACCATTAAAGGGAATGGAGTGGTAAATGAGGGAATAGTTTCTACTAGATTAGGACTAAAAGGAATACCAAACTTAGCCGAAGAACTTCAAATATCCCGCAACCTATTTTTATTAGAATATACAGGCGGAAAAATGCACATACCAACTATTTCAACTGCAAAATCAGTTGAATTAATACGAAACGCTAAAGCAAAAGGATTAAATGTAACTTGCAGTGTAGCGGTTCATCATTTGGTATTAACCGATGATAAATTAGAAGGATTTGATACAAGATATAAGGTATCACCCCCTTTAAGGACTAATGAAGATAGAAAAGCGTTAATCGCGGGAGTTAATGATAATACAATCGATATGATCACTTCCGATCATAATCCGATTGACATTGAGCATAAAAAAATGGAATTTGATGGTGCTAAAAACGGCACTATCGGATTAGAATCTGCTTTTGGTGCACTTACAAACGAAATAGCCCTGGAGAAAATAATTGACAAATTAACCGCAGGTAAAAGTCACTTCGGAATTGAAAGTTCATCAATAAAAGAAGGTGAAAAAGCCAATATTACTCTTTTCAATCCAAATGAGAATTGGACTTTTGGAAAAGAAAATATCCTTTCCAAATCAAAAAATTCAGCCTTTTTAGGAATTCAAATGAAAGGAAAAGTATATGGAATATACAATCAAGGAAAATTAGTTTTATCATAAAATAGTTATATTATAATGGAAAATTCTGTTGAAGAAGGAAAAACAATTGCAATTACAAGCTATATTTTAATTGTAGGAGTATTCATAGCAATGTCAATGAATAGTGAAAATAAAAATTCATTTGCTTCATTTCATATTCGTCAAGCATTGGGTATTTCATTGACATTCATTTCTTTAGGATTAATAATTAGTAATTTCAACAGCCTTTTTATTTCTGTTCCAATGTGGATTTCAGTTTCAATATTGTGGACTTATGGAATATTCAGCGCTATCAGTGGATCTGAAAAACCAATTCCTATTTTAGGTCATTATTTTCAAGATTGGTTTAAAACCATCTCATAAAAATGGAATTATCATTAGAATATCAAGTTCGGTCACCAAAAATAGTATTAGAAAAAAACCCATTACTACTTCTATTACATGGTTATGGTAGTAATGAAGCCGATTTATTTTCATTTGCTTCTGAATTACCCGACGAATATTATGTGATTTCCGCTAGAGCACCCTATGACTTACAATATGGAAGTTATGCCTGGTATGCGATTAATTTTGATGCCGATCAAAATAAATTTTCTGATCACGACCAAGCAATATTATCCAGAGATTTAGTGGTTAGATTCATCGAGGAATTGAAAGTACAATTCCCAATTGATAGTTCAAATATTACCTTAATTGGCTTCAGCCAAGGTTCGATCTTAAGTTTTTCTATTGCACTTTCTTATCCAAATATAGTTCAACGTGTTGGTGCATTAAGCGGCTATTTAAATTTGGATTTAAATAGTGAAAATTACCAAAATAATGATTACAGTAATTTGAAAATATTCGCTTCTCATGGAACTTTAGATCAAGTAATCCCTGTAGAATGGGCTCGTAAAACATACCCTATTTTGAAAAAATTAGGGATCAATTCTACCTATAAAGAATACCCAATAGGTCATGGAGTTTCACCACAGAATTTTTTTGATTTAAAAGATTGGTTACAGTGAAGATAATAACCCAAAAAATTACTTTTTAGGAAACATCAAAGATTGACTGATTTCGAATATAAAAGTGTTATTTTCTTTTACAAAATACTTCAATAAAACTTCCCCAAAGTTATCACCGTCACTGAAATCAGCAATAATCCATCGATGGTTGATCACTTTAATTTTATTAATGATAAAATTATTGACTCCTAGCTTCTTTTGGCCAGTATAGGGATTCCCATTTGGATTGTCATTAAATTTTAATAACTCCTTATTTATTGAAGGAATTAAAGTTGCTAAATCACTTTTTTGATCAGGATTTGAAGTGAAATAATATTGCGCTTTTTCATTATTTTCAAGCGAAAAATAATTTGCCTCCTGGAGTTTTGATTTAAACTCTTTCTCTTTTGAATTTAACTTATTGGTCAGTTTTTCAATTTGAGTACTCTGAAAATCTACCTGTTTTGAATAATAGGCATAAGTAAAAATAGTAAATAATAATGTGAGGATGAAAAGGTAAAGTAAAAGAGAATGTTTCATTTTTATATATATATTTCTAGATTGTCAAAAGCTAAATAAACAGAATTTGGAAGTTTGTTTTGAACTTCATCGTGAAAACCAAGATGGTAACTTATATGTGTTAAATAGGCTTTTTTTGGTTTGACCAATGCAATAAAATCCAAAGCTTCTTGCAAATTGAAATGGGTATTATGATGTTCTTCACGCAAAGCATTTATTACCATAACGTCAAGATTTTTTAATTTATCAAGTTCATGACTATTAATAGTTTTAACATCAGTTAAATAAGCAAAAGATTCAATACGATAACCAAAAACTTGAAGGCTTCCATGCATTACATTAATAGGGATAATTTCTTTTCCTCCTAAAACAAATGATTGGTTATTAACCACTTCAATAGCTTTAACCGTTGGAGCTCCAGGATACTTGTTTTCTGATTCAAAAACATAATCAAAGCGCCTCTTTAAATTATTTAATACTCGTTCATGAGCATAAACTGAAATCTCACCTTGTTTAAAATTGAATGGTCGAATATCATCTAAACCTGCAGTGTGATCGGCATGTTCATGGGTATATAAAATAGCATCTACTTGCGGGCATTTTGAAGTCAACATTTGCTGTCTAAAATCGGGGCCACAATCTATAATTAAAGAAAAATTGTCCCAAGAAACCCAAACCGAAACTCTTAATCTCTTATCTTTTGGGTTATCGCTTAAGCAAACAGGGTGATTACTACCAATTACTGGAATTCCTTGTGAAGTGCCCGTGCCCAAAAAATAAACTTTCACTATTTTTTTTTTACAAAAATAATATTAAAATTCTTTTATTGAGGTGCTATTTTACTAACTTTGTAAACAAGTTTATTGTAAATCATAAAAAAGTGACTGAAATTAAATTAAAAGGTGACAAAGTCATCGAACAAATCCCTTCTATTAAAGACAAAGCACTTCGTATTAATTTAAACGAAAATATCTACGGAACATTTGCGGAAATCGGTGCTGGTCAAGAAACAGTAAGACATTTTTTTAGAGCTGGTGGATCCTCTGGAACAATTGCAAAAGCAATGTCGGCCTACGATAAAGATTTTAGCGATGCTATTTATGGTGATGAAGAAGACGGAAGGTATGTAACGGAAAGTCGTTTAAAAAAAATGCTATCCCACGAATACGCCTTAATTGAAAACCGATTAAGTAGAGAGAAACATCCTAATAAAATGTTTTTTAGTTACGCGAATACGGTGGCTACCATTGACTTTGCCAAAAAATTCAAAGGTCACGGATGGGTTGGAATTCGATTTCAAATTGAACCTGACGAAGCAATAAATGAGATTATTATCCACATTCGATTTAAAGAAACAGATGCTCGTTTACAGCAAGAAACTTTAGGTATTTTAGGAGTTAACTTGATTTATGGCGCTTACTATAAATACAACGATCCTAAAAAACTACTTCGTTATTTATACGATCACTTAGATAAAGACCAATTAGAAATTGATACTATCAATTTTTCTGGCCCTCGTTTTGCAAATGTTGACAACCGATTAATGAGTTTGCAACTCGTTAAAAACGGCATGACCGACGCGGTAATGTTTGAGCCAAGTGGAAATAATATTTTGCCAGCTGCAGTTTTATACAAAAAAAATATCTTGGCTTTACGTGGTAGTTTCAGACCAGTAACTAAGGTAAATATGGACATGTACGAGCATTCCTTGAAAATGTTCCTCAATGAAAATAAAGTTGATAAAGACAATACGCTAGTTGTTTTCGAGATTACGCTTTCTAATTTGCGTTCGGACGGAGAAATAGACGAACGCGATTTCATGGATAGAGCTGAATTATTGTGTTCCTTAGGACAAACCGTAATGATATCCAACTTCCAAGAATACTATCGCGTGGTAGAATATTTCTCTAACTATACCAAAGCACGCATGGGATTAGCAATGGGAGTAAACAATTTGGTTGATATATTTGATGAAAAATACTACCGCCATTTGAGTGGAGGAATTTTGGAAGCTTTTGGTAAATTATTCTACCGTGATTTAAAAGTTTTCTTATATCCGATGATTGCAGAAAACAAAGAAATTATAAACTCTGAGAATTTAAAAGTACACCCTAGAATGAAAGAATTGTACAAATTCTTTAAATTCAATGGTAAAGTAATTGATATTGAAGATTACGACCCTCATAATCTAGAAATTTTCTCTAGGGAAGTTCTTAAAATGATTAGCGAAGGACAAACTGGTTGGGAAACCATGCTACCACAAGGAATAAGCGAAATCATTAAGAAGCACCATCTTTTTGGTTACGACCCAAATAAAGTTTTGGAAATCAATAACTAATTAAAGTTATACTATATAAAAGCCAGAAGATTTTCCTGGCTTTTTTTTGTACTTGTCATGCTGAACTGGTTCTAGCATCTAATAGAACCTGAATAAAATGCTATAGATAAATCTTGGAGTTTTATTTAGCCACGAATTTCACGAATTTTCACAAATTTCTTATTTCTAACAGCTGAAAGCAGATAGCTAGAAATAATAATTAAAATAAAACTACACAATTCCAATAATTCTTTATAAGTTTACCGTAATTATAAACCAAACAATAAATTACATGCCTATTACCTACTTCTATATTTGCGCACTCGCAACTCTCCTATTTTACATTCCTAATAAACCCTTTCTTGAAACCGCCCGTTTTGAGTTGGTTTTGCTATGGAATAAATTCAGCCAAACTACATTTAAACAAGATTTAATTAATCCCAAACCTATAAACGCCCAAATAAAGGGGTTGACCACGTTACAGACTTCGTTGACCACGTTCCGAACCCTGTTTATGGGGTTGTATAACGGGGTAAACGGGGTTTGGAACGGGGTAAATGCACTTACCTAACGTGGTAAACGCAGTTCGAGACGAGGTAAATGGGGTTATTTTAAACAGGAGATCCGAAAACTGGAATAAAGAAAAGGAAAAAAATATAGCGTTAGCGGCTATCTTCCCAAATATGGTGTGATAAGCGAACGTTTATAGCGGTTATTAATAAGTTGGTGGCAATGTTACCAAACGAACGTTACTTAAACAGATTAAACTAAATATATGAACAAAAAATTAAATCATTAAATGACAAAAGAAGAAATAATAAAATTGTTTGAACAATATTGTAATCCATTTTATAATGATATAGGATTTTGGATTTCTTTAGTAATTTCTTTGTTATTAGGGGCGATTAGTATTCATTATTCAATTAAAAGTTTTAATGAAGCAAAAGCTGCGAAAGAAGAAGCTAGTAAAGCAGGAAATACTGTTAAAAGACAGTCAATAATTATAGACATTATGGAGATAACTAAACTTTGTCAATTATCATTTAACGATGATTATTCAAGTGTTAGCACCAAACTAAATGACATTTCAGCAAAAATTAAATATATTTTTGGATTATATCAAAATGAATTTAAAGCAACAAATAATGAACTTTTGACAAAGCTTGATAATAATTTAATTTCAATAAGAAGTGCATTAAACACAGTAAACCCTATAATTTCACCAGAAATGTCAACACTTCAAAATAATGTTTACTTTACTCTTGAACCTTATTTTGCAGACTTAATAAGTAATTTAGGTGAACTAAAAGGAGTTTTAGATAATAAATTAATAAACGATAAAAATTAATAAAAATGGACATACACATTCAAATAAATAAGTTAATACAAAAAACAATTGAAAATAAAATTGACTGGAAAAGTATAAATCAAAATGCTTTTAGATGGACTATTCAGAAAGAAACAAATCAGTTTATTACTACTTTTCAAGCTGTTAATATACCTCAAAATATTTTAGACAATAATATTCAAAACATGATAGGTATAATAGGAAATGGTACATTTATATTTACACTTCAAACTACTAATCCAGGTGAAACTATAATCCAATTACAAGTTACACAAACGACAAATAATGAATATTTAAATGAATTAATTAAACTTTACAAAATAATAGCAGAAAAAACAAAAAAAGATTATTCAAAAATTTTAGATGACCTATTAGATAATTTATAAACACTGCCACCAACAAGGTATTGCCAAAAGCGGGGCTGAAGGAATTTTAATGAACATTTGTACTAAAACAAACATTAGTAATTCTATTGAAGTACAGTGCTAAAAACCCCGCCTTCGGCAATACCCAACCGTTAGTGGCAACTCTAAAAGACGACATAGATACATTGAACCAAGAAATTAAAATATCATTTTTTGACAAGGTTAAACGACCGAACACGGGTAACAAATTTGTTGACGGACTGTTGACAATTTTGACTATTCCATTATACCCCATCATTCTGTTTTTTGGACTTTTCGTTATGATTTTTTCTGGACTACTTTCACTTTGGCAAAAGTTGACATTAAGTAATGTAGACTTACAAAAGCGAGACATTCTTGAGGCTGAAACCCAAATAAAAAAATGGAACGTTTTTGTTTCCACAAATAAGATTCATATTGAACAACAACTTGCAGGTTCGTTAACCTGGGATAGTGGCGACTATCAAAAAACCATAAACCTCATGAGATTGCTTCGTGCCTCGCAATGACCGTAAAATACGAATACAACTAGCCCCGATAGCAGCGGCATCCTGTTGTGGCGGGGTTTGCCACAACAGATACAGCGAATAGCGGGACTAATCGTGAATGGAAACTAGAAGTTTTGCTCCAAATAATTAAAATACTATTTCAGAATTTGGCTGGCGTGTTCTTTGGTTTTTACGTCTGAAATTACTTCGTCAATCAAGCCATTTTCATCGATAATGAAAGTCGTTCTGTGGATTCCGTCGTATTCCTTACCCATGAATTTTTTAGGCCCCCAAACTCCGAATGCCTGAATTACCGATTTGTCCTCGTCGGCCAAAAGTGGAAAAGGAAATTCAAACTTGTTTTTAAATTTGGCTTGGTCTTTTTGAGAATCGGCGCTTACGCCCAAAATAGCATAATTATTGGATTGGAAACGCTCGAAATTGTCTCTTAAATCGCAGGCTTCGGCGGTGCAACCTGGCGTATTTGCCTTTGGGTAAAAGAAAACTACTAACTTTTTTCCGCTGTAATCGGCTAGTTTATGGGTAGTTCCATCTTGATCTACTCCTGAAAATTGTGGGGCTTTATCCCCTTTTTTTAATGTTGTCATGGTAGGTGTTTTAAATTGAAACTGCTTATTTGAAAATGAAAATCAATACAATAATTGTAGTAAATTTACGATTCAAATTTAACGAAAAATGAATAAGCAAGAACGAATAACATTTGTTATTAATACGTTAAAAGAAAAATATCCGAGTATTCCGATCCCGCTCGACCACAAAGACCCGTATACTTTGCTTGTTGCGGTGTTGCTTTCGGCGCAATGTACGGATGTGAGGGTGAATAAAATCACGCCTTTATTGTTTGCTAAGGCCGACAATCCGTTTGATATGGTAAAAATGACGGTGGAAGAAATTAAGGAAATTATTCGTCCTTGTGGTTTATCACCTATGAAATCGAAGGGGATTTATGGCTTATCGCAACTTTTAATTGAGAAGTATGACGGTAAAGTTCCTCAGGATTTCAAGGCGCTAGAAGCACTTCCTGCAGTGGGACATAAAACGGCGAGTGTGGTGATGTCGCAGGCTTTTGGGGTTCCCGCTTTCCCAGTAGATACGCACATTCACAGGTTAATGTACCGATGGAATTTGACGAATGGGAAGAATGTGGTTCAAACCGAGAAAGATGCAAAACGGATATTTCCAAAAGAACTTTGGAACGATTTACACTTGCAAATTATTTGGTACGGACGTGAATATTCGCCAGCTCGAGGTTGGGATTTAGAAAAGGATATTATTACGAAAACTATTGGTCGTAAATCGGTGATAGATGACTACTACAAAAAAAAATCCCGATAAAATTATCGGGATTTTAATTAGTTAGCTAGAATTTCGAAAGATTTATTACCTACTTTAAGGATATTCAAGGCTTTTGAATAGTTCAATAAGAAATGAATAGTTTCTTTTTTTGGTAATTTTTTTGAAATTTCTAAAGCTTTTTTAGAGTAAATTTTCGCCATAATTGATTAGAATTAATTTCTATTTTTATTATAACGAAAAAGGTATCCAAATAGTATTAATTTGTTAATATAATTTGATGTTTGTCAATAACTTTTCTTAAGTTCATGATTGCATAACGCATTCTGCCTAAGGCAGTGTTGATGCTAACCCCTGTTAACTCTGAGATTTCTTTAAAACTTAGGTCTTGATACATTCTCATTACCAAAACTTCTTTTTGATCTTCCGGAAGCTCTTCGATTAATTTTCTTAAATCAGATTCTACTTGCGTGGTAATCAATTTAGATTCAATGTTTGGCACATTATCTGACATGATAGAAAAGATTGAAAAGTCCTCTGTTTCTCTGAACATTGGCATTTTTTTGTTTTTTCTATAATAATCGATAATCAAGTTATGAGAAATTCGCATAACCCAAGGTAAAAATTTACCTTCTTCGTTGTAAGAATTTGATTTCAGTGTTTTAATTACTTTAATAAAAGTATCTTGAAAGATATCATCAGCTATATCTCTATCCGATAATTTAGAATAGATAAAACCGTAAATCTTAGATTGGTGTCTGTTGATTAAAATAGACAAGGAATTTTCATCACCTGCTATGTAATTTTTTACCAATAACGCGTCTGAGGTTTGAACATTAGCCATAAAAATACTTTTTAGTTGTTAAAATAAAATTTGGAGAATTATCTCTAAAAAGTAGTTTTTTTGTCTATAGGCAAATGTTAAATTAGGATTAATATAAAACAAATATAAAATAAAAAATTATAATAAAACAAATAAAATTTAAATTTTATAGTATTTCAATGTAGTAAAATATAAAAAACAGTGTCAAAAATAAAATAATTGAAAGAAGAAATTTAATAATTATTAGCTACTGATATACTTTTATGTAATCAATTTTAAATTGCTGAGGAAAAACTGATTTATCTACTTCTGGACCGCCAAAATTACCGCCCACAGCAAGATTAACAATAAGATAAAAAGGTTGGTTAAAAGGCCAAGTATCTTCGTTTTTCACACTTGGTTGA
>RFPP01000019.1 GCA_009926065.1 Flavobacteriaceae bacterium
ATTTTTAATAGTAATACTATTATATTTGCATAAAATAATATTAAATATGAATACAGTATTTGCAAATTTTAAGATTCAAATTAACAGTAAAATATATGTTAAAAATCCTGAAACTTCAGATTTAGGAAGAAAAATACTTGAACAAAGTATTATTTTAATTGATGAAATTGGATTTGACAACTTTACTTTTAAAAAGCTTGGAGAAAAAATAGGTTCAAACGAAAGTTCAATATATCGTTACTTTGAAAACAAACATAAATTATTGGTTTATTTATCCTCTTGGTATTGGAGTTGGATGGAATATAAACTTGTTTTTGCAACAGCAAATATTAATGACCCTAAAGAAAAACTAAAAAAAGCAATTACTATAGTAACTGAGAAAGTTGAAGATGATAACAATACATCGTATATAAATGAATCTACATTAAACAAAATAATTATTGCAGAATTCACAAAAACGTTACATACTAAAGAAATAGACATTGAAAATAAGGAAGGTTTTTTTTTAATATATAAAAGAGTGATTTCAAGAATAATTGAAATAGTCAAAGAAATAAATCCAGAATATAAATATGCAAAGTCGCTAATTTCTTCAATTGTAGAAGGAAGTTTGCATCAATATTATCTTAAGGATCATTTAAAATCTATTACTGATTGTGATGAAAAAACAACTCCCACGCATTTTTACTTGAACTTAATAGAAACAACACTAATTAAATAAAAACGATGGTACCATTACAGAGATTTTTCAATCTACTAAAATTAGATAAAAAAGATGTTTCTCAACTGTTTTTTTATGCAATATTTTCTGGATTAATAAGTTTGTCATTACCTTTAGGAATTCAAGCTATAATCAATTTTATTCAATCAGGAAGAGTTAGTGCATCCTGGATAGTATTAATAATTTTGGTGGTAATCGGTGTGGCATTAGTTGGAATTTTATCCTTGATGCAACTAAGAATTTCAGAAAATTTACAACAAAAAATATTTGTACGTTCTTCTTTTGAATTTGCTGCTCGTTTACCAAAAATAAAACAAAATCAGCTATATAATAATTATGTACCTGAAGTAGCAAGTAGGTTTTTTGATACTTTAGTAATTCAGAAAGGAACTTCTAAATTACTCATTGATTTTTCAGCTGCTTTACTTCAAATATCATTTGGATTAATTCTCTTATCATTATACCATCCATTTTTTATAATTTTTGGGATATTATTGTTCTTATTACTTTATATTGTTTTTAAATTTTCTTACACCTCGGGGCTTGCAACCAGTATGAAAGAATCTAAATTTAAATATAAAGTAGCCAATTGGTTACATGAAATCGCTCGTAATAGTTATAGTTTTAAAAATGAAATTACGTATGATTTTGCTCTTGAAAAAAATAATTTATTAGTAACCGATTATTTAAATTATAGAGAAAAACACTTTAATATAATCAAAAGACAATTTAGTCAGTTAATTATTTTTAAAATAATAATCACCGCAGGTTTATTATTGATTGGAGGCTTTTTAGTTCTTTCACAAAAAATGAATATCGGACAATTTGTAGCTTCTGAAATTATCATTCTATTGGTAATTAATTCTGTTGAAAAAATAATACTAGGTTTAGAAACCTTTTATGACGTATTAACTTCAATTGAAAAAATAGGTGAGATAACAGATTTGGAACTAGAAGAAGAGATATTTAACCACAATCCTGCATGTTACACAAGTATCAATTTAGAAGCGGAGAATATTGGATTTAAATTTCCGGATTCAAACAAAAAAATCATTAATGACATCTCACTTAAGATTAAACAAGGTGAAAAAATTATTATCAATGGGGAAAATGGATCAGGAAAGTCAACATTTATAAAAATACTATGTGGTGTTTTAGAACCAAAAACGGGTTCAATATACATCAATGACGAAACATTTAGAAAATTAGACACCAATCAATTTAGATCACAAATAGCATGTATTTTACATGGAGAATCAACATTTGAAGGGACACTTTTGGAAAACATTACATTTAATGATCCAAATATTAGTTTTGAGGATTTAAAATGGGCCTTGGAAAATGTTCAATTAACCTCATTTATAAAATCATTACCTAAGGGCTTAGAAACACCTTTATTGCCTGAAAGTAAACAATTATCATCTTCCAATGCTCAAAAAATTCTTCTAGCAAGGAGTATTATTCGAAAACCAAAAATGCTATTCTATGAAGATCCCACAAGTAACATGGATGAGACCGAAGCTAATAAAATTATCGACTTTTTAACTTCGGATAAAAATAATTGGAGCATAATTGTTTCGTCTAAAAATCCTTATTGGAATGCTAAATGTAATCGAAAAATAACGATGCATAAAGGAAATATTCAACTTGATATAAATACACAATCGCTATGCTAAATATATCTGAAAACAATTCGAAATTACGAAATTTAGATAAGTATCAAACAGTTAGAAACTTAATTAATAGACCTCATTATAAAATTTTAAATAGAATAATTGTGAGTGTATCTATTTTAGTACTTATTGCCTTGTTCCTTCCATGGACGCAAAATATTTCTGGAACTGGAAGTGTAACTACCTTAAAACCAAATCAAAGACCACAGTCTATTCAAAGTGTAATTTCAGGTAGATTAGAAAAATGGTATGTTAAAGAAGGTGATTTTGTAAATAAAGGAGACACTATATTGTATATTTCAGAGATAAAAGAAGAATATATGGATCCTAATTTAGTTCAAAATACTAAAAACCAAGTTAATGCTAAAAAACAGTCTTATGAATCTTATGGATCAAAAGTAATTTCACTTTCTGAACAAATAAAAGCTATTAGGGCCGAGAAGAAATTAAAGAAAGAGCAAGCAAATAATAAAATCAAACAGGCAATTTTTAAAATAAAAAGTGACAGTATGGATTTGGCAGCTGTAAAAACACAATTAAGAATTGCAACAACACAATACAATCGAGCAATCCAACTTAATAAAGATGGGTTAAAGCCGCTTACAGATGTTGAGGAAAAAAGATTAAAATTACAAGAAGCAGAAGCAAAAATAATTACACAAGAAAATAAATTATTATCTAGTAAAAATGAACTTATTAATGCTAAAGTAGAAACAAATCGAATCGATGCTGAGTATTCTGAAAAAGAATCAAAAGCTCAAAGTGACCAATTTACAGCAATGAGCAACCAATATGATACCGAAGCTCAAGTAAACAAATTGGAAAATCAATATGCAAATTATAGTATTAGAAATGGAATGTATTATATAAGGGCATCACAAAGTGGCTATATAAATAGGGCTTTACAATCGGGAATTGGAGAAACAATCAAGGAAGGAACTCCAATAGTTACCATAATGCCCGCAAATTTTGAAATTGCAGTAGAAACTTATGTTAACCCAGTAGATTTACCGTTGATTTCAAAAGGTGAAAAAGTTAGGGTTTGGTTTGATGGATGGCCAACAATTGTATTCTCTGGATGGCCTGATATTTCCTATGGAACATTTGGTGGAAAGATTGTGGCTATTGAAAATTTTATTAGTGAAAACGGTAAATACAGAGTATTGATTGCTCCGGATAAAAATGATATCAAGTGGCCAAAACAATTAAGTATTGGTGCTGGCGCCAAAACAATCGCACTTTTAAACAATGTTCCCGTTTGGTTTGAATTATGGAGAACCCTTAATGGATTTCCACCAAATTACTATAAGCCAGGGACTGTAAAAGAAAAAGAAAAAAAATAATGAGAAAACTACTTTTACTATTTCTATTTATTGGTTGTAATTTAAATGCGCAAAATTTAGTGTCTAAGGAATTTACATACAATGAATTTATTGGATATGTAAAAAAATATCATCCGTTAGTTAAAATTGCTAATTTAGAAATTAATAAAGCCCAAGCTAATTTAATGATTGCTAGAGGTGGTTTTGATCCAAACATTGAAGTTGATTTTTCAAAAAAACAGTTTAAAAATAACGAATACTACTCTATTCTTAATAGTAGTTTTAAAATTCCAACCTGGTATGGAATTGAGGTAAAAGCGGGTTTTGATAATAGTGAAGGGATATATTTAAATCCTGACAATACATTGCCAAATCAAGGATTGACCTCATTAGGAATTTCAATTCCCCTAGGACAAGGATTATTTATTAATGAAAGAATGGCCAACCTTAGAAAAGCAAAAATCCAATTACAATTGAGTCAAGCCGAACGGAAATTGCAAGCTATTGAAATACTTTATGATGCTTCAATAGCATATTTTAATTGGAAAAAAACATATAGTGAATATAAATTATACGAAGAATACACCAAAATTGCTCAAATTCGATTTGATGGAATTCAATCATTAATTAAACAAGGAGATAAGGCTCCTATTGATAGTATTGAAGCTGGAATTATTGTAAAAAATAGATTACTAAGCGCTGAAAATTCAAGGTTAAAACTGGCAAAATCAAAATTAGAATTAGCTAATTATTTATGGTTGGAAAATAACATACCGTTAGAATTAGCTGATGATTTAATTCCTGAAATTAATTTAGAATTATCTATCCAAGAAACATTGAAAACGAATGATTTAATTAATAATCAATTTTCGTTAAATTCTCATCCAAAAATAAACGCGCTTCAAAATAAAATAGACATTTTAAATGTTGAAAGAAAATTAAAAGCCAATATGTTATTACCAAAAATTGATTTAGGATACTCCTATTTATCTGAACCAAGTTACTTCGAAAACTATCAATTCAAAGATTATAAAATAGGTATGAATTTTTATTTTCCATTATTTTTAAGGAAAGAACGCGGAAATTTAAAAATAGCCAAATTCAAAGTTCAAGAAACAGAGTTTTTATTGGAGTTTGAACAATTACAATTACAAAATAAAATTAATGCCCAAAAAATAGAGATTAATTCCTATTTAAAGCAAATAGAATTTGCAAAATCAATATCTGAAGACAATAAAAAAATGCTAGAGTCAGAAGAAAAGTTATTTCTTTTTGGAGAAAGTTCTCTATTTTTAATTAATTCAAGAGAAAATAATTTAGTGACTGCTAAATTATCACAGATAGCTTTGGAAAACAGCTATTTTGTTTCAAATTCTGAACTTTTTAAAATTATGGCCAATCCCGAATAAATAATTATAAAATTGTACTTTTGTAATCTATTCGGCAAAAAATGATAATCCAAAAAACTAGAGAAGAAATAGAATTAATGCGCGAAAGTGCTTTAATCGTTTCAAAAACATTAGGGATGATAGCTCGGGAAATAAAGCCTGGAGTAACAACATTGTACCTTGATAAATTAGCCGAAGAGTTTATTCGTGATCATGGTGCAGTTCCTAGTTTCCTAGGATTGTATGGATTCCCTAATTCACTTTGTATGAGTCCAAATGCTCAAGTTGTACATGGCATTCCAAATAATATTCCACTAGAAAATGGCGATATTATTTCTGTAGATTGTGGTGCATTTAAAAACGGATTTCACGGAGATCATGCATATTCTTTTGAAATTGGGGAAGTAGCTCCCGAAACAAAAAAATTATTACAGGTTACCAAAGAATCTTTATATGTGGGTATTCGTGAATTTAAAATTGGGAACCGTGTTGAAGATGTAGGTAATGCAATTCAAAAATATACTGAATCTTATGGTTATGGCGTTGTTAGAGAGCTTGTAGGGCATGGATTAGGACAAAAAATGCATGAAGAACCTGAAATGCCAAATTACGGTAAAAAAGGGCGTGGAAAATTATTTGTTGAAGGAATGGTAGTTGCCATTGAACCTATGATTAATATGGGAACCAAAAATATCAAGCAATTAAAAGACGGCTGGACAATATTAACTGCCGATGGAAAACCTAGTGCACATTTTGAGCATGATGTGGCAATAATTGATGGAAAACCAGAGTTACTATCTACGTTTGCCTATATTTATCAAGCGTTAGGAATTGTGAGTAATGAAGAGGATGAATTTAGAAAAACACCATTGGTGATTTAATAAATGAAAAAACTATTTAAATTAATTCTCAATACCATCCCCAGACCAATCCTAATTAGATTGAGTTATATTGTTCGTCCAATAATGGCATTTTTATTAAAAGGAACTACTTTTACCGATCCAATTGACGGCAAAAGTTTTAAAATGTTTTTGCCCTATGGTTACGGAAACCAACGTAATAATGTGCTTTCGCCAAGTACTCTTTCTTTAGAAAGACACCGATTGCTTTGGCTTTTCCTTAAAAATGAAACCGATTTTTTTCAATCTGAATTAGATTCAGATTCTTCTTTTAAACAACCAAAAAGCTTCTATTTAAGAGATACTGAAACGAGTTCAGTATTAAAAGTCCTACATTTTGCACCTGAACAAGCATTCTATAAACTATTCAGAAACCAAAAAAATATCAATTATACCACAACGGATTTATTTTCACCTTTGGCAGATGTAAAAGCGGATATTTGCAACTTGCCCTTTGAAGATAATTCCTTCGATATCATTTTTTGTAATCACGTACTAGAACACATTCCTGATGATACTAAAGCAATGAAAGAGTTATATCGAGTATTAAAACCAGGTGGAATGGGAATTTTCCAAATCCCTCAAGATTTAACTCGCGAATTCACTTTCTTTGACGATTCTATTAAAAATCCGAAAGAAAGAGCTGCAATTTTTGGCCAATACGACCATGTTAGAATCTATGGCCGCGACTATTTTGATAAATTAAGGAGTATCGGTTTTAAAGTCGTTGAAGAAGATTATACTGCCAAATTAAAACCAGAATTAGTTGAAAAATATTGCCTAGCAAAAGGAGAAATTATTCCAGTATGCTTCAAATAGCATTTTTTTTAACTTTATTTTCATAGGTAATTTTCATATATTTACAAAAGCAAAAATTCTATTATGATTAAAGCCCTTTGGTTAAATATTTCGCTTACTCTAATTACATTTGTTACAATTGCACAAGTGGAAAAAGAAATCGACCCCCCATTTAACATTAAAACAATCACTTTTGTTCAAAATAATCAAAATTCAATCGCCCTATTTGGACTTAATGACCCCTTTGAAATCCAGTTTGATGATTTGTATGGAAATGAAGCAAATTATTACTATGAAATTGTTCACTGCAATTATGACTGGAAACATTCCGATTTATCAAAAAATGAATACCTACAGGGATTTGATGGTATTCGAATTCAAGAATATACCAATTCATTAAATACATTACAATTATTTTCACACTATAGAATTGGTTTTCCAAATAAAAATACACAGTTATTAGTTAGCGGAAATTATATGATTAAGATATTAAATGAAGAAAGAGAAGTCGTATTTTCTAGAAAATTGATGATATACGAAAACTTAGTTACAGTTCCAATGCAAATAAAAAGGGCGAGAACATTAAATGATATCAATTACAAACAAAATCTAGATTTTTCCATTAAATCTCCCAATCTACTTTTTCAAAGTCCGAATCAAAACGTAAAAATACTATTATTACAAAACGGAAAATTAAATGAAGCAATTACCAATATTAAACCAATGTTTACCATAGGAAACGATCTAATTTATAAATACGATACAGAAACTCAATTCTGGGGCGGAAATGAATTTTTATTTTTTGAAAACAAAATCATAAGAGCTTCAAATAATTTTATTGCACGGGTAGACGCTAGTAATGGAGTTTACAATACTCATTTATATACCAACGAAGCCAGAAAAAATAAAACCTACACTTATAATCCCGATGCCAATGGAAATTTTGTCCCTCTAAATGCTAATTCAACTAATAATGCCATTGAGGCAGACTATTCATGGGTGTTTTTTACCTTATCAGCCCCATCATTTTATGAAAAAAAGAACATTTATGTCAATGGAATGTTCAATAATTATGCTCTTACTGATGAATTTAAAATGGATTATAATAAAGAAAAAGGAGTATACGAAAAGGCAATATTAATCAAACAAGGTTTTACAAATTATCAATATGTAGTAGCTGATGAAAACAAAAAAATAGACTATGAAAATGCCATCGATGGTAATTTTTCTCAAACCGAAAATAATTATTTTGCTATAATTTACTACAGAGAAAACAACCAACGATACGACAGAATTATTGGAAAAGGAGTTGCAAATTCCGAGAATATTACCAATTAATT
This sequence comes from Flavobacteriaceae bacterium, assembly GCA_009926065.1. Lineage (GTDB taxonomy): Bacteria > Bacteroidota > Bacteroidia > Flavobacteriales > Flavobacteriaceae > Flavobacterium. The sequence continues at coordinate 8,142 of RFPP01000019.1, forward strand.
TTATTTTATTTTAGTTCAATTAATTGAATAACTCATAATTTTTTTATAATTTTACGTAAAATCATTTTGTTACTATGGTATCACAAATCACAAGGGGAATTAAAATTTCTGTATCCACCAGTTTTGAGGGCACATACTTCAAAAACTACAAGATTCAATTTGCCTTCAGTTACCATATAACCATTGAAAATCATAGTAAGGATTCCGTACAATTAATGACCCGCCACTGGGAAATTTTTGATTCTCTTCAAGAAACAGAAATTGTTGATGGTGAAGGAATTATTGGAAAAAAACCAGTGTTAAAACCTGGAGAATCCCATACTTATAGTTCTGGTTGTTTATTATCTTCTCCTTTTGGTGCAATGCAGGGCTATTTTAATATGGTAAATTTTACTTCTACTAGAAATTTCAAAGTTGTTGTTCCAACGTTTCGATTGAGTGCACCATTTGCATTAAATTAGTATCTTTTTCCAGCAGTCCATTACAACTCCTCATTCAAAAAATCTTTATTTCTATTTTGCTTTTAAGAGCTTCTTTTCGTCGCTTTAAAAACAAAAGAAAAAATAACTTTTTGAATTCCGGGGTTTTCATTTCCTTCTGGGCTAGATATCCGACTTAATTTCTAAATCTAAATTGTCATTTATCAATTTTACATTTGTACTTTTGTAAAAATATCATCACCCAAATTAAGCCATTAAATTGGGTATCATTAAATAAAAACTATCATGTTAAAAGGATTCTTTAATGTACCAAAAGCGGTAAACGAACCCGTAAAGTCGTATGCCCCAAATTCTCCAGAAAAAACAGCTGTTCTCGCGGCCTATAAAGAAATGTGGAACACCAAAATTGACGTTCCATTATACATAGGAAATGAAGAAATTAGAACTGGAAACACCAGGTCAATGTCGGCTCCACATGATCATAAGCACATCGTGGGAACCTATCATTTAGCTGAAAAGCATCATATTGAAAAAGCAATCGCCAACGCATTAGAATCAAAAAAAGCATGGGCAAATATGGCCTGGGAACAACGTGCAGCAATATTTTTAAAAGCTGCCGAATTAATCGCAGGACCCTACCGAGCAAAAATTAATGCTGCAACAATGATTGCACAATCTAAAAATATTTTCCAAGCAGAAATAGACGCTTCATGTGAATTAATTGATTTTCTTAGATATAATGTTGAGTTTATGTCTCAAATTTATAAGGACCAACCTAATTCCGATTCTTCCGTTTGGAACAGAGTAGAATACCGTCCATTAGAAGGGTTTGTTTACGCAATTACACCTTTTAATTTCACTGCAATTGCGGCAAATTTACCTGCAAGCGCAGCCATGATGGGTAATGTTGTAATTTGGAAACCAAGTGATAGCCAAGTATTCTCAGCAAAAATTATCATCGACGTTTTCAAAGAAGCAGGTATTCCTGATGGCGTTATCAACGTTGTTTTCGGTGACGCTGAAATGATTACCAATACTGTTTTGTCAAGTCGTGATTTTGCCGGAGTGCATTTCACAGGTTCAACTCATGTATTCAAAGACATTTGGGCAAAAATAGGAACCAATATTCACCATTATAAAACCTATCCAAGAATTGTAGGAGAAACAGGTGGAAAAGATTTTATTGTAGCGCATCCAAGTGCCAATGTTAAACAAGTGGCAACGGGAATTGCACGTGGTGCATTTGAATTTCAAGGACAAAAATGTTCAGCAGCTTCAAGAGTCTATATTCCTAAAAGTTTGTGGCCCGCAGTAAAACAACAATTAATTACCGACGTAAAATCCATGAAAATGGGTTCTCCAGAAGATTTTGGAAATTTCATTACAGCAGTTATTCACGAAGGTTCATTTAACAAATTAGTTAGTTACATCGAACAAGCAAAAAAAGATTCGGATGCTGAAATAATCGTTGGAGGAAATTATGATAAGTCAGTTGGATACTTTATCGAACCAACAGTTATTGTTACTACCAACCCAAAATATACTACAATGGAAACTGAATTGTTCGGACCAATAGTAACTATATATGTTTATGAAGATGCTAATTGGGAAACTACTTTAGAGTTAATAGACCAAACTTCAGAATACGCATTAACAGGGGCTATTTTCAGTAAAGATCGTTATGCCATTGAACAAGCAACTATCGCTTTGCAAAATGCTGCTGGAAATTTTTATGTAAATGATAAACCAACTGGAGCAGTAGTAGGAATGCAACCTTTTGGTGGTGCTAGAGCCTCGGGAACAAACGACAAAGCGGGTTCAGCATTGAACCTATTGCGTTGGGCTTCACCAAGGACTATCAAAGAAACTTTTATTACTCCTGAAGATTACAGATATCCGTTTTTAGGAGAATAAATTGAATTTAAAATTTCAGAAATTAGATTTTTGAATAAAAAACCCACAATATTTGTGGGTTTTTTATGATTTATATTTCAAAGGTACGTGAACTACTTTTTTGGTTTCAAAAAATTCCCCTTCAAAAAAGTCGGCAATATTGTATTCTGTTGCATTGGAAAAAGTAGCCAATTCTTCAGTTAAATCGCCTCCCTTGAGATATAAAATACCATTTTTGAGTTTGTGTTTTTGTTGTTTTTTAATTTTGTCTTTTATCCAAGAAACAAAATCGGGCATGTTGGTTACTGCACGACTTACAATGAAATCAAAATCGCCTTTTACATTTTCAGCACGAATTTGTTCCGCCTTTACATTTTGTAATTCCAACGATTCAGCAACTGCTTTTACCACATTTATCTTTTTGAGAATTAAATCAATCAGGTAAAAACGTGTTTCAGGAAATAGTATAGCTAATGGAATTCCTGGAAAACCTCCGCCAGTTCCAACATCTAAAACATAAGTTCCTGGTTCAAATTTTTGAATTTTGGCAATAGCCAAAGAGTGTAAAACATGTTTTAAATACAATTGGTCGATGTCTTTTCTGGAAATAACATTAATTTTTGAATTCCAATCGTAGTATAACGCCTCCAACTTTTGGAATTGACTTATCTGAACCTCAGTTAATTCAGGAAAGTGCTTAAGAATAAATTCCATTTATTTTTTTTAACAAAAGTACTACTTAAAGTTAAAATATTAACTTGAAATTGGTGGAATAAATTTATATAATAATTATCTTTGTTGAATATCGAATATATTATGAATAATACTGTCCCTACATTTGCAAAACAAGATGGAATGAAGTTTTTTAGATCATTAAATTCTAAAGTAAACAATTATTTCAAAGAAAATAATATTGAAAAAACTGGAAACTGGAAATTGTACCTTAAAACAATTATACTTTTCTCAATATTTATTACACCCTATATTTTAATTATTACATTAACAAATATGCCTTTATGGATGTTTACGCTACTATCAGTTGTTATTGGTATTGGAATGGCTGGAATAGGAATGAATGTAATGCACGATGGTAATCATGGGTCTTATTCTAATAAAGGCTGGGTAAATAAATTTATGGGAGGAACCATATACATTTTGGCAGGAAATGTTTACAATTGGCAAGTTCAACATAATGTTTTGCATCACACCTATACCAATATTCCAGGACATGATGAAGATTTAGATGCAGGTAGAATTATACGATTCACCAAAGAAGCAAAATGGTCCTACTTTCATAAATTTCAACATTATTATTCAGTTTTTTTATATGGATTATTGACTTTCAACTGGGCTTTAACTACTGATTTCAAACAAATGAGTCAGTATTTAAAAAGAAAATTGTCTTACGGAGAACCTAAAAGTCCAAAAATTTTATGGACTACATTGGTAATTACAAAAACAATCTACTTTTCTATTTGGATAGTAATTCCTATGATTATTGGAGTTTCTTGGTGGAAAGTACTTTTAGGATTTTTTGTCATGCATTACACTGCAGGATTAATTTTAAGTATTGTATTCCAATTGGCACACGTAATTGAAGAAACTGCAAATCCATTACCAAATGAAGTTGGAGAAATGGAGAACACATGGGCAATTCACCAACTATTTACTACGGCAAATTTTGCTCCTAAAAATTTTATCGTAAACTGGTACACTGGAGGTTTAAATCATCAAATTGAACACCACTTATTCCCAAATATATGTCACGTTCATTACAATAAGATTTCAGAATTTGTAAAAGAAGCGGCAAAAGAAGCAAATCTTCCTTACTATGAATACAAATCAATGAGATCAGCCGTAATTGCCCATTTCAAACATTTGAAAGACTTAGGGATGAAACCAGAATTATCAGTATAAAAATTAAACCCAACAATAAATAACTACAACACACAACAAGAATGAATGCACTTTCGGATAGGATAAATAATTTATCGACTTCACAAACTTTGGCAATGGCCGCTTTAGCAAGAGAATTAAAAGCACAAGGGAAAGATATTATTAGTTTAAGTTTAGGTGAACCCGATTTCAACACTCCCGATTTTATTAAGGAGGCCGCAAAAAAAGCAATAGACGAAAATTATAGCACTTATTCCCCTGTAGAAGGTTACCTAGAATTAAAAGAGGCGATTTGTAGAAAATTCAAAAGAGATAATAATTTAGATTACAAACCATCGCAAATTGTAGTTTCTACTGGTGCAAAACAATCTTTATACAATATAGCGCAAGTAATGTTAAACGATGGAGACGAGGTTATTTTACCTGCTCCATATTGGGTGAGTTATTTTGAAATAATAAAATTATCAGGTGGTGTCCCTGTTGAAGTTCCTACAACTATAGAAAGCGATTTCAAAATTACACCTTCACAATTAGAAGCCGCAATAACTCCAAAAACTAAAATGATCTGGTTCAGTTCGCCCTGTAACCCTAGTGGATCTGTTTACAATAAGGAAGAACTAACCTCATTGGCAAAAGTTTTAGAAAAATACCCAAACATCTATGTAGTAGCTGATGAAATTTATGAGCACATAAATTTCTCAGGTACTTTCTGTAGTATTGGTTCTATTCCAGGAATGCTTGATAAAACAGTAACTGTAAATGGTGTTGCAAAAGCATTTGCAATGACAGGATGGAGAATAGGATATATTGGAGCACCTGAATTTATTGCAAAAGCATGTACAAAAATTCAAGGGCAAGTAACTAGCGGAGCAAATAGTATAGCACAACGAGCAACAATTACGGCCGTTGATGCTGACCCATCTGTTTTAAAACATATGGTTGATGCTTTCCACAGAAGAAGAGATTTAGTAGTGGGACTTTTAAGAGATATTCCTGGAATAAAAATCAATGTTCCAGAAGGGGCATTTTATGTATTCCCAGATGTTTCCCACTTTTTTGGAAAAACTTTAAACGGTACGTTTATTAAAGATGCAAATGATTTTTCAATGTATCTTTTATCAGAGGCAAATGTAGCTACCGTAACTGGTGATGCTTTTGGAAATCCGAATTGTATTCGTTTTTCTTATGCTACAAGCGAAGATTTATTGATTGAAGCGCTAAAGAGAATCAAACAAGCATTGTCATAATTAAGCAATTTAAATTTGTTATTTATGAAAATACTTCTTCTGGGTTCTGGTGAATTAGGCAAAGAATTTACAATAGCAGCTCAAAGAATTGGGCAAATTGTAATAGCTGTTGATAATTATGAAAATGCTCCCGCGATGCAAGTTGCCCATGCATTTGAAGTAATTAATATGCTTGACGGATCAGAATTAGATAGAATTGTTTATAAACACCAACCCGATTTCATAGTTCCAGAAATTGAAGCAATTAGAACTGAGCGCTTTTATGATTATGAAAAGCAAGGAATAAAAGTAGTTCCCTCAGCAAAAGCGGCTAATTTCACCATGAATCGAAAAGCGATTCGTGATTTGGCTTCTAAAGATTTAGGTTTAAAAACTGCTAAATATAGCTACGCAACCACTTCTGAAGAATTAAAAAAAGCCGTTTTGGAAGTCGGAATTCCTTGCGTTGTAAAACCTTTAATGTCTTCATCAGGAAAAGGGCAATCTACAATAAAAACGGAATCGGATATTGAAAAAGCATGGAATTATGCCGTTGAAGGTTCTCGTGGAGATGTTATAGAAGTGATTGTAGAAGCCTTTGTAAAATTCAATTCAGAAATCACTTTATTGACAGTAGTTCAAAATAACAATCCAACCCTTTTTTGCGCTCCAATTGGACATCGTCAAGAACGTGGTGATTATCAAGAAAGTTGGCAGCCTGCTAAAATTTCAGAAAATGACTTAATTGAAGCACAAAATATGGCAAAAAAAGTCACAGAAGCTTTGGGCGGTGCAGGGCTTTTTGGAGTAGAATTTTTTCTTACAGATGAAGGGGTTTACTTTTCAGAATTATCTCCAAGACCTCACGATACCGGAATGGTAACCCTAGCAGGTACTCAAAATTTTAACGAATTTGAATTACATTTACGAGCAATATTAAGTTTACCAATATTCGAAATAAAATTGGAAAAAGCTGGCGCAAGTGCTGTTATTCTTGCTTCAGAAAATAGCTTAAATCCAACCTATGAAGGGATTGAGAAAATTGCATCCATGCCAAAAACCGACTTTAGAATATTTGGAAAACCTACTTCAAGACCTTTTCGTAGAATGGGAGTTTCTTTAGTTAGTGATGATTTGAAAACCCCAATTGTTGAAATTGTTGAGATGGCCAAAAAAGCTTCAAAATTGATAAAAGTGAAATCTTAAATTGATAAATAATTATGAAAGCATTTATATTTCCGGGTCAGGGAGCCCAGTTTACAGGAATGGGAAAAGAGTTGTATGAAAATTCAGAGTTAGCTAAGGATCTATTTGAAAAGGCAAATGAAATTTTAGGTTTCCGAATTACAGATATTATGTTTGAAGGAACTGCAGAGGAATTAAAAGAAACCAAAGTTACCCAACCGGCAGTATTTTTGCATTCGGTAGTTTTAGCAAAAACGCTTCCTGATTTCAAACCTGAAATGGTTGCTGGACATTCTTTAGGAGAATTTTCTGCTTTGGTTGCAAATGGTACTTTATCATTTGAAGATGGTTTAAAATTGGTTTCAAAAAGGGCTTTAGCAATGCAAAAAGCATGTGAAATAAAACCATCTACAATGGCTGCAGTTTTAGGATTAGAAGATTCTGTTGTTGAAGAAGTTTGTGCTTCAATTGACGGAATAGTTGTGGCGGCAAACTATAACTGCCCTGGTCAATTAGTTATTTCAGGAGAATTTTCAGCAGTAGAAATGGCTTGTGAAGCAATGAAAGTTGCAGGTGCAAAAAGAGCATTATTATTACCTGTTGGTGGTGGTTTTCACTCTCCAATGATGGAACCAGCACGCGAAGAATTAGCTGCTGCAATTGAAGCGACTACTTTTTCAACCCCTATATGTCCAGTATATCAAAATGTAACTGCCAATGCGGTTTCAGACCCATTTGAAATTAAGAAAAATCTAATTATTCAATTAACTGCTCCTGTAAAATGGACGCAATCTGTTCAACAAATGGTTAAAGATGGTGCCACTTTATTTACTGAAGTTGGTCCTGGAAAAGTTTTAGTTGGACTTGTAGGGAAAATTGATCGTGACGCGGTAACAGCAAACGCATAAACTTCTTACAAAAAAAAGTCCTGAGATTACTCAGGACTTTTTTTTATGATTTTACTGTTTTATCTTTTTTCTTCAGAGTTACATTGGTTTTCTTAGCCAAATCTTTAGATTGTAGATCACTTAAAACATTTAAAGCTTCATCGATATAAATGTCTTTCGACAAACTCTCATGCCACCTTAGTCTTTTTTCTTTTAAAGCTAAATCCGTTTTCATCAGTTCATTTTCATAGGGAAGAGAATTGAATGTCAATTGGTTTTTATAATCTAAAACTGCTTTATATTTTTTTGAAGTTTCTTCAAGTAATTTTTGTTCTGCTTTAAATTTATCAATTTGTAAATTGTAAACAAAATCTTCACTTCTTTGATTAATCCATTTTGCATTTTCATCTATCAATTTAAATTGATTATTTTCAGCCAATCTTTTTTTACTATTTGCAATGGCGGTAGAAATATTATTTGCTTTATTCCAAATTTTATAATCTGCGGCATCAATTTTGTCCCATGGCATTGCATTATCAATGTCTCGTTCTCCCATTTTAATATATGAATACTTATCTGGCATTACAACATCACTACTAACACCCTCCAATTGAGTCGAACCTCCATTAATTCTATAGAATTTTTGAGTTGTAGTTTTTAAAGCCCCTAAATCTCCTAAGGTTGAATTTCTAACAAATTTATTTAAATCAATAATATTTTGAACGGTTCCTTTTCCATAAGATTGTTTACTTCCAATGATTACCCCTCTTTTATAATCTTGTATTGCAGCAGCTAAAATTTCCGATGCTGAAGCAGAGAAGTTATTTATCATTATTACCAAAGGGCCATCCCATTGAACTTTTTTATCCCTATCATAGAGTACTTCTTTTTCTCCAGATGCCGATTTTATTTGGACAATTGGACCTTGTTCAATAAACAATCCTGCAATATCTACTACTGTTTTTAAAGATCCGCCACCATCATCACGAACATCCAATACAATTCCGTTGACGCCTTCTTTTTTTAATCGTTCCACTTCAATCGACATATCTTTACCAGCATCTCTGCTATCTGGGTTTTCAAAATCGATATAGAATTTAGGTAAATAAATTACACCATATTTCAAACCATTTTTTTCTACAACACTTGATTTTAAGTACGTTTCTTCAATTTCTATTTCGTCACGAATTAAAGTAATTACTTTAATAGTCCCATCTGTTTTCTTAACTGTTAGACGAACTTCAGTTCCTTTTGGACCTTTAATCTTCTTAACAACATCGTCAATTTTCATTCCTACAACATCAACAGGATCATTATCCCCTTGGGCAACTTTTAGGAAAATATCACCCACTTCTAATTCTTTTCCTCTCCAAGCTGGACCACCTGAAATTAGTTCTGTAATTTCTGTGAAATCATTTTTCTTTTGAAGACGAGCCCCTATTCCAAAGAATTTTCCTGACATACTAACATCAAATCGTTCTTTATCTTCAGGAGCAAAATAAGATGTGTGAGGATCAAAACGTTCTGCAATTGTATTTATAAAAATCGAAAACCATTCTTCCCTTTTCATTTCTTCTATTAGACTAAAAAATTCATTCATTGATTTTAATGAACTTTCGCGTGTTTCTTTCTCTAATTGTTCGAATGTTTTAGGGGTTTTATCAATTGGCTTTTCTGATTTGTTTATTCCTAAAGAATCTTTTTTCTCTTTAATTACTCCGTTTTTTAAGTCTTCTTCTAATTTTAATCTATCTGTTAACGATGACAAAACCGACAATTTTAATTGTTTTCTCCATTTCTCTTTTAATTCTGAGATAGAAATAGGATAATTTTGTTTTTCATAATCGGAATTAAATTCCTCCTCCACTTTAAAGTCAAATGGTTGACTTAAAATAGATTTATAATAAGATTTACTTTCCTCGATTCGTTTTTTTAAACGAGTATGTGTCAAATCAAAAAATGTTAACTCTTTATTTTTAATTTGATCATCAATATCTGTTTCATATTTTGAAAATTCATCAATATCTGATTGTAAAAAGAATCTTTTAGTAGGGTCAAGTGTTTTAATGTATTCTTTAAATAAACTTTTAGAAAAATTATCATCAATTTCTGCTGGACTATAGTGTCCTTTTTCAATTACAAACGTTAGTAACTCCAACAATAATTTATCTTTTTCAGGATCTCCTTTTTGCTTAGGAATAAAACTCCATAACGCTAAAGAAGCAACTAAAACCAGTGCTAAAACCTTATAATTCCTTTTCATAAAATTCAAAAATGTATTCATTATTTTTTTTTAACTAAGGTAAACAAAAATAAGATACTCAAAATATCTAATTATCTAATTTTTTGTTAAAGATTGAAAAGCTACGATGTGAGTTTAAAAATGATTATTTTTACATCAAAAAAAAATTCAATTAAGTTAAGTATGAAAAAAATTGATCTTTTTTACGGGTTATTAATTGGATTAATTACATCATTGTTAGGAAGTTACTTATTTATTGTTTTATTTACTCCATATTCCTATATTGATGATATTCAGCTTTTAAAATTTGAAGGAATATTAAACAAAATAATCGCCTTAGGAACCATATTAAATATTGGAATGTTCTTTGGTTTATTAAAATATAAAAAAGAAATAATGGCTAAAGGTATAATTTTAGCCATTATTGTATTAACAATTGTTACATTATTTTTATAGAAATATCCTATGAAATACTATATTATTGCAGGAGAAGCTTCAGGTGATTTACACGGTTCAAATTTAATGAAGTCTTTATATATAGAAGATCCAACCGCAGAAATTCGTTTTTGGGGTGGCGACTTAATGCAATCTGCCGGGGGAATTTTGGTAAAACACTATCGTGATTTATCGTTCATGGGGTTTATAGAAGTAGTAATGAATTTAAAAACAATATTAAATAATATTAAAATCTGCAAAAAAGATATTTTAGAATTCCAGCCTGATGTTTTAGTTTTCATAGATTATCCTGGTTTCAATATGAGAATTGCTAAATGGGCCAAAAAATTAGGTATAAAAACGCACTATTATATTTCACCTCAAATCTGGGCTTGGAAAGAAAATAGAATAAAAGATATTAAACGCGACATTGATAATATGTATGTGATCTTACCTTTTGAAAAAGACTTTTATGAAAATAAACACCATTTTAAGGTTGAATTTGTTGGGCATCCATTAATTGATGCTATACATAATCGTATTGCCGTAAATGAAATTGAATTTAGAAGAGAAAATAACTTGAGTGATAAGCCAATAATTGCTATTTTACCAGGAAGTAGAAAGCAGGAAATCTCGAAAATGCTCAAAGTAATGCTAAGTGTTGTTGCTGATTTTCCAGAATATCAATTTGTAATTGCAGGCGCCCCTAGCCAAGAATATTCTTTTTACAGTACATTTTTAACTTCAAAAAACTGTCATTTTATTTCCAATAAAACCTATGACTTATTGAGTTTTTCTTTTGCTGCATTAGTAACTTCTGGCACTGCAACATTAGAAACTGCGCTTTTTAAAGTTCCAGAAGTGGTGTGTTATAAAGGGAGTTGGTTTTCCTACCAAATAGCTAAAAGGATTGTGACTTTAAAATATATTTCACTTGTGAATTTAATCATGGACAAAGAAGTAGTTACTGAATTGATTCAAGAAAATTGCAATACCAAAAACATTAAAATGGAACTTCAAAAAGTATTAGATCCAAAATATCGAAAAAAAATTCTTGAAAGTTACACTTCTTTAGAAATGAAATTAGGGGGTAATGGCGCAAGTCAAAAAACGGCAAAACTCATTGTAAATAATATGCAGAAAATTAGATAAAATTTAATTGCATAAATTTGCAGAAAAATAACTTTGAAAAAACTCATTTCACTTTTCCTTTTATTCATAATATTTACGAGTTGTAAAACAACTTCTGTCATAGTTACGTCTAAATCTGAGGCCGAAAAACAGGGTTTATACAAAAAGCCTGAAGTGGTAATAAATACTACATCAGAAAAGAAAAAAAAGAATTTTATTGAAAAAGTTGAACCAATAGTTTCTGAAATCTCTCCAAAAAAAGACATAAAAAGTAGATTGAGCACCGATGAAAATTCAGATGATTTTATTATAAGTACTTCCGATTCAAGTTATTTAGTTGAGCAGCTTATTAATGCTGCCTTAGAAAATTTAGGGGCTAGATATCGAAGTGGTGGTTCAAGTCCTGATGGATTTGACTGTTCTGGTTTAATGTTTTTTACTTTTAGTCAATTTGATTTTGTTTTGCCACGATCTTCCAATGAAATGTCCAAATTGGGTACTGTTTTAAATCCTAATCAATATAAAAAAGGTGATTTAATTTTCTTTAAAACCAATGGAAGAAAAATCATTAACCATGTTGGATTGATTTTAGAAGTTTTGGAGGATGAAATTAAATTTATCCATTCAGCAACTTCAAAAGGTGTGATAATATCTTCCACTAAAGAACCCTATTACAAAAAAACTTTTGCTCAAGTAAATAGAATTTATTCTTCGTTTTAGTAAGATTAAATGACTACTTTAGGAAAATGAAAATATTTCAATTTCCTTTAATGAAAATAACCATCTGGTTTGTATTGGGAATTGTATTTTCAAGCTATATCAATCCAAAACCATCTACCACTTTTATATTTATAGGAATATTTTTTGTTGCTTTTATTGTTACTTTATATTTGTCAAAGAAAGATTTTATCCAAAAAATATATTTTGGAATTGCTACTTATCTATTATTTTTTCAAATTGGATGCTTTACTCATGTAATCCATAATGAGATATATTACGAAAATAATTATGTTCATTTAATACAAAATGAAACCGATTATTATTCTGTTGAATTGGTTTTAAGAGAAAAATTAAAAGGTAACGCCAAGATTGATAAATACATTGGATTAGTAAAACGAATTAATGGGAAATCTTGTTCTGGTAGAGTTTTAATTCAAATTGACAAAACTAACTTAGATTCTAAGATTCAAATTGGAAATAACATTCAAATTTATGGTAAGTGTTTCTTAAATAAAATTTCATTAAATCCAAACCAATTTGATTATGGTCACTATTTAAATAATAAATCCATTTATGCTCAAATTTATACTAACTCTAATTCAATTAATGTTGGCAATAAAATTGACAAAAATATCTGGTATTATTCCGATCAACTTAGAAATAAAATAATTTCCAATCTACAAATTAATAATTTTTCAAAAGACGAATTACAAGTTGTTAACGCTCTTATTTTAGGACAACAACAAAATATTTCAAAGGAAATTTTAAAGGATTATCAGTACGCTGGAGCAATTCATATATTATCAGTTTCTGGATTACATGTCGGATTTATTTTACTTTTCATTTCATTTTTATTAAAACCCTTACCCAAAAATAAATTAGGAAATTCAATTCGTTTATTTAGCATTATCATTTGCCTTTGGGGATTTGCAATATTGGCGGGACTTTCACCTTCGGTAATTCGATCCGTAACTATGTTTTCATTTGTTGCTGTGGGATTGCATTTGAAAAGAAGCACCAATATTTTTCACACTTTATTGGTTTCAATGTTTCTAATTTTATTTTTTCAGCCTTCCTTTTTATTTGATGTTGGATTTCAGTTAAGTTACCTTTCTTTATTTTTTATTCTTTGGTTGCAGCCTTTAATTTCCAATTTATGGACGCCAAAAAACAAAATCGCAACTTACTTTTGGGATATTCTAACGGTGTCAATTGCAGCACAAATTGGGGCTTTTCCTTTAAGTATTTACTACTTTCATCAATTTCCTGGTTTGTTTTTTATTACGAATCTAATTATTATTCCTTTTTTAATTCTAATTATGGGATTAGGAGTTTTAGTAATGGCGATGGCAGCTTTTGATTTTGTTCCAATGTTAACAATGAAATCATTAGAATTTTGTATCTATTATTTGAATAAAATTATCAATTGGGTATCTTCCTTTGAGGAATTTATTTTTAAGGATATTCCATTAAATTGGCAAACCTTATTTTGTTTGTACTTAATAATTATTGCATTTGTGATTTTATTTAAAAAACCGACATATCCTAAAATAGTATTTGCATTTATAAGTATATTGATTTTTCAATCAACGTTATTAATAACGCGTTGGGAAATTCAAAAACAACAAGAATTTATTGTTTTTAATAGTTGGAAAAACACACTAATTACAGTGAGAAATGGAGATAAAGTGTTAGTTTATGGCAATAAAAGAACTATTGATAAACTTGCATCAAACAATGTTCTAAAGTCATACATAATTGCAAATAATAGCTCAATAACTGGAATAAGTAAAATACAAAATTTATATTATTTCAATGATAAAAAGATAATGGTAATTGATAGTTTTGGTGTTTATTCGAAACAAATAAATCCCGATATTATCATTTTAAGGCAGACTCCAAAAATAAATTTAGAGCGATTAATTCAAGTAAACCAACCTAAATTAATTGTTGCAGATGCCTCCAATTATAAAACTACCATCCAGCTTTGGAAGTCCATTTGTATAAAAAAGAAAATCCCTTTTCATGCTACCACTGAAAAGGGATTTTATAATGTAAAATAATGTTATTTCTTTTTCAAAATACTATTGGCATTATCAACCCAAACTTTTGGTCCTCCGGCCAAATAACCCGTAGTTCCTAGTTTGTCCATATTGATTTTTCCGTCACTAAGTGTTGCATTAACAAACCAAACCGTTGGATATCCTTGAACGGCAAAAAACTGTTGCAATTGATTATTTTGTTCCGTTATTTCGGGAGCTAAAGTGGTTCTTCTAGGAAAATCAAGTTCCACAAGAACTACATTTTCATTGGCCCATTTAACAAATTCCGGTGTTCTGAAAACTTCATTTTGAAGCTTTATACACCAGCCACACCAATCACTTCCTGTAAAAAAAAGCATTAATGGTTTTTTCGTTTTCTTAGAAACTTCAACAGAATTTCTAAGGTTATTACTCCAAACTAATTCTTGAGCTTCAACTGCGTAAGAACCAAGAATGAACAATAGTGCTATAAGTGTTTTTTTCATTTTAATGAATATTAAAATTAGTATCTTTTAAATAGGTCCGAAATATCGGAAATTTATTTGACTTCTTGCATTAATTTTTTTATAAAAGGTGAAATTACAATCAAAATTACTCCCGCTATTAATGCGTAAATCGCTAGTTGCTGATAACCATCAGCATAAATATTTAGTTTATCTATATTTGAGGCACTTTCGGAGGCATTAGCAATATTGGCACCTAAAATTCCTGCAAAATATTGCCCATAAGCACTTGCTAAAAACCACATTCCCATAATAACAGCTTGTGTTTTTTGGGGTGATAGTTTTGTCATGGCTGACATCCCAATTGGTGATAAACACAATTCTCCAAAAGTGATGATAAACCAACCAAAAGTGAACAATCCTAGTGAGGTTTTTCCATCCACTCCAGCTATGAATTTAGAATAATAAAATACCCAAAAACCCCCTGCTAAGAATAAAAATGCCAATCCAAATTTGATTACGGTATTTGGTTCGATTTTTCTTTTACTCATCCAAAGCCATGCTAAACCAACTAACGCGGCAAAACCAATAACAAAAAAGGAATTTGCAGAATTATTTACTCCGTTAGGACTTAGGGTTATTCCGGCAATTGTATTATTTAAATTATTGGCTGCAAACAAACTAAGTGAGCCACCACTTTGTTCAAAGAAAGCCCAAAAAACAGTTGAAAACAACATGAAAATAATAGCCGCAATTAACTTTTTATTTTCTGAAAAGTTGAAATTTCTCATTTCAAAAAACAAGTAAATTAATGATGCCGGACCAATAAATATCATAAACCATTTTGTGTATTCGGTATTTTCAACCATCAAAATAATAATTGGTAAAATCAATAATGAGCCAATAAACGTAGCTAATTCGAATGCCTTTCTTTTGGATGTTTCTATATGCCTAATTGGAGATAATCCTATTGGACCCAAACTTTTTTGAGTTTGCGTAAAAGTCAGTAAACTAATTATCATTACCAGAGCGGCAAATCCAAAGCCTATATTCCATCGCAAGTTTTCTGGAACTAAAGTTTGCCATAATGAACCTTCAGCAACTGCTATACAAATATAACCGCCAATTAGAGCACCAAGATTTACCCCCATATAAAAGAAAGAAAAACCTGCATCTGTTCTATTGTCACCTTCTTTATATAATTGACCAACCATTGAAGAAATATTTGGTTTGAAGAAACCTGTACCTACAATTGTAAATCCTATTCCTATAAAAAAGAATTTTACAGGATCTATGGCTAAAATTATACTTCCAATTATCATTAATAAGCCTCCCCAAAAAAGAGATTTTCGTAATCCAAGAATCTTGTCCGCAAATAAACCGCCAATAAAAGTAAAAGCATATACCCATGCTTGAGTAGCACCATATTGTAAATTTGCCACCTCCTCATTCATTCCTAAATGGCCAACCATAAATATAACTAGCATTCCACGCATTCCATAGAAACAAAATCGTTCCCACATTTCACTAAAAAATAAATACCAAAGTTGTTTTGGATACTTTCCTTTAAAATTCTGAATTTGTTCTAGTGTAATCTCTTTTTCCATAGTTTAATTAATTCCGTGGTCTTTCATTACTTTATTTAAGTTTTTCACTAAGGCAAACATCAATAGGGTTGCAAACATTAATAATCCGAAGTTTACCCAAAAGAAATTGGCCTTATCATCATAAGTGTCCCACATGCTAGCTAAAACACCAGATAATTTATTTCCTATTGAAGTTGCTAAAAACCATCCGCCCATCATTAATGCAGTAATATTTTTTGGAGATAATTTAGAAACAATCGATAATCCCATAGGACTTAGGAATAACTCTCCAATTGTTATAATTCCGTAATTAGCAACCAACCACCACACGGATACTTTTTCCATTCCATTGTTTCCTATATGAACTGCAGCGACCATTACTAAAACAGATAAAGCTGAAATTAATAATCCGAATGCAATCTTTGTTGGAGTTGAGGGCTCTTTTTTTCTGCTTCTTAAAAAAGTAAAGAAAGCGACAACAAGCGGCGTTAATATAATAACCCAACCTGGATTTATTGATTGGCTTAAGCTAGTTACCCAAACACTTATCGTAGTTCCCTCTTTAGGCAAAGTATCTTTTTTAGTATTTCTAAAATAAATAGGGTAATCTACCACTTTGATTACTTCACCGTTTTCTTTTTGTAGTCTAAATTGATTGTCATATAATTCTGTTGAATCTTTTTTATAGGTTATTTCTTTTGATTGAACCAACGTTGAAAAAACTTTTTCAGTTGTTCCTGTTACTTGTCTGTCGGTATATCTGTCAGCCCAAGTATTTAATGCCGAACCATTTAATTTGAAAACTGCCCAAAATAAAATCACCACAGCAAAAATAGAAAGTAATGCTCCAATTGGTCTTTTTTCTTCTTTTTTTGCTTTGAAAAAGAGACTTCCATAAAAATATATTATAGGAAAACATGCAAAAATAAATGCGTCAGTACTGTCTGAGCCAAAAATAGCACTATCCAAATTCACATCTGATTGTACTCCTTTAATTAACCATCCAATAATCCCGAAAACTACTGATGGAACCAAAATATAAAATACAATTTTAGAAAAAGGCATATCCCCTTCTTGAATTCCTTTTTTATCCGTTTTATCACCATAATGTTTCGTTCCTATTAGAAAAACGATAACGCCAATAATCATTCCAACCCCAGCAGCCATAAATGCATATTGCCAACCGAGTAAAATTTGCAGTGCGGCTCCAAAAAAATTACAAATGAAAGCTCCAACATTTATACCCATATAGAAAATATTGTAACCTTCGTCTTTCTTTTCTTTATATTGGTCGTCATTGTAGAAATTACCTAATAAAGTTGAGATATTTGGTTTGAAAAACCCGTTTCCAACGATTACTAACGTCATTGCAATATATAACATGGTCAAACTATGTATTCCCATCATAAAATAACCTGCACCCATCATTATTCCTCCAATTACGATTGATTTTTTATACCCAAGATATCTGTCGGCAACTAAACCACCAATGAATGGAGTTAAAAATACCAAAGCAATAAAAGTTCCATATAAATCGGAAGCTTCTTTCTCGGTCATAGCGAAACCAGCTTCTACATCTTTAAGGTATAATGTAAAAATTCCGATCATTAAATAATAACCAAAACGTTCCCACATTTCAGATAAAAATAAATAAGGCAGTGCTTTAGGATGACTTTTCCACATAATAATTCAATTTAAAAAAAACCTACAAGGATTTCTCTTGTAGGTTTGAAAGATATAAAAATATTTTTTAAAAAACTAAGTCATTCCATTCATCATTTTCTTCAAACGTGGAGATAAAATGGCAAGTATTACAGCAGCAATTCCGCAAAGTATTACGAAAACCATAAAAAACTCGTACAAATTATGAATTTCAAAACCAGCGAAAGAAGTGTTTTCAATTGGTAATTGTTCTTTTTCAAATATCGCTAATTGTTCAGTAGTTAAAGTAATTTTCTTATCTAAAACATCTTGTAAATTGAATCCTAATTTTTCGGCTTTAACAAATTTATCACCTGTTGCTGGAATAATTGCACCTAATGAACCTGCTAAAGCATATCCTGCAGCATTTGAAATAAAGAAAACTCCATATAAAAGTGAAGCAAATCGTTTTGGCGCTAATTTACCTACTAATGACAATCCAATAGGTGATAAACAAAGTTCACCCATAGTTTGAATTAAATATAAAAGCATTAACCATTTAATTGCTAATAATCCTGAATTTCCGAGATCTTTTACATTGTGTGCTATAATAAAATAGCTTAAAGCAATTAATGCTAATCCTATAGCCTGTTTTAAGGGAGATACCGGTTCTTTTCCTTTTGCTCTTAGTTTATCCCAAAGCAAACTAAAAGGAAGTGCTAACATTACAACAAAAAGACCATTAAAAATTTGAACCATTGAAGGTGGCATGTTCCACCCAAAAATATTTCTATCAGTTTGATTGTCGGCAATAAATGTTAATGAAGATCCAGCTTGTTCAAAAGCAGCCCAAAAGAAAATAATAAAGAAGGAAACAATATAAATTACCCATATTCTCTGTCTTTCAATTTTGTTTTCAGCCGAACTCATTATTAAATAGGCTAATGAGATTCCAGCAGAGTAAATAAAAGGGTATATAAGTCCTTTAATTAATTGTCCCATTTCAACAGAAGTGAAACCAAATTCTCCAACTAATATATATCTAAATACAAAAAATAATACCGTAAACAATCCAAATGCAATTCCAATAGATTTACCTGTAAATTTTGCTGTTTGGGTTTCCCCTTCTTCAAAATCTCCGGCTTCATTGTTTTTAGGTAAATCGCCAATTGGTCTTCCATCAGGTGTAACTACATACTTATCTTTTAACATAAAAAAAGTAATAGTACCAATTATCATTGCGATAGAAGCAGCTAAGAACCCCCATTTAAAAGCAAAAATATCTCTAACTCCGGTTTCTGCATCTTTGATATCGCCCACCCATGGACAGATAAATTGCCCTAGAAAAGCACCTATGTTAATACCCATGTAAAAAATGGTAAATGCAGAATCCAATTTACTTTTTTCTTGTTTTGGATATAAACTACCAACCATTGAAGAAATATTTGGTTTGAAAAATCCATTACCAAAAATTATTATAAATAATGCAAGCCACATAAACAACTTTGCACTACCAATGTTAGAATCAAAAGTAGATGCACTTATAAACAATAAAAATTGTCCAATAGCCATGAGCGTTCCACCAAACATGATACTGTATCTGTTTCCAATATATTTATCGGAAATAAACCCTCCTAGTAGTGGTGTTAGGTAACATAGTGCCAAAAAACCTCCATATATAATTGCCGCATCCGCTTCTTTAATTAATAAAGAATTTACCATAAATAAGGTCAAGATAGCCCGCATTCCATAAAAATTGAAACGTTCCCACATTTCAGTTCCAAATAATACCCAAAGTCCCTTTGGATGTGACGATTTTATTGCAGTTTCACTCATTTTTTTTAATTTTTGGTTTTGTTTGATTGATTTTTATTAGTAAACTAGGGTAAATATACTATTATAAATTGTTATAAATAAAATTCGTCATTTTATTATACAATTGAATTCTTGTTTTTCCACCGTAAATTCCGTGATTGTTATCAGGATAAATTTGTGAATCAAATTGCTTATTGGCTTGAATTAAAGCTTCCATCATTTGCATTGAATTCTGTACATGAACATTGTCATCACCAGAGCCATGAATTAAAAGAAATTTCCCCTTCAATTTATCTACGTGATTGATTGGTGAATTGTCGTCATAACCACTTGCATTTTCTGCCGGTGTTTGCATATATCTTTCAGTATAAATACTATCGTAAAATCTCCAATTGGTAACTGGAGCAACGGCAATTGCCATTTTAAATACATCGTTCCCTTTCAATATACAGTTAGAAGCCATAAAACCACCATAAGACCATCCAAATATTCCTATTCTTGTTTTATCTACAAATGGATAATTCCCAATTACTTTGGCAGCATCAATTTGGTCTTCCACTTCAAATTTTCCTAGTTCTTTTTGAGTACATTTTTTAAAATCGGCTCCTTTAAATCCTGTTCCACGTCCGTCAACGCAAGCCACAATGTAACCTTGTTGGGTTAACATTAAAAACCAATAATCGTCAGTTGAGTTCCAATCGTTATTAACTTGTTGCGATCCTGGACCTGAATATTGGTACATAAAAACTGGGTATTTTTTATTAGGATCAAAATCTTTAGGTTTCAAAATCCATGCGTTTAATTCATTTCCTTTTTCTGTTTTTAAAACGAAAAACTCT
Organism: Flavobacteriaceae bacterium; assembly: GCA_009926065.1. Taxonomy (GTDB): domain Bacteria; phylum Bacteroidota; class Bacteroidia; order Flavobacteriales; family Flavobacteriaceae; genus Flavobacterium. The sequence continues at coordinate 28,563 of RFPP01000019.1, forward strand.
TTTGAAGGCAGGTTGTAGGATTTTATTTTATTTGCTAAAGCTTCATTGTTTTCAATAACTTGAATTTCTTTTCCGTTTTTAGCATCATTTAAAGTATAGGTAGTCGGCTGAGTAGCGCTTGAAAAAGAAGTGATGAAATATTGAAAATTCGGACTAAAAGTAGCGTTGCTTGTACCTGTTTTAATCGACAATCTAACTTTGTTTTTTCCATTTAATCCAATTCTGTAAACGTCTCTGTTAATAGAACCGTTTTCTACTGATTGATAAAAAATAGTTTGATTTTTTTCGTCAAAACCATAGTAATTCGTTACTTCCCAATTTCCTTTTGTAACTTGGTTTTTTAGTTTCCCATTTTTATCATAAACATAAATATGATTGAAACCGTTTTTTTCACTAGTCCAAATGAAACTGTTGTCTTTCAAAAATGTCAAATTATCCGTAACATCAACATAAGCTTTGTCTTTTTCATTCAACACCACTTTTGTAGTTCCAGAGGTTCCATCCACAAAAACTAAATCTAAATTATCTTGATGACGATTTAATATTTGAGTACAAAGAACATTACTGTCATTGGTCCATTTCATTCTAGCAATATAAAAATCAGAATAGTTTTTTAAATCGATATTTTTAGTATTTGCAGAAGCAACATCATAAATATGAAGAGAGACCTCCGAATTTTTTTCACCCGCTTTTGGATATTTAAATGTTTGAATTGAAGGATAAAGATCTTTATAAAACATTGACATTGAAAATTCCGGCACTTGACTTTCGTCAAATTTAATATAGGCGATTTTTTTGCTGTCACCACTCCAATCGAATGCTTTTACAAATGCAAATTCTTCTTCGTAAACCCAATCCGTAATTCCATTAATTATAGAATTTCTAACCCCGTCGGTTGTGATTTGCTCCGTTGATTTAGAGCTAATATCATAAATAAATAGATTATTTTCTTTTGCAAAAGCAATTTTGGTTCCATCAGGAGAAAAGGTAGGTTCCTGAATTTTAAAATCAAATAAAAGAGTTAATTTTTTTGAAGCAATTTCATATAAAAAATATTTGGCTACAAAAGAACGGCGAAAAATCTGATCTGTATTATTAGCTATTAAGATCGTTTTTTCATCAGAACTAAAGGTATAACTATCAATTCCTTCTAGCGATTTATGGTCTTTAGTATCAATTAAAGTAGCTACTTTTTTAAGAGTGGCAAAGTCATATAAGTCAATTTGATAGCTTCGAGTTGTTCGATCAAAATTTAAAACGGTATATTGATTGGTATTTTTTAATGCTTGTAAATCATCCATTCCTTTAGCTCTAAAGGCACCTGAATATATGGATTCGACAGTAATTTTTTGTTGTGCTACAATTGAAAAAGAGGCGAATAGAAATAATAAAGTTAATTTGTAAATAAATTTCATAATTAGTTTTTTAAAAAATCATTCAATTTTAGTGAAAATTTCTGAAATCACCACCTTTTTTTTTCTAAAATGTAATTTCATAGGGTAAGTTATTTTATTAGAATTGATGAAAATGTATATTTGCATGAATTAATAATTTACACAAATGAATAATGCCATTGCTGGATTTTCAAAATTGTCAAAAGAAGATAAGATAAATTGGATTGCAAATACCTATTTTTCTAATTCGAATGAAGCAATATCTATTATAAAAAAATATTGGAATTCAGATTCAAAGATCCAACAGTTGCATGATGAATTCATTGAAAATACAATCACAAATTTTTATTTGCCATTGGGTGTTGCTCCCAATTTTCTTATCAATGGAAAATTCAAAACTATTCCTATGGCAATTGAGGAAAGTTCAGTGGTGGCTGCAGCTTCAAAATCGGCGAAATTTTGGTCAACTCGGGGTGGATTCAAAGCGACCGTTTTAAATACTGAAAAAATTGGTCAAGTTCATTTTATATTCAAGGGTGATGGAGTAAAATTGGGAAAATTCTTTCAAGAAATTCAAAATAAATTATACGAATCTACTGAGAACTTAACCAAAAACATGCAAAAACGAGGCGGTGGAATTTTATCTATTGAACTTAGAAATAAAACCAACTTAATTCCAAATTATTATCAGTTGCACGCTACATTTGAAACTAAAGATTCCATGGGTGCCAACTTTATTAATTCTTGCTTAGAGCAATTTTCAAAAACACTAAAAGAAGAGGCTAATTCATATTCAAATTTCTCCGAAAGTGAAAAAAATATTGAAGTGGTAATGAGCATTTTATCTAATTACGTTCCAAATTGCATTGTTCGCGCTGAGGTTTCCTGTAAAGTAGCTGAATTATCAGATAAAAATATTGAAAACCCTGAAGTTTTCGCTAAGAAATTTGTTCAAGCTGTTGAAATTGCAGAGGTAGAACCTTTCAGAGCGGTGACGCATAACAAAGGAATCATGAATGGAATTGATGCTGTTATTTTGGCAACAGGCAATGATTTTCGCGCTGTAGAAGCTGGAATTCATGCTTATGCGTCAAGAAATGGAAGTTATTCTAGTTTGTCTCATGCCAAAATTGAAGATGGAATTTTCAGTTTTTGGATAGAAATTCCTTTAGCTCTGGGAACGGTAGGCGGATTAACTTCACTTCACCCTATGGTGAAATTATCATTGGAAATGCTAGAAAAACCTTCGGCAAAGGAACTTATGGAAGTTGTTGCCGTAGCGGGATTAGCACAAAATTTTGCTGCATTACGTTCATTGACTACAACAGGAATTCAGGAAGGGCATATGAAAATGCACCTCAACAATATATTAAATCAATTTCAGGTAACTGATGAAGAACGAGTTTTGATAAAAAATCACTTTAAAGATACCGTAGTTTCTCACTCAGCAGCCGTTGATTTTATTGAAAAATTAAGAGCATAAATTGCTTCTTACCTGGCAATATCAAAATGGAAAAAACTTTTTACAGTAACGGAAAACTATTAATTACAGGCGAATATTTAGTTCTTGACGGAGCAAAAAGTTTGGCATTGCCAACAAAATATGGGCAATATTTAAAAGTTTCTTCGGGTGACTTAGATCAAATTCATTGGAAAAGTTTTGATGTAGATAATAGCATTTGGTTTGAAGAAATTTTTACATTCAAAGAAATAATAAATTTCGAGGTTTCAGATAATTTATCGCAAAGAGAAACTTTAATTAAAATTTTACACGAGGCTAATTTGTTAAACGATGATTTTTTAAAATCATCATTAGGTTATTCCATTTCGACGGTACTTACTTTTCCAAAATTTTGGGGTTTAGGAACTTCATCGACATTAATTAATAATATTGCTCAATGGCTACAAATTGATGCTTTTATGTTACTTAAAAACAGTTTTGGAGGAAGTGGTTACGACATTGCATGTGCTCAAAATGATACTCCTATTTTATACCAATTACAAAATGGTTTGCCAATAGTTGAAAAAGTAAATTTCAATCCTGAATTTACGGATAATATTTATTTTGTTTATTTGAATAAGAAGCAAAGTAGTAAAACTTCAATTGAGAATTATTTTAAAAATAAGAAGAATATTTATAATGATATTTTGATTATAAACAAAATTACTTCTGCCGTTTTAGATTGTAATTCATTGGAAGAATTTTGTGATATGCTAGACAAACACGAAAAAGTAATGAGGGAAATTCTTGAACTCCCTATGGTAAAGGAAAATTTATTTCCTGATTTTGATGGATCAATAAAAAGTTTGGGGGCTTGGGGTGGCGACTTTGTAATGGCCGTTTCAAAGAAAAACCCAACTGCTTATTTTGAAAACAAAGGATACAAAACGATTGTTAGTTATAAAGATATGATTTTGTAAACGATATTGTTATAAATAAAAAACCCGTCAATAAATTGACGGGTTTTTTATATTAAACTATTTCTAGTAATTAAATTGAGATCTATTATCTTCAATTTTAGCGTCTACTTTCAGAGCAGGAATAATTCTAGAAGTAGCTGAAGCATTTTGTGATTTTAATTTTGCAACATAATCGGTATAGCTTTTTAAAGCTGGAGCAGTAAATACCGTTTTAGTTTTAACAACATAAACTCCTAAATTCCCTTCAATTGGTAGTGAAATTTTATCTCCTTTTAATGCGAAAGCAGTTCCAACTACTTTGGCCTCTTGACCTACGCCTGGAAGAGTAGGATTTTCAAGAGTTACATCAACAGCTGGTTTTACTTGAGTTTTATTTGCTGCTGCAATAGCTTCTAAAGAAGTACCTTTCATTTTAGACTTAATGATTTCCGCTTTTTTCTTGTTTTTCAAGATTGGCTCGATCATTGGTCTAGCATCAGCAACTGGAGTTAAGCCAGCTTCATTTACTGCTTTTACTTTTGCAATTACATTACCAACATTAGGAACTTCAAATCTTTTTACATCACCTATTTTAGTTTCACTTTCAAAAGCCCAACGAACAATTTGTCTTTGATTTCCAATTACTCCAAAACTTTCGTCCATTATTTTTACTTTAATTGAAGGATTTACTTGAATTTTGGCTGCTTTAGCAACCTTTTCAAAGTCACCCTCAGTAGCATCCATTTCAAATTTCACTGCTTTAGTATAAATTTGATCAGAAGTAGTTTCGGAAGGTTCGATTTTTTGGGCTACAGTTGCTAAACGAACGGCATCTTGCTTATCGGTAATATTAATAATATGGTAACCAAAATTAGTTTCAACCAAACCAATTTTTCCAATAGGGTTTGAGAAAACAAAATCATTGAATGGCTTCACCATTTGACCTGGAGCAAAATACCCTAAATCTCCACCTTGTTGAGAAGAAGAATCGTCAGAATTAATTAAAGCCACCATCATAAAACTAGAAGGATTGGATTGAACTTGAGCTAGTAATTGTTCTGCTTTAGCTTTAGCTTGTTCTTTAGTTCGTTTTTCTTTTTTATTTGGTACCTGAGTTCCCTCGTAACTTATAAGAATATGAGAAGCTTTGGCATTTGCTCCGGCTTTTCTACCTAAATTTTTTGAAAGACAAACATAATTATTGTTGATATATGGACCGAAAACTTCACCAGGAGCCAAGTTGAATAATTGCTCTGCAAATTGTGCTGGCAAATCTTTTTTAGCAATATAAGTTGAATCATAAGGTTTGTCTGAATTTGCATTTACAAAATCAATTGCATCTTTTGCACCTTTAAATCCTGGTAATGTGTCGTTTTTTCCAGTTGCTTGATTGTAAACAATTCTCGAAGAAAGTAATGCGTTAACAGCTGTTTTAACTTCGTTTTCGTCTTCTGGTGAGGCTTTATCTTCAATTAATACATATTGAATTTCACGAGTTTCTTCGGCTTTATATTTTTTCTCGTTCTTTTTCATGTAATTTGTAATTTCCTCATCAGAAATTTTTATATCACTATCTTTTACTGTTGAGAATAAAACAGAAACATAATCAAAGTTAACTTTATTTGACTCCATTCCATATTTAAATTTTCCTTCATTTTCAGTAGTATAAACTCCTGCTTTAATTAATGAATTGTAGATTTGGAACTTTGCATTTAGGGCTGCATCTTTTTCTCTATCTTTTAAGTTTTGAGCTTGATCTGGATTTGCTTTAAAGAATTCTTTAAATTTAGCAACGTCAAATTTTCCAGCAGCGTTTAAGAAAGTTGGATTTTGACCGATATTTTGATCTGCTTTAAAAATCTCCATAATATGGTTTTCACCCACTCTGATTCCTAGTTTATCAAATTCAGCGGTTAATAATGCTATTGAAACTTCTTGATCCCATATTTGATTTGCAGCTTGTGTTGGAGTAATTCCTTGTCCATTTTTTTCTACATTACTAACTTTAATTCTAAAATCTTCAAAAGAAATTGCTTTTCCATTTACATTTCCTATATCTTTTGAGGTACTAGAAAATCCACCATTATTGAAAAGGTCCCCTATAATAAATGCTAATAAACAAAATCCAATTACTAGAATTAGAAGAAGTGAACGTTGTCTGATTTTTTGTAAAACTGCCATTTTTTATTTTGTTATTTAAAATTCTGTCTGCGAAAATACAATTATCTATTAAATAATAATAGTTGTAAAGTTATATTTTGCAATAAAATACCATTTTTTTTTAATATTAGTCATTTATTGACATTTTAACTAATTCAATTTTATTATTTGATGCTTCTTCAACAACAAAATTATAGTTAGCAATACTGATTTTATTACCTTTTTTCGGTATGCCTTTTGTATAATCAACAATAAATCCTCCCAATGTTCCATAAGAATCACTTTCGGGAATATTGAGTTTATATGTTTGATTGAGATATTCAACATCTAATCTTGCCGAAAATAAAAAAACACCTTCTTCAATTTCTTGTTCAATTCGAATTTCTTCGGAATCGTGTTCGTCTTCAATTTCACCAAAAAGCTCTTCCACAATGTCTTCAATTGTCATAATTCCAGCAGTACCACCATATTCATCTAAAACAACAGCTACACTTTTTCTTTTCTTAATTAGTAAATCTAGAGCTTCTTTTATGAAAATAGTTTCAGGAACATATTCTACACGAATCAATATTGATTTTATGGTTTTTGGTTTTTTGAACAGTTCAAAAGAGTGAACGTATCCAATACAATCATCCAAAGAATTTTGGTATACCATGATTTTTGAATAACCAGTTTTAATGAACATCTCTTTTAAATCATCTACAGAATCGAGTACATCAACACCAGCAATTTCTGTTCTTGGAGTCATGATATCTCTGGCTTTTACTCCCGAAAATTCTAGGGCATTTTGA
>RFPP01000020.1 GCA_009926065.1 Flavobacteriaceae bacterium
ACTTTATACTTTATACCTTAAACTTTTCAATAATGACATACGAAGGCGTTCTTAATAAAATGCAAACACAGTTTGAAACTCCAATTCAATATTTTTTGATTTTTCAAGACAGTTTTCTAAATGTGAATCAATTATTGAATAAAAATATCGAGATCAATTTTGTTGGTTTCCAATGTTTGAATTGCGGAAAAAAGAAGAAAATTTTTCGTCAAGGTTTTTGTTATGATTGTTTTTTCTCAAGTCCAGCTGTTGGCGATTGGATTATGAAACCTGAATTAAGTACTGCTCATTTAGGAATTCAAGACCGTGATTTAGCTTATGAAGAAAAAGTTCAATTGCAGCCCCATATTGTTTATTTGGCTTTGTCGAGTGAAGTGAAAGTAGGTGTTACACGTAAAACGCAAGTCCCAACTCGTTGGATTGATCAAGGTGCCGAAAAAGCCATTTCAATAGTTGAAGTTCCCAATCGTTACCTTGCTGGAATTACCGAGGTAGCGCTAAAAAGTCATTTTGCTGATAAAACCAATTGGCGTAAAATGCTAACAAATGATATCGTTTTTACCGATTTAATTAAAGAACGCGAAAAACTACAATCGTTATTGCCAGACGAAGTTCAGGAATATTTCCATTTAGAGAAAAACGATTTGTATGAAATGAATTACCCAGTTCTGGAATATCCTTCAAAAATAAACAGTTTGAGTTTGGATAAAACTCCAAATTATAGTGGCAAATTAATTGGAATTAAAGGACAATATCTAATTTTTGAAGACGGAACAGTTTTCAATATTAGAAGTAATGAAGGATATATCGTTAGAATTTTAGTTTAAATGTTATTTGAATAATCCTTTCAATAATCCTTCTGCTTTAGATTTTAAATCTTCTTTTTTATTGCTTATAGTATCTTTTTTTGATCCATTTAGCAAGTCTTTTAATGTATTTTTACCTTGATTTAATAATTTTTCTTTTTGCTGTTTTACTAATTGGTTGGTCAAATTTGTAACTGCACTTTTCATATCAGTGGTCACTTTCGGACTTTTGAAACTTCCTGTTAATAATGCATTTACAGGGATGTTCTCAATTTTATTGGCCTCAGAAGTCGATAATTTTGCAATTAATTTATTTGCCTCGCTTCCTATATATTTTGCAGGAACATCCATTTTGATATTGTAATTCATCGCCTGATCAAATCCATGCATACCATTTATTGTAGCTTTTATATCTTGATATTTTATATCAAATGGGTTTACTTCAACTTTACCGTCTTTAAAAATTAAATTAGCTTTTACATCGTTTAAATTCAATTGCTGTAAATCTAAGAACTTTAAATTTGTGCCTAAATTTTTCAACACATTTGAATTTTTTGGATTTAAAGAAGTAGATGCTAACTTTCCAGCTAAATTTCCTGAAAGTGTTTTAAGATCTGGTGTCATGCTTTCAGAATCCAAATTGCCCGATAAATTGATAGTTGAATTTAATTTTCCATTTATTACCCCTGCAATAGGTGCAATTTTCTTCATCATTTCCAATTGTGTAAACGTTTGCTGGATATCAACTTGGTTCATTCCTAATTCCATTTTGAAATTTGGAATATTCTCTTTAGTTGAAACATTGCCATCAAATGCAATAGTTCCTCCAAATAGGGAAGTTATTCCGTTTTCTAATGTTACTTTTTGATCTTTTATAATTAATTTTCCTGAAACGGCCGTTAAAGTTAAATTATCATAAAGTACCTTATTGGCTTTAGCTGTTAATGTACAATTCAAAAAACTAGGAATTTTCATTGCTGAACCAGTAGTATTTTCTTTTTTCTCTTCATCGGAAGTAAGAAAATCCGAAACTGCAATTTGATTTGAACTCATATTGAAATTTCCTTTCAGCTCTTGTTTTTTGAACAGAAACCCATAAAAATTATCTAAAACACCTGACAAATTAATGTCGCTTTTTCCAGTAGTTGCCTTAAATTCTTGTAGATTCACTCGGCTCGGACTAAATTGAACTATAGCACTCGAAATTGCCATTTTCTTTCCTTTTTCATCAAAATAATTAAATCCAGTCAAGCTGATTGTTCCTGAATTATCGATATTTTGATAATTACTTTTATTAACCGATTCCATATCAAATTTCGTTTTCACATCTGCCTTTAATATTCCTGAAAGCGGTTTATCTATTTTTATGGGATATGCTTTTGATAAATTAGATAAGTTAATTTTTCCTTTTAAAGATGCGTCAACTACAGCATTTTTTGTGATATTTCTGATATTTGCTTTAGCTTCAAAGATGTCTTGGTCAATCTTAAAGGATATTTTATCTAAATTTATATAAGTATCATTTAATATGCCAGTTTCATTGATTATCTTAGTATCAATCACAATATTTTTTACCGATTTTGGTAGGTTTGGATATTGAAATGAAGCATTATTAGAGGTTATTTCTACATTGAACTTTGGAACAGTTGTGTCAGAAAATAATCCTTTAGCAAAGCCAATAACTTTAAATTCCCCAGTTGTTTTTACTTCTTTTATACTACCTGAATATCCTGAAGGAACCAATCCTAAAAAATTCTCAAATGAAGAAGTTGGTGTTTTGAATTTCAAATCATAATTCTGACCTTTTGCGACCATTTGAATAAAACCATCAAATTCTAAAGGCAATTTATTAATGTGTGCTTTGTTTTCTTTAAAGGTGTATTTACTTTTGTCTAAATCAATTCCTAAAATTGCATCCAAGGTAAAGGGAATTTTTTTCATATAATTGATTTTGTCCATATCCAAACTAACATTTGCCACTGATTTTGTAACTAAATCCAATTTTGAAGATGCAAAATCACCACTTCCAGAATGGTACAAACTATCTAATTTCATTCTAATTTTTGAACTTTCGTCATAATATTGAAAGGTGTAATTCTCAATCGAATATTCTTTTATTTTTAATGACATCGGCTTGCTATTACTTTTATCTGCCTCTTTATATTTTAATGCAATGTCAAAGTTCCCTATTCCATCTTTATTGAAAATAATGTTAATCAAACCGTCTTTTGAAGTAATCGCTTCTATATTTATTGACTCTTCCTTAGATTTAAATAGCTCTTTGATAGACATTTTTAAATTTAATTCTCCAAAATAAACCAATGTGTCTCCTTTAAAAGGAACTTTATTTACAATACTTAATTTTTCTATAGTAACATTTGCTTGGGGAAAGCTCTTAAGTAAACTCAAATCGGCTTCTACAAAAGACACTTCAGCATTAACATTATTGTTTATAGATTCCAAAATTTTGGCATTGATTTGATCTTTGAAAAAATAGGGAATAGCAATTAGTAAAGCGATAATTAAAAGTAAAGTTATACCTGTAATTTTTAGAATTTTCTTTTTCATGGTGTTTAATTAAATAATATTAATAGTAACAATAAAATAATGAGGTTAATTTGTGGTCAATTTACAGAAATAAATTTATTAACACTCATTGCAAATATAGTTTTATTCTCATTTTCTTTTGTTAATTTGCAGTTAATATGAAAGTCCAAAATCAAGCCATTTTATCAATAGGAAGTAATCAAGGGAATCGTCTTGAAAACATTCAAAAATGCATTCAATTGATACAATTGGAACTGGGAACAGTGTTTTCTGTTTCAAAGTTATATGAATCTCCTTCTTGGGGTTTTGAAAGTGACTCGTTTTATAATTGCGCAATTGCAATACACACTCATAAATCTGCTCAAAAGTTATTATCGGGACTATTAAAAATTGAAAAAAAAATGGGTAGAATCAGAAATCAACAAGATGGTTACCAACCCAGAATAATTGATATAGATGTAATTAGTTTTGAAAATGATATAATAAAAACAGCATCTTTAGTTGTTCCGCATCCGCAAATGCAAAAACGGTTGTTTGTATTAATACCAATGAATGACTTACAAATAGAATTTATACATCCTATTTTAAATAAATCTATTCAAGAATTAATAGATGATTGTGAAGATGAGAGTATTTGTACTGAAATTTCTGATTTAGATTTACCTATAAAAAAATATAATTTACAACAATATAATTATATAGCAATTGAGGGAAATATAGGAGCTGGTAAAACCACACTAGCTGAGAAAATGGCCCAGGACTTTAATGGAAAAACCGTTTTTGAAAGATTTGCAGATAATCCATTTTTGCCAAAATTCTATAAAGATCAAAATAGATTTGCTTTTCCTTTGGAAATGTCTTTTTTAGCAGATAGATACCAACAATTATCTGATGATTTAGCACAATTTGATCTTTTTAAAGACTTTGTTGTTGCCGATTATCACATCTTTAAATCGTTAATATTTGCAAAAGTAACTTTACAAGAAGAAGAATTTAGATTGTATAAAACTATTTTTGATATTATTTATAGAGAAATGCCAAAACCCGATTTATATGTTTATTTATATCAAAATACAAATCGATTATTGCAAAATATAAAACGACGAGGTAGAAGTTACGAACAAGAAATTCCGGCAGATTATTTAGATAAAATCAATAAAGGTTATTTGGACTATATTAATTCGCAGACTAATTTAAATGTATTGATTATTGATGTTTCTGATAAAGATTTTGTAAAAAATCAAAGCGATTATATTTATATTTTAGATGAAATTAGAAAAAAAATAGAAGAGTAAATCACTTCATTTTCTTGAAAAAATCCCAAATTACAATTCCGGCACTAACAGAAATATTTAAGGAATGTTTGGTTCCTAATTGAGGGATTTCTATAGTACCATCGCAAATTTCTACTGCTTTTTGAGCAACGCCAAAAACTTCATTTCCAAAAACTAAAGCGTATTTTTGATCTTTTTCAATTTCAAAATCTTGTAAGAAAATAGAACTTTCAACTTGTTCAATTGCATAAACTTTCACTCCTTCCGATTTTAATTTTTCAATTACTTCAAGAACATTTTCAGAATGCTCCCAAGTTACAGTTTCAGTTGCTCCCAATGCAGTTTTATTTATATCCTTATTTGGGGGAGTTGCAGATATTCCGCAAAGAAATATTTTTTCTACCAAGAATGCATCCGATGTTCTAAATACAGATCCAATATTATTTGAACTTCTAATGTCATCAAGAACAATTATTAGAGGTGTTTTAGGGGAGTTTTTAAAGTCATCAACTGACATTCTATTTAATTCATTGTTTTTTATTTTTCGCATTTATAATTCAAGATTAAAAAAAAAGCTCCCTAATAAGGAAGCTTTAGATATTTTGAAAATTCTTTTAGCTTTTTGGCACCATTGGTGTTGCAGGAGTTGGATCAGGTAAAACTGTTCCTTTAATTGTTAAAACTTTTGTAGGTTGACCTTCAGCATTTGAAGATACAGTCACTGTTTTTGTGAAAGCACCAACTCTATCAGTTGCATAATGAACCCCAATTTCGCCTTTTGCACCTGGAGCTATTGGTTCTTTAGGAGTTGTAGGAACTGTACATCCACAAGATCCTTGAGCACTGGTAATTATTAATGGTTTATTTCCATTATTAGTAAAAACAAATTTGCGATTTCCATCAGCATTGTGTTCAATTGTTCCGTAATCAATAGTTTCATTTTCGAAAACCATTCCTGCGCCCTCTAATTTTGTTGTGGCTGTTTTAGTTTCTGCAGAAACTTTAGCTTTTTTTGAATCTTGAGCATTAGAAGTAGTAACCCCTAAAACTGTTAACATTGCAAATAAAAATATCTTTTTCATTTTAATTTTAATTTAATTATAGAACAAATCTAAAGAAAAAAATCAATTCTAGATATAAAATTATCTTAAATTTAAATTAATTTTCGAAACACCTAATTTCAGTTTAAAAATAATTAAATTCGCTTTTAGAAAAAATCATATCCATTTATTAAATAGTTTACGTTGGCAGCTAAAGAAAAAGAAGTTAAGGAAACCCCGTTAATGAAGCAATATAACGAGATCAAAAGGAAATATCCTGATGCTTGTTTGTTGTTTCGTGTTGGAGATTTTTATGAAACTTTTGGTGAGGATGCGGTTCGAGCTTCAAAGATACTTGGTATTACTTTAACTAAAAGAGGGACAGGTTCAGAGACAGAAACTGCTCTGGCGGGTTTTCCACACCATTCTATAAATACCTATCTACCAAAATTGGTAAAAGCAGGTCTTAGAGTAGCAATTTGTGATCAACTCGAAGATCCAAAAATGACCAAAACAATTGTAAAAAGAGGAGTTACTGAATTAGTAACTCCCGGAGTTTCAATTAATGATGAGGTTTTACATTCTAAAACGAATAATTTTTTGGCATCCATTTATTTTGGTAAAAAAGCCATTGGAATATCATTTTTAGATGTTTCAACGGGGGAATTTTTAACAGCTCAAGGATCTGAAGATTACATTGATAAATTATTGCAAAATTTCAATCCAAGTGAAATCTTAATTCCTAAAAATAATAAAAACGATTTTAAAGAAATTTTTGGTGAAGAATATAATAATTTTTATTTAGAAGATTGGGTTTACAAGGAAGATTATGCATTTGAAACGCTTACCAATCATTTTCAAACGGTATCTTTAAAAGGATTTGGTATTGAAGAATTATCTGAAGGAATTATCGCCTCTGGTGCAATATTATATTATTTATCAGAAACACAACACAATAAATTACAACACATTTCCTCAATTCAAAGAATTGCTGAGGATGCCTATGTTTGGATGGATCGATTTACAATTAGAAATCTAGAATTGTACCATAGTTATAATCCAAACGCAGTAACCTTATTAGATGTTATCGATAGAACGCTTTCGCCAATGGGAGGAAGATTGTTAAAACGTTGGCTGGCTTTGCCTTTAAAAGATATCAATAGAATAAAAAATCGTCAAGAAGTTGTTTCTTATTTAAAAGACAATCAAAGTATTTTGAAAGAAATCCAACAACAAATCAAGCAAATTTCTGATTTGGAGAGATTAATCTCAAAAATCGCTACGGGAAAAGTTTCACCTCGAGAAGTTGTTAATTTAAAAGAATCTTTAGATGCAATTATTCCTATAAAAAAAATTGCTTTAGAAAGCACTCAGGAGGCTGTTAAGGTAATTGGAGATAAATTTCATGATTGTGAGTTGCTTCGCGAAAAGATTAAAACGACTTTAAATCAAGATGCACCGGTTGCTATTGCAAAAGGTAATGCTATTGCAAAAGGGGTGAATACTGAATTAGATGAGTTACGTGCTATTTCTACTTCAGGGAAAGATTTTTTAGAAGGAATTGAGAAACGTGAATCAGAAAATACTGGAATTTCTTCCTTAAAAATTTCATTTAATAATGTTTTTGGATATTATATTGAAGTAAGAAATACACATAAAGATAAAGTTCCTTCAGATTGGATTCGAAAACAAACATTAGTTAATGCGGAGCGTTATATCACGGAAGAATTAAAAGAATATGAATCCAAGATTTTAGGTGCCGAAGAAAAAATTCATAAGTTGGAATCAGAGTTATTTGAGCAATTGGTTGCTTGGATTACTACTTATATAAAACAAGTTCAGCTTAACGCCAATTTAATTGCGCAGTTAGATTGTTTGACCGCTTTTGCTCAGTTAGCAATTGAAAATAAATATATATGTCCAGAATTAGACGACACCTATGAATTGGATATTAAAAATGGTCGTCACCCAGTAATTGAAAAACAATTACCAGTTGGAACGCCTTATATTGCAAACGATGTATATCTAGATCGAGAAACCCAGCAATTAATTATGATTACTGGACCCAATATGTCTGGAAAATCAGCTATTTTACGTCAAACAGCTTTAATAGTATTATTAGCTCAAATAGGAAGTTTTGTCCCTGCAGACCATGTTAGAATGGGGATTATCGATAAAATTTTTACAAGAGTTGGTGCGTCTGATAATATATCAATGGGTGAATCTACTTTTATGGTAGAAATGAATGAAACAGCATCTATTTTAAATAATTTATCTGATAGAAGTTTGATTTTATTAGATGAAATTGGAAGAGGAACAAGTACCTACGACGGAATTTCTATTGCATGGGCAATTGCCGAATTTTTGCATGAACATCCTTCAAAACCTAAAACACTTTTTGCAACTCATTACCATGAATTGAATGAAATGAGCGATTTATTACCTCGAATTCAGAACTTTAATGTTTCGGTAAAGGAATTAAAAGATACGGTTCTTTTTATTAGAAAATTAGTAAAAGGGGGAAGTGCTCATAGTTTTGGAATTCATGTTGCTAAAATGGCTGGAATGCCACAAACTGTAATTTTAAAAGCGCAAAAATTACTCAAAAAACTTGAAAAAGATCATTCAGGAGGTGCCTTAACTGGAATAAAATCGGAAAAAGAAGAAATGCAAATGAGTTTTTTTAATTTGGACGATCCATTATTAGAAGAAATAAAAGAAGAGATTTTAAATTTAGACATTAATACATTAACTCCTATTGAGGCTATGATGAAACTCAATGAAATCAAAAGAATGTTGTCTAAAAAATAATAAATTTTAGTTAAAAGTAACGTTTTCAGATTATTAAATAATACGCTTTATTTTTTTAAAAAAAAGGCTTGTGTAATTGAATAATTGTATTAAATTTGCCTCCGCAATAAAGTTTATAAACGGCTTTCTATAAAAAGTTAAACACGTTTACAAAACAAGCATATCAGTTCTTTTTATAAATTGAAACGCGAAAATAGCTCAGTTGGTAGAGCGCGACCTTGCCAAGGTCGAGGTCGCGGGTTCGAGCCCCGTTTTTCGCTCAAACATCATAAATGCTGGGATGGTGTTATATTTAATTTTTTTTTAAAAAATTAGAATATAACATTTTAAAGTTTAATGCTCGGATGGTGAAATTGGTAGACACGCTGGACTTAAAATCCAGTGAACAGCAATGTTCGTGCGGGTTCAAGTCCCGCTCTGAGTACAAAAAAGCTCCAAACTTTAGTTTGGAGCTTTTTGATTTTAAGAAAGTTAGAGTTTTCAACTACAATTAATTACAACTAAATTTGTAGAGTAGCATTTTTTTTAAATAGTTAAAGTGCGATTTCACTTGTGATATATTTGAAATAGTAAAATTGAATTGAAGGCGATTATTTGAATTTACTCATATAGGCTGATATCTTAATATATATAACTATAATATAGATTTCTTATTGGAAAAGGAAATAATGTATTTATGAACTAGGCAAATTAAACAGTGATACCCGATTTATTTTAAACTAATTTTCACTTCTAATTTAATAAATGAGTACAGAAAATAAAAAAAAGCCACGCAATACGTGGCTTTTCAAATTCTTAGAGTGTTTCTAATTATTTTGCTTCAGCAGCTGGAGCTGCTTCAGCAGCTGGAGCAGCAGCTTCAGCAGCAGGTGCAGCAGCAGTATCAACAGCAGCAGTATCAACAGCTGGAGCTTCAACAGCTGGAGCTTCTACTGGAGCTTCTTCAGCTTTCTTACAAGAAACAGTTGCTAAAACAGCAACAAATGCTAAACTTAAAAGTACTTTTTTCATCTTACTTAGTTATAAAAGGTTAATTATTAATTCGGAGCAAAGATATAAATTTTTTTATTGTAAAAATTATTTTTTATTTTTTTTTCAAAAATATATATTTTGCAACTGTTAAATATTTTTACAATTATTGTGCCAAAATTATTAAATTAAATAATTTTTTTTACAATTTTTAGATTAGTTATTAATTATCTGTTTTTCAGTGTTTTAGTATTCTTAGGATGTACTAATTTTAATTCTTCGATTAAATTATTTGCACCAGCAAATTTATCAATTATGAATAAAACATATCTAATATCAACCATAATATTCCTACAAATGCTTGGATCATAGTAAATATCACTCATGGTTCCTTCCCATACTCGGTCAAAATTCAAACCTATCAAATTTCCATTGGCATCAATCGCAGGGCTTCCAGAATTTCCTCCAGTAGTATGATTTGTTCCTATAAAACAAACAGGCATTTTACCATTTTCTCCGTATTGACCATAATCTTTCTTTTTATACAAGTCAATTAATTTTAATGGTACATCAAATTCGTAATCACTTGGTATGTACTTTTCCATGACACCATCTAAATAGGTAACTGGAGTATAAATAGTAGCATCTTTTGGTTCATAACCTTTCACTTTTCCATAGGTAACTCTCAAAGTACTATTAGCATCTGGAAATATTCTAGAATCTTTGTTTAATTCTAATTGTGCTTTCATATAAGTTCTTTGTAAAGCCGTAATTCTCAAATTGATTTCATCATATTTAGGCGCAACTTCCTTCAAGAATTTGTCGGCCATACTTTTGATGACAATAAAACCTTTATCAGCATTTAAATTTGCTAAAACTGTTTTTGTATCTCCAAAAAGCAACTCTTTTAGACTTTTGTAATTTACCAATTTTGAATTACCATAAACATCATTCGCTAGCTCAGTAGCATTGATGTTCGATAAATTTTTTGGTAAAAATTCCTTAGGCGATTTTGTAGAATACAAATGAATCAATTTCTCAAATACTTTTTGATCCACATTGGCATTAAAATCTCTATAGAAATCAGCTGATACTGATATCAAATTATTTTTTCTATCGTTGAAAGCCTGTTCCCCCTTAGAATTATATACTTGTTCTAATTGGTATAATTTATATCCAACACTCAAAAGTTCTGTATTTCGTAATGCTACTTCGGTGAAATAGTCTCTTGCCAAAGCATAAGATTTAATTTCAGAATAGTTTTTTTCAAAATCGGTAAGTAAATTTCCATATTCTGCTTGTTTTCCTGCTTTTCCAACTTTTTCTTGGAAAACAACTTCTTGCTTTCTTTTGATTTCAACAGCATTAGATTTTGTTAAACCTTGCGTTTCACCAATCCATTTTTTCCAATAATTGGCAATACCTGCATATTTTGAAGCATATTGAATTTTGATTGCATTGTCTTTTCTCATAAAACCATCGGCAACTTTCAAGGCGTTGTCACGAATTTCAATTTTTGCAGGATTTAATTCTTTTACAATTTGCTCAATTGCAACTGCTGGTAAATATTCGTTTGTTTTTCCTGGGTAACCAAAAACCAATGTAAAATCATCCTCTTTTACACCATCTAATGAAACAGGTAAAAAGTGTTTTGGAGTATATGGAACGTTGTCTTTTGAATAACTTGCTGGACGATTGTTTTTGTCAGCGTAAATTCTAAACAATGAAAAATCTCCGGTATGTCTTGGCCAGACCCAGTTGTCGGTATCCGATCCAAATTTTCCAATAGAGGATGGTGGAGCACCTACTAAACGCACATCTTTAAATGTTTCAGTCACAAAAAGCATATACTGATTTCCTTCGTAAAAAGTTCTAATTTTGTTTTCTTGCCAGCTTTCCTTTGGTAACGAATTGCTTAAGGAAGTAATGTTTTCTTGAATTTTCTTTTGTTTTTCCAATTCAGTTGCCAATGTCGCAGTTCCTTCTAAAACCTTTGAAGTCACATCTTCAATTTTAACAATAAAAGTTACTACCAAATCTTCATTAGGTAATTCTTCAGACATTTTATAAGCCCAAAAACCATTAGTTAAATAATCATGTTCCACAGTAGAGAGATTTTGAATTGCATCAAATCCACAGTGATGATTGGTCAATAATAATCCCTTCGGAGAAATAACTTCAGAAGTACATCCGCCATTAAAATGCGGAACGGCATCTTTCAAGCTCGATTTATTTACCGAATAAATATCGGCAGCAGTCATTTTCATGCCCAAATTTTTCATTTCTTTTTCATTCATACCTTTCAATAACGATGGAATCCACATCCCGCCTTGTTGCGCTTGAACTTGAATTACAAAAAATAATAGTAGTAATTTTAAATGTTTCATTTTTGTTTTTGTTAGTTTGTTTTTTTCTGGATAATATAATTCATTATGGTTTCTGTAGCATTTTTATTCATTTCCACAAAGGTGCTACAAATATGTCCTTTTTCAAGACGTAAGTCTGAATTTTGTATTAATTTATCAAATGTCTCGTTCAACTCATCTTGGTTTGTAATGGAAATACTACCATTCATTTTAACCAAGGCTGTAGCTTCCGCAAAATGACTGTAATTCGGTCCAATAATAATTGGCACACCAAAGGTTGCAGGCTCTAAAATATTATGTACCCCAGGTTTTCCAAAACCTCCACCCACATAAGCAATATCGGCATAGCTGTATATTTTTGTCAAAATACCAATAGTGTCGATTATTAATACATCGTGTTCAGCCAATTTTGAATCGCCTAAATCATTCAAATTAATCGAGGAAAATAAGATTGTTTTTTTAGCAATTTGATTTTTTAAATCGGCAATCTGATCTTCATTAATATTATGAGGAGCAATAATAAATTTCCCATTATTGGACGAATTGATGTAATTTACCAATAACGCTTCGTCTTTTGGCCAAGAACTTCCCGCTACTATTGTAAGGGTATTGTTTTTAAATTTATCAATAAAATCTAGTTGGTTATTTTGATTTAATATTGCCGAAACTCGGTCAAAACGAGTATCACCTGAAACTGTTACATTCGTTTTTCCAAGTTTTAATAACATTTCTTTTGAAACTGAATTTTGTACAAAAAAATGTTCAAATGCATCTAAAGCTTTTCTATAAAAACCACCATACCATTTGAAAAATACTTGCTTTTCTCTGAAAATTCCAGAAATTAAATACGTAGGAATTTCCCTATTTTGTAAAGCTTTTAGGTAATTAGGCCAATATTCATATTTAATAAAGAAAGCCATATCAGGGCGAACAATTTTCATAAATTGTTCCACATTCGATTGGGTATCCAAAGGTAAATAAACAGTAACGTCGGCAATGGTGTTATTTTTACGAACTTCATAACCCGAAGGTGAAAAAAAAGTCAATACAATCAAGTGATTTGGAAACCTACTTTTCATTCGTTCCATCACTGGCAAGCCTTGCTCATATTCACCTAATGAAGCAGAGTGAAACCAAATTGTTTTATCATAATATTTAATTTTATTTGATAATATTTTAAAAACCAACTTTCTACCCTCAACAAATAGTTTAATTTTTTTGCTGAAAAGTGCCACTATTTTTAAAATAAAATCGGCTAAAACCACTATTAAATTATAAACAAATAACATATATATTAATTTATGGTGCTAAAATACATCACTTTATAGAATTTTCATTGATATAACTCATTAAATAACTATTTTTGTAATCAGTTTAAAGAAATTACTTATCATTTTTGCCGATTTTCTTTAAAATTTAAAACTCATTTAATCTAATTATTGATGAAAAAAATCCAAATGGTTGACCTGAAAGGGCAATACGAAGCTATCAAAGAAACAGTAAATAACTCTATTCAAGAAGTTTTAGATACCAATACCTATATAAACGGACCTCAAGTTCAGCAATTTCAAAAAAACTTAGAAAGCTATCTGGATGTAAAACACGTAATACCATGTGCAAATGGAACTGATGCTTTACAAATTGCAATGATGGGTTTAAATTTAAAACCTGGTGATGAGGTGATAACTGCCGATTTCACATTTGCAGCCACCGTTGAAGTGATTGCTTTATTGCAGTTAACTCCCGTTTTAGTTGATGTGGATTTGGTAAATATGAATATTTCTATCGAAGCTATTAAAAAAGCGATTACTCCAAAAACCAAAGCCATTGTACCGGTTCATTTATTTGGTCGTGCCGCCAATATGGAAGCAATAATGCGCATCGCAAACGAACATAATTTATATGTAATTGAAGATAATGCTCAAGCGATTGGAGCCAATTGTAAATTTTCTGACGGTACCAAAAAGAAAGTGGGAACCATCGGGCATGTTGGATCTACTTCATTTTTTCCTTCGAAAAATTTAGGATGTTATGGTGACGGAGGTGCGATTTTTACTAATGATGATGCACTTGCACACCAACTTCGTGGAATCGTAAATCACGGAATGTATGTTCGCTACCATCACGATGTAGTGGGAGTAAATTCTCGTTTAGATAGTATTCAAGCTGCAGTTTTAAATGCGAAACTACCTTTGTTAGATCAATATAATGCAGCTCGTCAAAATGCTGCAAGAAAATATTCTGCCGCTTTTGAAGGACATAAAAATATTATTGCTCCAAGTATTTGTGACATTTGTGACTGCCACGTTTTTCACCAATACACTCTCAGAATTATCGACAGAGACCGTGATGGATTGATGCAACATTTATTGGATAAAGGAATTCCATGTGCCATTTATTACCCAATTCCATTGCACTCTCAAAAGGCCTATATGGATGCGAGATACAAGGAAGCAGATTTTCCAGTAACCAATTTATTGGCAAAACAAGTCATTTCTTTACCAATGCACACTGAATTAGATGACGAACAAATTAAGTTCATCACCGAGTCAGTTTTAGAATATTTGAATTAATTTTTTCAGGAGCTAATCCTGCTATCCGCTATATCTGTTATGGCGAACACCGCCACAACAGGATGTCGCTGTTATCAGGGCTAAATAAGTAACAACCAAACAATAATAATATGAAGATTTTAGTAACAGGAGGTTTAGGTTTTATCGGTTCACACACTGTGGTGGAATTGCAAAACGAAGGTTTTGAAGTAGTTATCATTGATAATCTCTCTAATTCTTCGGAAACTGTTATTGACGGAATTGTTACTATAACAGGTAAAAAACCAGTATTTGAAAACCTAGATGTTAGAGAAAAAGAGGCAGTCCAAAATTTCTTTAAGAAACACAACAATATAGAAGGCGTTATACATTTTGCCGCTTCAAAAGCAGTAGGTGAAAGTGTTGAAAATCCATTATTATACTACGAAAACAATATCAATTCTTTAGTTTACTTACTTCAAGAATTACAAAAAAAACCGAATGCTAATTTCATTTTTAGCTCTTCTTGTACCGTTTACGGTCAAGCTGAAGAAATGCCAATTACAGAAAATGCCCCTATTCAAAAGGCAATGTCTCCTTATGGAAACACAAAACAAATAGGTGAAGAAATTATTCGTGATGTGGCAAAAGTATCCAATATTAAAGCCATATTGTTACGTTATTTCAATCCTATTGGAGCACATCCATCGGCAGCAATAGGAGAATTACCAATTGGAGTTCCGCAAAATTTAGTTCCATTTATCACTCAAACGGGCCTCGGATTAAGAAAAGAATTGTCGGTTTACGGTAACGATTATCCAACTCCAGATGGAACGGCTATCCGCGATTATATTT
Organism: Flavobacteriaceae bacterium; assembly: GCA_009926065.1. Classification (GTDB taxonomy): domain Bacteria; phylum Bacteroidota; class Bacteroidia; order Flavobacteriales; family Flavobacteriaceae; genus Flavobacterium. The sequence continues at coordinate 15,200 of RFPP01000020.1, forward strand.
ACGTAGTAGATTTGGCGAAAGCCCACGTTATTGCTTTAAAGCGACTGCTAGAAAATAAAAATATTGATAATATTGAAACTTTTAATCTTGGTACAGGAAAGGGTAGCTCTGTAATGGAAGTAATTCAAACATTCGAAAAAGTTAGCGGTCAAAAGCTAACTTACAAAATTGTGGATAGGAGAGAAGGCGACGTTACTTCGGCCTATGCCAATACTGATAAAGCCAATAATATACTCGGTTGGAAAGCAGAATCAACATTGGAAGAAGCCGTTGCTAGTGCTTGGAAATGGGAACAAAAAATTCGTTCCTAATTTGATTAATCCAATGAATCAAATTCAAAATATACTTGTAATAGGTTTCGTATGGCCAGAGCCAAATTCTTCGGCTGCAGGTACTCGAATGCAGCAATTATTGATTTTATTCAAACAATGGGGTTGGAAAGTAACGTTTGCAACCCCAGCAATGGAAAGTGATTTTATGATTGATTTGGCTGCTATAGGAGTTGAAAAAAAAGCCATAAAATTAAATTGTTCCAGTTTTGACCAATTTGTCCAAGAATTAAATCCCACAATGGTGCTTTTTGATAGGTTTTTGACGGAAGAACAATTTGGATGGCGTGTGGCTGAATTTTGCCCAAACGCTTTAAGAATATTAGATACAATCGACCTTCATTGTTTGCGATTATCACGCCAAAAAGCATTTAAAGAAAATCGTAAATTTGAATTTCAAGATTTACTAACCGAAGAAATTTCGAAAAGAGAAATCGCAAGTATATTGCGTTGTGATCTTTCTATCATGGTTTCGGAAGTGGAAATGGATTTGTTGCAAAACACCTTTAAAATAGATTCTGTTTTATTGTATTATCTACCTTTATTTTTAGACCCGATTTCTAAAGAAGAAAGTGATAATTGGTTGCCATTTGAGGAGAGAATAGATTTTATATTTATAGGGAATTTTGTTCATGAACCCAATTGGAATGCCGTTCAATATTTAAATGAAACAATTTGGCCCTTAATTAGAAAAGAACTGCCGGAAGCCAATTTACTTGTTTTCGGTGCCTATCCATCTCAAAAGGTGTTGCAATTGCACCAACCCAAAAAAGGATTTCATATTCTAGGGCGTGCTGAAAATGCGCAAGAAGTCGTTTCAAAAGCAAGAGTCGTTTTGGCTCCTTTGCGATTTGGTGCTGGAATTAAGGGAAAACTATTGGAAGCCATGCAATGTGGAACTCCAAGTGTTACCACTTCTATTGGTGCAGAATCGATGAATGGAGATCTTCCTTGGAATGGTTTTATAACTGATAACCAACACGAATTTGCTGCAAAAGCGATTTCATTATATAATGACAAAACCATTTGGAATTCAGCTCAAAATAATGGAATTAAAATTATAGAAAAAAGGTATTTAAAATCAGATTTTGTAAACGAATTTAAAGAGGTTATTTGTAATTTGGAAGCCAATTTAAACCAACATCGTTTAAAGAATTTCATGGGTTCTGTTTTACATCACCAGTTCCTACAAAGTAGTAAATACATGTCCAAGTGGATTGAAGAGAAAAATAAATAAAAAAATCCCGTAATTATTACAGGACTTTTTTATAAATAAATATTGAAAACTTAAGCTAACATTGTAACTGGATTTTCAATGTATTGTTTTAATGTTTGAAGGAATTGTGCTCCCGTAGCACCGTCAATGGTTCGGTGGTCACAAGCTAATGAAAGCATCATGGTATTTCCCACCACAATTTGTCCGTTTTTAACTACTGGTTTTTCAACAATTGCACCTACAGATAAAATCGCTGAATTAGGTTGGTTGATAATTGAATTGAACTCAGTTATTCCAAACATTCCTAAATTAGAGATAGTAAAAGTACTACCTTCCATTTCTGATGGTAATAATTTTTTACTTTTTGCTCTTCCAGCAAGATCTCTTACATTTTCACCTATTTGTGACAAACTCATTGCGTCAGTAAATGGTAAAACAGGAACTACTAATCCGTCTTCAACGGCAACAGCAACCCCAATATTAACATGGTAATTAATTAGAATCGAATCTTCACTCCATTGTGAATTAATTTTTGGATGTTTCTTTAATGCTAATGCACTAGCTTTAATTACCATATCGTTAAATGACACTTTAGTATCTGGAACGCTATTAATGATAGTTCTAGACTTCATTGCTTCATCCATTGCAACCTCAATAACAAGGTTGTAATGTGGAGCTGTAAATAATGATTCTGCTAAACGTTTTGCAATTATTTTACGCATTTGTGAATTTTTAATTTCTTCAGTCATTTTTTCTCCTGCGGGAACAAATGGTTTAAGGGCAACTGGAGCTACTTCTGGTGAAATAGAAACAGATGGTTGAGATACTGTAGCCGAAGTTCCTGGCATAAAACTCTCCACGTCGCTTTTTATAATTCTTCCGTTCTCACCGGAGCCATTAACTTGAGAAAGATTAATTCCTTTTTCTTCAGCTATTTTTCTTGCTAAAGGAGATACAAATACTCTCTCGTTAGAAGAACTTGCCGAAGCTTGATCTGAGGTTGAACTTTTTACAGAAATAGCTTCTTTAACCGCTTCTACTGGAGAAGTTGATCCTGAAATTTTGAAGTTTTCTGCTAATCCAGAAATATCTGTACCTGCAGGTCCTATTATTGCTAAAAGTGAGTCGCAAGGTGCAGTTCCACCTTCTTGAATTCCAATGTATAACAAAGTCCCTGCATTAAATGACTCAAATTCCATGGTGGCTTTATCTGTTTCAATTTCGGCAAGAATATCGCCTTCAGCAACTTTATCGCCTACTTTTTTTAACCATGTTGCCACAGTTCCATCAGTCATCGTATCACTTAATCGAGGCATTGTAACCATTACAACTCCTTTAGGTAAAGTTGTTGGTTGTTGATTATTGTTTGTTGGAGTTGACGAAACTTCTGTTTGTTCGACTATTACAGTTGCAACATTTGGTTGAGTAGAATTAATCAAATCAGAAATATCTTCTCCTTCTTTTCCGATAATTGCTAATAATGAGTCACAAGCTGCCGATTCACCTTCTTTAATTCCAATATATAAAAGTGTGCCAGAATTGAATGATTCAAATTCCATAGTAGCTTTGTCAGTTTCAATTTCGGCAAGAATATCGCCTTCGGAAACTTTATCGCCCACTTTTTTAAGCCATGAAGCTACGGTACCCTCGGTCATGGTATCGCTCAATCGAGGCATGGTAATTACTTTTGCCATATTTATTTCAGTTTATGAGGGATAAATGGATAGTTTTCTTGTTCGTAAACAACATCATATAATTGTTGTACTTCCGGAAATGGAGATTCTTCAGCAAATGAGGCGCATTCTTCAACCAAATCTTTTACTCTTTCGTCAATTGCTTCAATTTCCTCGGAGGTAGCATATTTTTTATCCATAATTACGTCTAAAACTTGCGTAATTGGATCAATTTTTTTGTATTCGTCCACTTCTTCTTTGGTTCGATATAATTGCGCATCTGACATAGAGTGACCTCTATAACGGTAGGTTTTCATTTCTAAAAATGTAGGTCCGTCACCACGACGAGCTCTTTCAATTGCTTCATGCATTGCTTCGGCAACTTTAACAGGATTCATTCCGTCAACAGGTCCGCAAGGCATTTCATATCCTAAACCAAGTTTCCAAATATCAGTATGGTTTGCAGTTCTTTCAACAGATGTACCCATTGCATACCCATTGTTTTCCACTATAAATACTACTGGTAATTTCCATAACATTGCCATATTAAAAGCTTCATGGAGTGATCCTTGTCGAGCAGCACCATCACCGAAATAAGTCAAAGTTACTCCGCCAGTTTCAAAATATTTATCTGCAAATGCTATTCCAGCTCCCACAGGGATTTGAGCTCCCACAATTCCATGTCCTCCAAAAAAACCATGTTCTTTGGAAAATATATGCATTGATCCACCCATTCCTTTAGAGGTTCCGGTTACTTTTCCTAATAATTCAGCCATTACTTTTTTTGGGTCAACCCCCATTCCAATGGGCTGAACATGATTTCTGTAGGCAGTAATCATTTTATCTTTAGAAAGGTCCATTACATGTAATGCTCCAGCTAAAACTGCTTCTTGACCATTATATAAATGTAGGAATCCTCTTACTTTTTGTTGAATATAAAGGGCTGCTAATTTGTCTTCAAATTTTCTCCAAAGCAGCATATCTTCGTACCACTTTAAATAAACTTCTTTTGTAACTTCTTTCATTTTAGTAGATTGTTTATTGCCTCAGTATTTATATAACCTATTTGAAAAATAGAAATTCATACAAATTTCAAGATGCAAAAATAATACATTACTTCTAAGAAGTAAAATATAATGGTATTTTTATTTAATTATTTATAACCAATACAATAATAAGTATTTAACAGCTATATTTTTTATGAAATTGTTTAATTCTTGTCTGATTTTTTAATATTATGGAATTATTAGATGAGGGTATTATTGGTTTTACAATAATTTTTTGTCAAATAATAAAGGCAATAGATTTTTAAGCGAATCGGATTTATATACACTACCAGATTCTCCCATAAAATATATTTGAATGGGTTGATTTTGTTTTATTTCATATTCAGAAATAGATTGGCGACAAGCCCCGCATGGTGGAATGGGAGTAAGAGTTGGATTTTGATCTGAAGTTGCAGAAATGACCATTCTAGTAATTTTTGCATTCGGATATAGTGCCCCAGCCGAAAATATGGCTACGCGTTCCGCACAAAGCCCCGATGGATAGGCGGCATTTTCTTGGTTTGTACCTAAAACAATCTCATTATTATCTAATTCTATTGCAACGCCCACTCGAAAATGGGAGTAGGGTGCATAGGCTGTTTTTCTAATTTCTATAGCGTTTTCCATTAACGAAATAACGTCTGTTGGTAATTCTGAAATAGAATCAAAAACGGTAAATGTGGAAGTTATGCTTATTTCTTTCATAGTTGTTTTAGGAAAAAAAATCCAAATTTCAACGAAATTTGGATTATTATTTTTTTAAATAGTGTATTTAATATTCTTCGTATTTATCTCCGAAGTTAAATGTTAAGGAGAATCGTAAGGTGTTTTCTAATGGGTTTTGAACTTTTGATGTAGACATTAAATAGGAAACATCAATCTTTACTACATTATATTTAAATCCGGCACCAAAAGTAAAATATTGTCTAGCCCCTTTCAATGGATTTTCATGAAAATACCCCAAACGCATCGCAAATGAATCTTGGTATAAATATTCTGCTGCTGTCGAATAAGTAATTTCTCTTAATTCTTCGCTAAATCCACCCGGAGCATCATTGAAAGATTTAAAAATACCAGAAACCCAACCAATTTTTTTATAATCTTCATTAGCATCTCTTAAATCTTGTGTATTTGTTAATCCGTCTTGATTATAGTCATAGATATTAGATCCATCAACTTGTGGGGTTGGAACCAATAATTTACTAATTTCTAAACTGGTAGTAATTTTGTTATAATCATCGAAAATAAAATCAAAACTACCTCCTAATTTCATTTGTGCAGGTAAAAAATTTGCATTAATATCTGAAACATTAGCGTCATAATTTATTTTTGGACCCAAGTTTTGAAAGTTGAAACCCAATCGGTATCGACCATCAAAATCTGTAAAAGCAGTTGGCTCCGATTGAAAAAATCCGGCTACATCAAATGCGAATGTATTTGCAGCGGTTCTATCATTATTATTGTCAATTCTTAAACTCGAGCTAATAAATCTTCCAGCCACCGACATCGAAAATTTATCACTCAATTTAAGAGCATAGGAACCGTCTAACGATAATTCATTTGGTCTTACCACATTAGCAGGGTCAAATGCATTTTCTCTTAGTTCAATTTCTCCAAGGCTAAAATATCTTATGCTAAATGCAAAAGCACTTCTTTCATTATATTTATTGAAATAGTTTACTTGACCAAGCGATATATCATTTACTAGCGCTGTAAGATAGGGGGTATAACTAGTTGTAAATCCTTGTTTTTCTGTTAAAAAGGCATATTTTGCAGGATTCCATTGTTGAGAAAAGGCATCCGCAGAAGTGGCAACTCCTTGATCTCCTAAACCAGCGGCTCTTGCATCAGCGGCAATTAATAAAAAAGGAACCCCCGTAGTTATTACCCTTTCTTGTGCATTGGCATTTAATATTGCATTAAAGCAAAATAGTATTATGGCGATTCTTTTCATTCTTTTCAAAATTATATTAGACAAATATAGTACATTATTAAAGTATTACCAATTTTTCAAACTTTTCCGACTGTTCATTGGTTACAGTTGATTTTACAGTTAATTTATAAACATAAACTCCTTTTCCAATTTTATCACCAAAATCATCTTTTCCATCCCAAGTAATTTCTCGACAAAGAAATCCTTCTGTAAAAACTACTTGATTTTTAGACCAAACTATTTTTCCGGTAATTGTCATCACTTGAACTTGAACTTCCAGCGGTTCATAGGGATGATTATGGGTGAACCAAAATTGGGTATAATTTACAAATGGGTTTGGATAATTTAATACATTAGTTAGCGTCATTGTATTATCACTAACTACAACAAATTGAATTTCAGCGCTAATAGGATTGTTGTAAACATCCCATGCTTTAAAAGTTATTATGTGTATTCCTGGTGCTAAGTTCCTGAATGGATATCTTAATTTTCCTTTTTTATAATTATCCAATTCTGTTTCGTAATAGTCATTAATTATATAAGGTTCACTTTCATTACCATCTAAAATGGCTACGATGTCATGTCCAATTCCACTAGCGGTGTTAATTCCATTTTCATCTTCAAGAAAAGCAAGAAAAAATGGGGATTCATTTGTAGTACCTCCATTTACAAAGCTTTCATCATTCATGAATAATTTTACTGTTGGAGGAGTGGTGTCGGCTGTAGCCAATGTATTAATGCCTCCAATTTTAATTGTTGTATCTACCCCAGAATTGTCAATAAATTCTGAATTTTTCTTCGAATAAAAACTAACTCTACCATTTCCCACAGGAATTTTAATGTCTCTTGGTACCACAAATCCAAATTCAAATTGTCCATTTACAACCGATGCATTTCCTCTGAAAATAGTTTCACCCAACGTGTTGAAATTTATTGGTGGGCTATTTCCATCATTATTGAAAGTCGCTTTAATTATGTTTTTATCAAAAATATTAATTGCTAATTCACCATTATAAGTTGGTAATAAATTATTATTTTCATCGGTCACCTCACCTGCAAGCTTTATGTAAGCTAGCGATTTTAAATCAGGAATTGTTCCAGTAACAGGAATATCATTTACTTTAGTTAATCGAATTTTAGGTTTCGGTATGGCCAACATTAAAGCAGGGTCTCCAATATAAAACACAACATTTGAAGACGAACTCGGATTACTATTTTTTGCTAATCTCAAGGCCTCCGCGATGGATGTATATTGGTTTGAACCATATGAAAATAAATATTCTGAAAGCTTGTCGTTAAATATTTCTGCTGAGCCCTGACCGATTGATCTTGTTGTGGTAATCATTGATATGGCGCCCCCTTTTGGATTCCAATATGTGTATTCGCCAGCTGTTGGTCGGTATGGGTTATCAAATCTTGAAAAATCGCAAGTAATAGTTATAAATAAAGGATATTTATATTGATTACTCAAATTTTGACCATCTGATTTTTCCCAAATTCGTTCTCCTGTCAATCCATCTTCGCCGCCATGCCCCAGATAGTTGAAAACTAAAGCGCCTTTTTCAAACGCATTAAAAATATCTTCACGTGCCTTAGGATATCTGTTTCCTCCAGCTGAAGATTCTTGAACATAAGAATCTAAAAGTACTTTTTTTACATTGATAAATGGTTTTTCTAAAACAATTCTATCAGCCAACTGATTTTGTTTTAATTGTAATGAGGCATCCGAAGATTTATCTGAATCATCAGAAATGGCAACATAGTTATTTCGCCAATTTCCATAAGATTTCAAATCATTGTATTCAAAAACTTTGTTTATCATTTCTTCTGCCTGGGTATTATTACTCACCAACATTCTTCCAACGGTAATGTCAATTCCACCAAAAAAATAGCCTATATTTCCTTCAGTAGGGTCCATATAACCAAAAAAGTCGTCAGAAGCATAGGAAGCTTCACCTCCAGTTGTGCTGTTAAGGGCATGATATATAGGCACAATATTAGAATTATTTGGAATTCTATTTTTATAATCAAATGAAGCGTCTCCAAATAAATTTACATATTTTATCCTCTTGGTTGGGCTGGAAGCATTAAAATATATATATTTAATTAAATTTCTTATGGCTGCAATGTCTTGTTTTCCCGATGAAAATTCCTCATAAATTGATTCTAAAGTTACCGTTTTTACATTTAAACGAGAATAATTGGAATGAAAAGTAGCTAATTTATCTGCTTGGGGCTTCAAAAATTCTGGAGTTACTATTAAGTAGTCAATATCTTGAAAAACCCCTTGACTATTTTTGAAAATAGTGCCTTTTACATTTTGATTTGCAACTCTTGTTGAATTTTCTTTGAGCGGGGTGTATAAATCAGATAAATCAATAGCAATATATTTTCTGGTGTCACCAAGTGGAACTTTGAAAGAAAAATTACTTTGGTTAGAAGTGTTATCAATGGAAGTAACATTGTAAATATCGGTAATGTCCCAAACAGTTGAAATTCCTGATGCCGAATTCAATTGATAGGAAGCTATTCCTGAAAGCGTATTAGTTCCATTGTATTGAAAACGAAATTGCTTACCATAACCTGTCAAGTTTCGTTTTGATTTTAGTATAATATTGTCCAAATAGGCATTGGATGACGGAACTCCTGCATTATCATAGGTTAATTTGATTTTAATTAGGTTTGATGCTGCAATTGATGTATTTGAGGGCAAAGAAGCAATATTTAATTCCGTTCCAGACCCAGCAGAGATTGGAGTTAAATTGATATTACCCACCAATTGACCGTTTGATTCTACCTTAAAAGTTGTGGCGTTATAGGCATTAGATCCTACTGTTACGTTTAAGTTTACGGGTGATGAAGTTACTATATTTGGAATTTCAAAAGTAAATTCCTGCACGTTGTTAATATTAAACGGCTCACCAAACCATTGTCTTCCTGCTCTAACTATATTAATTAAATCTACTTCATGATATTGATAGTCGTCAAACGTAGTAATATTTAAAGTAGAAGCTTGTGTTGGTTGGGTAAAATTTTGAATTCGTTTCCCCAAATCACCAGTTACAGTAACATAATAATAGGATTTAGACGCAAATAAATTACTATTAGTTTGACTTTCTTCGTTCCAGTTATCGACCCCTTCAGCATAAAATAGGATATAATCATTATCATTAAAAACTCCATCACTCTCGCCAATAAACTGAATTGCATTTTCGGCTAAATCATTTGGATAAAATGTACTATTTAACAAGGGAAGCATTCGTCCTCCATTGCCATATATTTTAATTTTTCGAGGATCAACATTCACATTAAAACCTAAATTTTTTAAAAAATCTTTAGTAACCTTATAAACTCCCGATTTTTCAACATAAAAACGATACCAATCACCCGATGCCAAAACTGAATTAGAAAGTTGTTGAGTAGTATTGGTTTCCTGCGAATTTCTGGAAGTTGTACTATTCGAAAAATTGTAAGTAAATGAAATTACTTTCTTATAACTATTTTCATTTTTTATTATTGGAGAAATGCTAATAAATGCAAATATTTTATCTCTGGAAATAATAGATTTTAATGAAGCATTAATAGAATTTGGAATATTTTTTAAATTTAAATCACCAAGTTCACCAACAGAAATATCTTCATAAATGATATTTGAAATTTGGAGTGAATTTTCATCAATTAACCCTGTTTGAGCTAAATTTAAATTAAATGAAATAACCCTTTTTGAAATATCAAAAGAGAAATTTTCCGACTTTATTTGTGGAACATTATATTTAAAATTACCATATGAAAGTTCTGATTTTTCAGACCATTGTATCGAAATACTTCCTTTTTGCTGAGAAAAAGTGGTAATTGAAAAAAATATAAATAATAAAAATTTAACTCTCATAAGTGTCTATAACGTTAAATCAATTTAAATAGTGTATTCATTTAAAATTAAATTTTGATGCAATATATGTAATATTTAAATTAATTTTGCGTTATGAGTTGGTAATCAAATATTTTTGGTCAATAATTAAAATAAATTAAAATAAATATGTTGCGGTTTAATAGTAAATTATTATATTCGCCACAAAATTATTACTATCATAGAGTATGAAAACAAATAAAAATCTAGTAATCAATCTTTTTCTAGTGTTGGCTCTTTTTATAGGGGCTGCTAGTTGTAGTAAAAAATCAAGCACTAAAAGCGGTTCATCTGCTACTGGTTGGAAAGTAAACGATAAAAAAGGAGGATTCCAATACAACAGTAAGTATAAAAAACAAGATACTGCACCAGGATTGGTTATGGTTGAAGGTGGTACTTTTACTATGGGAAAGGTGCAAGATGATGTAATGCGTGATTGGAATAATAGTCCAAATCAACAACACGTTGCTTCTTTTTACATGGATGAAACTGAGGTAACTAATTTAATGTATTTAGAATACTTAGATTGGACTAAAAGAGTTTTCCCAGCAGACGATGATAAATATGAAAAGATTTATTTAGGAATTTTACCTGATACTTTAGTTTGGAGAAATAGATTGGGTTACAACGAAACCTACACTAACAATTATTTAAGACATCCAGCTTATGCTTCCTACCCTGTGGTAGGTGTTAATTGGATTCAAGCAGTTGAATTTAGTAAATGGAGAACAGAAAGAGTAAATGAAAATGCACTTGAAAAAGCAGGATATTTAGAAAAAGATGCTAAAATTTTAAAAGTAACTGCTGAAAAGACTTTTAATACTGAAACTTATTTAAATGCTCCAAGAAAAGCTTTTGGTGCAGACTCAACAATTGTTTTTAAAGGACCTAAAAACTCTAAATCAAAACCTATCAAAGTGGCAGGAACAAAAGGCCAACCTGCAACCACCAAAAACGCCACTGGAGTATATGCTCAAAGAACATCAGGAATATTATTACCTGAATATAGACTACCTACTGAGGCAGAATGGGAATATGCCGCTGCAGCAGACGTAGGTCAAAGATTTTACAATACTTTTAAAGGTCAAAAGAAATACCCATGGTCTGGAAGTTATACTAGATCAGGAAAAAGACAAACAGTAGGAGATCAATTAGCAAACTTTAAACAATCTAAAGGAGATTATGGAGGAATAGCTGGATGGTCTGATGATGGTGCTGATATTACTAATGTTGTTAAATCTTATCCACCAAATGATTTTGGTTTGTATGATATGGCTGGTAACGTTGCAGAATGGGTTGCAGATGTTTATCGACCAATGGTTGACGATGAAGTGAGTGATTTTAATTACTTCAGAGGTAACGAATACGAAAAAAACAAATTAGTTAATGGAAAAGTAGATGTAGTAACTGATGTAAAAAATATTAAATACGAAACATTATCTAATGGGAAAGTAATTGCAAGAAGCCTACCAGGTCAAATAGTTCAAGTACCAGTTGATGATAATGAAACCTACCTACGTCAAAACTTTGATAAAAGTTATGAAAAGAACTATAGAGATGGTGATAAGCAATCTACAAATGACTTTGGAAATGTGAATGCTCCAAGTTCAGATGATAGCAAAGGCATGTATAACTCACCAATTCATAATGTATCTGTAAATTCTTTAGGTGTTATAGTAAAACAAAAAGATACAAGTAATACTCGCACCACTTTAATTAATGATAAAGTAAGAGTTTATAAAGGTGGATCTTGGAGAGATAGAGCTTATTGGTTAGACCCAGCTCAAAGAAGATATTTTCCTCAAGATATGGCTACTGATTATATCGGATTTAGATGTGCCATGTCTAAAGTTGGACCTAAAGCTGACAAAAAGAAAAGAGCTAGAAATTAATTTCTCTCTGTATATTATATAAAAGCCCTTTTTAGGGCTTTTATTTTATAAATTTGTTTTTTATTATGGATATTAAAAGCATTCACAACTATTTTTTACAATGCAAATCGGTTTCAATAGATACAAGAAAAATTGAACCTGATTCCTTGTTTGTAGCAATAAAAGGAGAGAATTTTGATGCCAATACATTTGCAAATGAAGCCCTTGAAAAAGGAGCTAAATTTGTAATTATTGATAATCCCAGTTTTTTTGTTGACCATCGAACTTTAGTTGTAGAAGATAGTTTGAAGACGTTACAGGAGTTAGCAAAATTCCATAGAGAATTTCTTAAAATTCCCATTATAGCTCTAACCGGGAGCAATGGAAAAACTACTACAAAAGAATTAATACACGTAGTTTTGTCTAAAAAATATAATACCAAAGCTACATTAGGTAATTTAAATAATCATATTGGAGTTCCTTTAACCTTATTATCTTTTAATAAAGAAACTGAAATTGGTATTGTTGAAATGGGAGCAAACCATCAAAAAGAAATCGAATTTTTATGTGAAATTGCAAAACCGGATTATGGTTATATTACCAATTTTGGAAAAGCACATTTAGAGGGCTTCGGAGGTGTAGAAGGAGTTATTAAAGGAAAATCTGAAATGTATGCTTATTTAAGAAATAATCACAAAACCGTTTTTGTGAATTTGAATGATCCAATACAAGTTGAAAAAACTTTGAATATTAATTCGTTTACTTTTGGTTTAAATACACCCGCAAATGTTACAATTCAATCTATTAAGGCCAATCCTTTTGTGGAGGTGCAAATCAACAATATCAAAATTTCTTCTCATTTAATTGGTTTATACAATTCAAATAATATTAATGCTGCTCTTGCTATAGGAATTAATTTCGGAGTTCCACTAATTGATATAAAAAAGGCAATTGAAGATTTTGTTCCTCAAAACAACCGATCTCAAATGTTGACTATGAATTCAAATGAAATAATTTTAGACGCCTACAATGCTAACCCATCCAGTATGGTTGTTGCCCTTGAGAATTTCTTCCAGTTAGAAAACCAAAACAAAATTGCAATTCTTGGCGATATGTTTGAACTAGGAGAGGAGAGCCAATCTGAACATAAATCAATTGTGGATTTAGTGGTCAATAAAAATTCATTGAAAACTTATTTTATTGGTAGTGACTTTTATGAAAATAGAATACAAAGTGATAAATGTAATTTCTATTCATGTTTTGAAGATTTTTCTAAAGAATTTAATGGAAAAGAAATTAAAAATACTTTATTACTCATAAAGGGCTCTCGTGGTATGGCACTTGAGCGAACTCTTCAATTGCTTTCTTAATTTATTAATTCGTTTAATATTCATACCTTAAATTGGTAATCTTAAAGTAACTTTTGATTATACTATAGGTTTCTATTCTTTTATATCAATTAAAAAGTAATATTATTATTGGGGTAGATTATGTTGATTAATCGTATTTCTTTTAGCTGTGGACGCCTTTTTTTCATTTTAAGCAACATCGCATGAAAACTTCGAATCTCTTCAAGTTCCTTTTCGGTGTATTTTTTTTATACCTACTTCTTTTAAAGAACATTGAATTAAACAAGAATTTATTACATATTAATAATAATTAAAAACAAATGGTTAGTACACAATTGCTACTATAGGTCCCTCAACTTACATACAATTGCTGCTTTATTGGGTAAAAGCTTGTACTAACCAAGTGTTTTTAAAATAATAATTTTGAATGGCTGCGATATTTATTTAACTAACTTTAGTTATTCAAGTACTTTTCCATTTTAATTAAGTGAAGATAATTTCTTCCTAACAATTTTAACTTGCTCCAATACGTCATACTTTATTTCACTAGAAAAAAAGTAATTTTTTGACTGGTTATTGAAAAACTCTACATGCAAATAATAAGATTTATAGTAAATCAAATACACGGTCCAAAAAATAAATAATAGTATTAGAAAAAAAAATATATAAGCCGAGACACAATTGAAAGTCAAAATACCTATTACAAGTAGTATAAAACTAATTATATCAAAAAAATACAAATTTCTAATTCTCTTGCGTTTTATATATATTTTACTAATGGAGGTTAATTCAATAAAGTCTGTTTTGCTTAAATATTTCTTTTCAATTAATAATTTTGAATCAATTACAGTTATTTTTTTTAAACTATTTTTAAAAAGCTCCATTTATATTTTTTAAAACTTTTATTTTGTTTATGAAACAAATTTATTGCTATACATATTAATTTATGTTTTAAAAAACGATTCAAACTATTAAAAAGCGATTTTATTTATTAGTTAATAAAAATCGGCGTGGTCATCATAATCTCCTATTGAAAAAGATAAGCCTATAGTAAAGGTAAAATGGGATCCACTTGTTCCTGAATTTCCTACATTGAGAATTGGTTCCCCACTGTAATTATAATGTTGTTTCATAGCCATTATATAATTTATATCTGTGTAAAGTGACATGATATCGTTCATTCTAAATCTAGGGGAGACTCCAATATTAAAGTTTATTTGTCGTTCCCAACCCGGAATATATCCCACAGTGAGTCCTTTTACTTTTGAGTTAATATAAGTTGCTCCTGCTCCTAAATGCGAATACAATGCAACTGAACTATTGGAAACATAATTTAAATCGAACCAATTTCCTATATTATAATAGGCATCTAAATTAAAACGATTGTGCCTGCTTCCAATTCCTTTTTCTTCAAATGAATCATAATTAAATGAACCTTTTATTCCAAAATTAATCGTAAACATATACCGAAGACCTAAGTTCCAATTGGGCGCCGAAATAAAAGTTTCGTCGACTCTATTGGATATATTTGACAGCGGTTTACTCAAACCCGATGCGAATTCAAATGATAATTTATTGTAATCTTTTTGACAAAAAACACTTGAGCCAATTAGAAGTAATACGTAATATATTTGTTTTTTTTTCATAATAAATAATATCAATTTACACCAGAGGCTTATAATTTAGTTTACTCAATTATTTTATTCGCTGATTGAAAAGTGAAAGAAAACCTTATTTCAGTTCCACTCCCATTTTTGTAGTTTCTAATTCATTTTAATTTTATGCCCTAAATAGGTTTATTTTTATAATTTATTAATTATGATTTATAAATTTATAATAGTAATATTCCATCTCATTAATCGAGTATTAAATTCGTGCCCCCACCATGTGATACTAATTTTACTAGATCCATCATTAGTCCAAGCCTCAATTTTTCCTTGTGTAATTGAAGTTGATAAAGTCGCATAACCTATTAATGGTGATACTGTTATATCTTTTGAATAAAGAATATCATTTCTATTTGCACTTTGTGTTGACCCTCCAGAAATATCTCCCCCAATTGGTCCATTAATAGTATTAGTACCACTAAGACTAAATGTAGTTGTGTTGCTTATTTTAAATCGCTGGGACCAATTAAATCCTTCTCCAACTAAATCTACTACCCATCCTCCAGTTTGAGCAAGTGTACATAGATTTTTTGTGGTTGCATCATTTGCACTAGGAACAGTATAACTTCCTGCATACATTTTTATAGTGTTTACAGTGTTTTTTTGTAGCCAAACTCCTCCTGTATAGGTATAAACAATTCCTGTATTTGTACCTCCTTCAATAGTTACTTTATCCCCGCTTGTAGGGGTTGTGTATACAAAAGTTGATCCATCATAATCGGTATATTTATTGGCTTGACCTACAAAACCATTAGTTAATCCTGTGGCAGGAACTATGTATCTACCTACAGCTGAAACGTTTAAAGAATTTGCTATTGTATTATCTAAAATAGGTTTATAACTTGTAGCTGCAGTAATTAAACTTGTATCAGCTACTTTTTTCCATGCTGAATTATTCCAATACCAAATTGAATTAGTTTCAGTATCATACACTTGCATACCTAAATTGTTAACATTGTTTGCGGTAGTTAATGAAGCGGTTAACGCATTTCTTTGATTGGTTGTTAATCTAGGAATCAACAATCCTTTATCTGTTGTTCTAATGTCTAATGCTGACAGATCCGTAGGGGTAGTAGTGCCTATTCCTACTTGACAAAACATTGGGTAAATTGAAAAAATTAGAAGGATACTAATTTGAATTTCTTTTTTAAAAAAGTTATTTTTTTTCATTTTATAATTTATTAATTATGATTTATAAATTTATAATAGTAATATTCCATCTCATTATTTCCTTTACGTGCCGCCTCTTTATTTCCGGATTTGTCAGACAAACTGCTTCCTGCAAGGATAAAACCGTAGTCGGGAGTTGGAATGGCGTCCAACAAGTATTCGGCTTGTTTGCCTCCAAAGGATTTTTCCCAAAGAATGTTTTGAGAATAAGAGGTAATAGATGTTAGTAATGTAAAAAGTAATCCACCGAATGGAATGTAGGAATTGTATTTTTTCATATTTTCTGCTTATATTAATTTTATACTTGTGGCCTCGATTCTAATGCTAAAAACACTTCGATTTTCAATATTGTAAAAACAATAAAAAATCTTTCATCAAATAATTGCAAAAGCAATTAGTTGATTTAAAACAAATTTCTTAAAAACAAAAAGCAACCTACCTTTTTGGATTTGTGAAATTATCCGATAAATTTTTTGAGGGAATTTAAAACTGACAAACAGAAGAAATCTGTTTTACATTTTTACTTGAACAACCTTAAAAGGTTTTTTTATTTTTTCAAATATAGAATAATAATTATTATACAAGTGTTAAATTATTTTATTTTTAAAATAATAATTTTTAAAATAAATTATATAATGAAGGTTGGAACAAAATCAAATTGTATTTATTTGAAAATGTTTGGTTTTTTCATTTCCCAATGAAATCTTGAACAATTTGATTTTCGATTTTAATAAATTTTTAG
Organism: Flavobacteriaceae bacterium; assembly: GCA_009926065.1. GTDB lineage: Bacteria > Bacteroidota > Bacteroidia > Flavobacteriales > Flavobacteriaceae > Flavobacterium. The sequence goes on from RFPP01000020.1 coordinate 32,103, forward strand.
ATTTTATTGAAAAAAATAACCCCTAAATTTCTTTAGAGGTTATTGGTTTAACTTAGTAGCCTGTTCAGATGAAATCTCGAACAATTTGCTGAAAGATTATGATAAATTATTAGAATTTATAGAAAAAAATAACCCCTAAATTTCTTTAGAGGTTATTGGTTTAACTTAGTAGCGGGAACAGGACTCGAACCTGTGACCTTCGGGTTATGAGCCCGACGAGCTGCCTACTGCTCTATCCCGCGCTGTATCGAGTGCAAATATACAACCATATTCGGCAATTGCAACAAAAATTATAAAAAAATCTTTTATTTCATCTATTGACCTGATATGTTTACCTTTGCAGAAATAAATAGCAATAAATGTCACACAAAGCCGGTTTTGTAAATATCATTGGAAATCCAAACGTAGGAAAATCAACGCTAATGAACGCATTTGTCGGTGAGAGATTGTCGATAATCACCTCAAAAGCTCAAACTACCCGCCACAGAATCCTTGGAATTGTAAACGGCGAAGATTTTCAGTTGATTTTGTCCGACACACCAGGAATCATCAAGCCTGCCTACGAAATGCAGGAATCCATGATGAACTTTGTGAAATCAGCCTTTGAAGATGCCGACGTACTAATTTATATGGTCGAAATAGGGGAGCAGGAGCTGAAAGACGAAGCCTTTTTTAATAAAATTATCCATTCTAAAATTCCAGTTTTATTGCTTTTAAACAAAATCGATAATTCCAATCAGGAACAGCTAGAAACCCAAGTTGCCTTTTGGACCGAGAAAGTGCCCAACGCCGAAATTTATCCAATATCAGCATTGCAAAACTTCAATGTGCCCGAAGTATTCCAACGCATCATTTCACTTTTGCCAGAATCGCCTGCGTATTATCCTAAAGATCAGCTAACTGATAAGCCAGAACGTTTTTTCGTGAACGAAACAATTCGTGAAAAAATCCTGCTAAATTACAGCAAGGAAATTCCGTATGCCGTTGAAATTGTAACCGAAGAATTCTTGGAAGACGAAAACATTATCCGAATCCGTTCCCTAATCATGGTCGAACGCGACACCCAAAAAGGAATTATTATTGGACATAAAGGAGCTGCTTTGAAAAAAGTAGGAATAGATTCTCGCGCCGATTTAGAGAAGTTTTTTGGTAAACAAATCCACATCGAATTGTATGTAAAAGTCAATAAAAACTGGAGAAGTAACGCCAATATGCTAAAGCGTTTTGGTTACAATCAATAGTTTTTGGGCGTGACCACAAGGGTCAGGCTATACGTTGCAATCTTTGTTGCCAAAAGAATGGCAACAAAGGATTTTCACTGCTATCCTTCACGCAGCACGTATAGTAACATAACAAAATAATAACGTACCTTTGCAAAAATTAAAATGACATTAATTGTGTTTTTTTCAATTGTATTTTGTAAAATTAAAATCCACAATCTAAAATTATAATATGAATAATATTGTTGCTATTGTAGGAAGACCAAACGTTGGAAAATCGACACTTTTCAATCGATTAATCCAAAGGAGAGAAGCCATCGTAGATTCTGTTTCGGGAGTTACTCGCGATAGAAACTACGGAAAAAGCGAATGGAATGGAAAGGAATTTTCTGTAATTGATACCGGAGGATACGTTCGCGGTTCCGATGATGTTTTTGAAGGAGAAATCCGTAAACAAGTGGAATTAGCAATTGATGAAGCCGACGTAATTATTTTCGTTGTAGATGTAGAAGAAGGAATCACCCCAATGGATGATGCCGTTGCAAAATTATTACGAAAAGTAACCAAACCGGTACTTTTAGCAGTAAACAAAGTTGATAACGCCATGCGCGAAAAAGACGCTGTTGAGTTTTATAACCTTGGTTTAGGTGATTATTTCACTTTTGCAAGTATTTCAGGAAGCGGAACAGGTGATTTATTAGACGCTTTAATAGAGGCATTTCCTGAAAAGCCGGAACCAACAAAGGAAGAATCAGAATTACCTCGTTTTGCGGTTGTAGGTCGTCCAAATGCCGGAAAATCAAGCTTTATTAATGCCCTAATTGGAAAAGACAGATACATCGTTACTGATATTGCAGGAACTACTCGTGATGCCATAGATACTAAATTTGACCGTTTTGGCTTCGAATTTAACTTGGTAGATACTGCAGGAATTCGTCGTAAAGCCAAGGTAAAAGAAGATTTAGAGTTTTACTCGGTAATGCGCTCGGTTCGCGCCATTGAACACGCTGACGTTTGTATCCTAATTATTGACGCAACAAGAGGATTTGAGGGCCAAGATCAAAGCATATTTTGGTTGGCAGAAAAAAACAGAAAAGGAGTCGTGATCCTTGTAAACAAATGGGATTTAGTTGAAAAAAACACCATGTCAACCCGTGATTACGAAGAAAAAATCAGAAAGGAATTAATGCCATTTGTCGATGTGCCTATACTGTTTGTATCCGCACTTACAAAACAACGTTTGCTGAAAGCTTTAGAAGCTACCGTTCAAGTTTTTGAAAATAGAAAACAACGAATACCAACATCAAAATTCAATGACTACATGTTAAAAGTTATTGAAGGTTATCCACCACCGGCATTAAAAGGAAAGTATGTAAAAATTAAGTATTGCATGCAATTACCAACACCTACTCCACAGTTTGTGTTTTTTGCCAACTTACCGCAGTATGTTAAAGAACCGTACAAGAGATTTCTAGAAAATAAAATACGCGAAAATTGGGATTTTTCAGGAGTTCCAATTGATATATATATTAGAGAGAAATAAAATAATAAAGCCCCAAATTTGGGGCT
>RFPP01000003.1 GCA_009926065.1 Flavobacteriaceae bacterium
GCATCACCACGAACAACAACTCCTGGCTCAATAGTTAAGGTTGCGTTGTTTTTTACATAAATTTGATTTCTCAAATAATAAGTATTTCCTGCAGTCCAACGAGTATCAGTTGTTATGTTAGCAGTAACATCAACGTTTGGAGTTGGGTAAACCGTATTTTGAGGATCAAAATTGGCCCAGTTGTCTGTCCACATTGCTGTTGGAGCTGGAGCAAATGCACCACGGTAAGTGGTTATTTCTAGTTGAGCGTTCATAGAACCTACAACTGAGAAAAGTAGTGTTAATAGGTAAATTTTTTTCATGTTGTTTTTTTTTAATTTATTATAAATCAAAGGTAATAGCGTCATTTAAACATACTGTTTCTAATTTATTATTATAACATCATTATTATGTTTCTAAATTGTTAAGACAAATTGTCTAAAAAAATTAAGGCCCGTAAATACGGGCCTTTGTATTAAATAAATATCAATTAGAAAGAATAATTGATTGAAAGTGAAAATGTAGGGCCGAATTTAGTTCTCCAAACTACATCGTCTTCACTAGGATCAAATCCATTTTTATCTTGAGAATCACCTAATAATACAGAATTGTAAAAGGCTTTTATTCCTGAAACTTTATCTTCAATATCAAACTCGTTGTTTTGGTAGTAGATTAAATCTTGTGCTAATAAATTTTGTACATTGAATTTCAATTCTAATTTATTTTCCATAAAAGTTTTTGCAATTTGTAAATCTAAAAATGTTCTTCCTTTTTCCCAAAAAGCTGGTGTAGCACCACCAGGAGTTTGATTCCCATGAATGGCAATTCTATCACCTACTCTATTCATGTTTAAAGTTCCAGACCATCCAAACTCTTTATTCATATATTGAAAACCCCCATTAAAAACATATGGAGATTGCCCTTGCATTGGAATATCTCTTAAAGTAGCAGAAGTTACTAAATTAGAAATATCTACTTTAGAACGAATAATTGCTAAATTGGTAAATAAAGTCAGGTCTTCTAAAATTTTGTTATTATCAGTTCCAAATATTGAACTTACTAATGTTCTATATTCTAGCTCAATTCCACTATTGCTTCCTACTTTAGCGTTTTTGTATTGGTTAGAATTATTAGCTTGTGCCTGAAGTTCAATAGGGTTAGTAAATCGCTTGTAAAAAGCAGAAAAGGAAAATAATTGTCCCTTACCTGGAAAAATCTCATATCTAAAATCCAAATTGTTAATCACTGATATTTTCAAATCTGGATCTCCCGATGTATTAAATCTTGTTGCACTGTCAAAAAATAAGAAAGGAGCTAATTCTCTAAACTCCGGACGATTTAATGTCTTCGAAGCACTTAATCTTAAGTTTTGAGTTTTGGTTAAACCATAAATCAAATTGAAAGACGGTAGAAAATCAGTTTGTTTCGCATCTACATTAATTGGTGCTCCCGTATCAGATTTTGAATCTAATATTTGCTTATAACTTTCTATTCTAGCTCCCCAAATGAATCTGAATTTTTTATAAGTATTATCAAACATCAAGTAACCAGCATCCAATAAAGAACTTGCAGTATAGGTGTCGTTCCCTTTTGTTCCGTCATATAATGTCAATCCACTTGAGTTTGGTCCTAAAACCCCCATATTCGAAGGGCTAAAAATAGTTTCATCTGGTAGGGTTGAAATATTTTGAGAAAAAGTATTATTTCCATAATTCACTCCATTTACAATACCTGTAAATTGAACATAACCTAATTGTCTAGCAGCAAAATCCCGAGATCTATTTTGAGTAATCCCACCGATTTTAATATCCGTCGCAAAATCTTCAGATAATTTTATCTTTTTACTCATATCTAACTTTACGCTGTAGATATTTTCTTTATTAAGTGAAGTAAAAATAGAACCAGGATAATCAGCACCCACAATGTTAGTTGAAAAATTGGCAACAGGTTGTGAAACCGTTCCATCATCATATTTGATGAATAAGTAATTATTTCTTCTTTCACTAGGAATTTCTCTATTCACATTGCTGTATGATCCTACCCAGTTCATTTTAATTTTACTTTCTGTTAAGAAATGATCACCGCTTAATTGACCGGTGTAAATTCTACTACTTGTGAAAATTCTTGAAGTAGTATTGATCCACAAAGGATCTGTTTCTTCAACCAAACTACCATTTCTGTCCATTACTCTATTATCTGAAATGATGCTGTATAGATTCTTGAAATTTAATGAATTATTGGCATCCGCTTTAAAAGAAATATTTCCAATTGCTGCTAACAAAGTTTGTACACTATAATTTTGATCTAATTGATTAGTTACTAATTGTCCTGGCGCATCATAAGACCTTCTATTTGTTTCGCTAAATACATTTGTTCTATTATAAGTGACGGATGATAAAAAAGCTAAGCTTTTGGTTTCATTTAACTTATAATATCTTCCTAAAGTATATTGAAAACTATTATTTGGGCTAAATGCCTTTTCATACAAGGTCCAGTCTGAAGTGGTATTTTTTGCAATATCCGCAATAGCTAAAGTACTTGCCTGACTGCGAATTCCTTGCAGTGCTTGAAAATTTGAAACACTTGGAAAAGAAGAAGGTAATCCTTTTGTACCGTCGTCTATACCAATCCAATCTGTTTTTCCAGGAGCACTATAAAGTTGTTTTTTTCCAGTAGTAATTGTATTAAATCCAGATCCCATTGAAAGGGTTTCGAAGTTTTTGTCTGGAGTTGCTTTGGTGTTTATTTCAATTATTCCGCCCGCAAACTCGCCAGGTAAATCAGGAGTGGCTGTTTTATAAATAACTAAATTATCGAGCATATTTGCTGGAAAAATATCAAAAGAGAATGCTTTTCTATCTGGCTCTGTACTTGGTAAGGGGGCACCATTTAAATAAGTTGTATTGTAACGGTCGTTTAATCCACGAATAATTACAAATTTATTATCCTGAACACTCGCTCCACTAATTCTCTTTAATACGTCAGAAGTGGTTCTATCTGGAGTTCTTTTTATGGTTTCTGCAGAAATACCATCAGAAACTCGAGTACTATTTTTTTGAACTGATAACAAAGAAGCAACAGATTCGGCTTTCATTTTGGTTTTTTTAATAACCACCTCATTTAAAGTGTTATTTTTTTCTGCCATTGAGACTGTTAGCGTAGTAGTTTCGTTTTTTATTGCATCTACATCTGAGATAATTTTGGTCTCTAAGGTGAAATCAGAAAATTGAAGTTCTTGTTTTCCAATAGGAACATTTCTAATTATAAATTCACCTGAAGCGTCTGTTTGAGTTGCTAGTTTTGTATTTACTACTTTTACTAAAACACCAGGTATGGGCTTCCCTGTTCCTTCTTCAACTACGGTTCCTTTAATAATTGCTGTTTGAGAAAAAATTGCGTTTGATATAAATGCAATTAATAAAAGATAAATATATTTCATTATTAATTTTATTTGAATTATTGTTCAGCAAAATTAATATTGAATAATAAGTATAGTGTTACCTATTTATTATTAAAATAAGGATTTTAAAACTAAATGTAAAATTATTGTTAAGATTTTAACTCGATTTTTGTATTCATTTAATATTAAATTTACATAAAAATACAATTTTATTTAAGAAACTGCATTTTTATTGATGTCTTTGCGCCAATTTGTCACTTTTTTTTAATTGGTATTCTATTTGAATAATTAATTTAAAAATCTTAAAATTTTAATTTATGACAACTGGAAAAATCAATGTTTCGGTGGAGAATATCTTCCCATTAATTAAGAAATTTTTGTACAGCGATCACGAGATCTTTTTGCGTGAGCTAATTTCTAATGGAACTGATGCTACTTTAAAATTAAAACACTTAACAAGTATTGGTGAGGCTAAAGTAGAATATGGAAATCCTATTATCGAAGTTAAAATCGATAAAGAAGGAAAAAAAATACACATTATTGACCAAGGTATTGGTATGACCTCTGATGAAGTTGAAAAATACATTAACCAATTAGCCTTTTCAGGAGCTGAGGAGTTTCTTGAAAAATATAAAGATTCTGCCAAAGATTCAGGAATTATAGGACATTTTGGCCTTGGATTTTATTCAGCTTTTATGGTTGCTTCCAAAGTAGAGATAATAACAAAATCCTATAAGGATGAACCCGCAGCCCATTGGACTTGTGATGGAAGCCCAGAATTTAAATTAGAACCAAGTGATAAAACAACTCGTGGGACTGAAATTATTTTGCATATCGCAGAGGATTCTTTAGAGTTTTTGGAAGATTTCAAAATCCGTGAATTGTTAAATAAATACAATAAATTCATGCCAATTCCAATTAAATTTGGAACAAGAAAAGAAAAAATTGAACAGAAAAAAGGGGAATCTGTAGCTGAAGAAGATAAAGACAAGACTTTTACAGAAGTAGAAGTGGATAATATCATCAATAATCCAAACCCAGCTTGGACAAAGCAACCAACCGAATTAACTGATGAAGATTACCACAACTTCTATCGCGAGGTGTACCCAATGCAATTTGAAGAACCGTTGTTTCACATTCATTTAAATGTAGATTATCCCTTTAATTTAACTGGAATTTTATACTTTCCTAAATTAGGTTCCGACCTACAAATTCAGAAAGACAAAATTCAATTGTACCAAAATCAGGTGTATGTTACTGATAATGTGGAAGGAATTGTTCCTGAATTTTTAACGATGCTAAAAGGGGTTATTGATTCGCCAGATATTCCTTTAAATGTTTCTCGTTCTAGCCTTCAAGCTGATGGAGCGGTTAAGAAAATATCTAATTATATTACTAGAAAAGTAGCCGATAAATTAAAATCTTTATTTACAGAAAATAGAGAAGATTTCGAGAAAAAATGGAATGATATCAAAATTGTTTTAGAATATGGAATGCTTTCAGAAGATAAATTCTATGAAAAAGCTGGTGCATTTGCATTGTATCCAACAGTTGACGATACTTATTTTACTTTGGAAGAATTAAAAGAAAAATTAGCTCCAAATCAAACTGATAAAGACGGAAAATTAATTGTTTTATATGCATCTAATAAAGAAGCGCAACATAGTTATATCCAAATTGCGAAAAATAAAGGATACGAAGTTTTACTGCTTGATTCGCCAATTATATCGCATTTGATTCAAAAAATTGAAAGCGATAACAATACGATGTCCTTTGTTCGTGTGGATTCTGATCCAATAGATAAATTAATCAAAAAGGAAGAAACTTCTATTTCAAAATTATCAGATGATGAAAAAGAGAAACTTAAAACAGTATTAGAAGGATTTGTTCCAAAACAAAAATATTCCGTTCAATTGGAAGCTTTAGATAGTAATGAAGCGCCATTTATTATCACCCAACCAGAGTTTATGCGTAGAATGAAAGAAATGAGTCAAACTGGTGGTGGCGGAATGTTTGGAATGGGGAATTTGCCAGAAATGTACAATTTAGTGGTAAATACCAACTCAAAATTGGCTTCAAATATTTTGAAATCAAAGGATTCTGCAAATCAAGAAAAATTGGTGAAACAAGCTTTAGATTTGGCAAAATTATCTCAGAATTTATTAAAAGGTGAAGAGCTTACGGCTTTTGTAAAACGTAGCTTCGAATTGATAAAATAATAATTTTTGAATTTTAATAAAGACCTGTAAAATCTTACAGGTCTTTATTATTTTATTGCAATCCGTTTTGATCTATTAGATACATTAAAGCTGCCATTGTTGCGGCTCCCAATTCTAATTCACGCTTATTAACGCCATCAAAATTATCGTTTGCAGCATGGTGATAATCAAAATATCGTTGCGAATCTGGGCGTAAACCAGCCTTAATTATTTTAGAAGAAGTTAGTGGCTCAATGTCGGCACCCGAATGTCCTTTGGTAAAACTATGTATTAAATATGGCTCAAAAAGGCCTTTCCATGTTTGAATTTTAGCAAAATTAACTTCATCGGTATCAAATGAAAAACCTCTTGGTGTAAATCCTCCAGAATCACTTTCTAAGGCAAAAATATGATTTTCATTATTTGCTTTTGAAAGTTCCTCGTATTTCTTTCCGCCACGCCCTCCATTTTCCTCATTCATGAATAAAACAACACGAATAGTATTTTTAGGTTTGTAACCAATATTTTTAAAAATATTCAAAACTTCCATACTTTGCACCACTCCTGCTCCATCATCCTGAGATCCGTCAGCTAAATCCCAAGAATCCAAATGACCTCCAACAACCATAATTCTATCTGGGTGTTCACTTCCTTTAATTTCACCAATTACATTATAGGATAAAACATCATCAAATTGTTGGCATGATTGCTTAAAATAAAACTGCAAATTAGGATTTGCTTTAAGCGATTTGCTCAATAATTCAGCTGCATTAGTACTAATTGCGGCTGCTGGAATGTATTTGTCCTTTGGAAGATCACCATAGCTTTGAGCTCCCGTATGAGGAAAATCATCTAGTCTCATGTTCATAGAACGAACTATAGTTGCTACTGCGCCAAACTTTGAAGCTTCTTTAGCACCGCCATATCTTTGATCCACGCAACCGCCATAAGAAGTAAAAGTTTCAATATTATCGGCTTGCATAGGACGATTGAAAAATACAATTTTCCCTTTGATTTTATCTTCCCCTAATTCTGCAATTTCCTTAATGGAATGAACCTCAATAACGGAGGCTGTAATTCCGTTTTTTGGAGTTGCAATTGAACCTCCTAACGCACAAACAGGAATGTTGATTTTGGATTTGTTATTTAAAATGTATGCGACTTCTTTTTCGCCACGAACCCATTTTGGAACCATCACTTCTTGAAGATAGACTCTATCTAAACCCAAAGTTTCTAACTGTGCTTTGGTGTATTCTACGCCTTTTTGAGCACCCACTGAACCTGATAACCGAGCACCAACTTTATTTGATAAATCGTCTAGCCAAGAATAACATTTCGAATTGGTTAAGGCTGATTTATAGATTTCTTTAAACTTGATTTCAACACTGCTTTGCGCAAAAGTGACTGTCGAAAAAAGTAAAAAGGTGTAAAATATTTTTTTCATAAACTAATTTTAATTTAGTAAAAATAGGATAATAAAACAATTATACCAAACGTAAGCTTAGAACCCAATAGCAAAATGAATTGTCTAGAATTAATTACCTATAATACCAGTCTCCTCCTTTTTATCATTATTTAATAAAATAGGAGTTTCTTTAGCTAATTTATTTTTAGTTGGAATTTTGTAATTTATACTAAATCCAAAACGACGAGTATCTAATTTATTATTAGACAATAAAGGGGTGTTGTAGGCTAAAAACTCGGATTGATTTGTATTAAAAACGTCATCAATATTTATTGAAACGGACAATTGATCATTTAAAAACTTTTTAGAAAATGTCAAATCCAAAGTGTTATTAAACGGTTTATTAGCTATAAAATAAAAATAATTTCCTTTAGCAGTGATATAACTGAAATTGGCAACAAACTTAATTTTACTAGGTAATACCAATTGGGACATTACATTATAAACCCAAAATCCTTTGGTTTCAATTGTAGGTAATTGATGTAATTGGTAACCTGCATAAACAAAAAGGAAATTCATTTCATCAGGATTAACATTCATTTTCATTGTTTCTGCAAATCCTTTAGTAAACAACATGTAGGGTATCGGCATTCCAATATTGAAATTATGTATTTTTACTTCAGGTGCATTTTCATTGGTGTTAACCACTATATTCGAATTGAAATTTAACCTTTGTATTACTTGATTTTTTGCTGAACTTAATGAATATCCAATAAATGCGTAATCATAAGCACTCAATTTTATTTCATAATTATCAAATATAGTAGGTTGCAAATTTGGATTTCCAACAGTAGTAATATTCTGATTTTGATAAGTAGTATTATTTGGGTTTAAGGCTGATGTACTTGGCAAAGTGATTTTCTTATTATAATTTAAATTAAAAAATATGGACTTATTAAAATTATACTGGGCACTTGCATTTGGGAAGAAACGAAACTGTTTGAAAGGGGTTAACTCATTTGTATTGGTCTTTCCAGTAATGTTGTAATCTTCAGCTCTTCCTCCGAGGATAAAGCTAAATTTATTGAACTTTGTTTGTAATTCTAAATATCCTGCGGTCGTTTTTCTTTCGTATTCCAAATTTACTACTGACCTATTTTTTGTTTGAAAACTCAATACTTCGTACAAACTTCCAAAGCTCAATTTACCCTCGTCAGAAAAAGCAATAGGTTGGGAATAGTCAAACTTCAAGTTTGACAATTTTTGATCTGATGAGTTCTCCAAATCTAAGGTAGAACCTGTTGTATTAAAAATAAAATTGTTTTGATTTCGGTTGAAATTATATCTAAAATCTAATTTTTTAGTTTTGTCTGTGAATCTTTTTTGATAAGTAGCTACCGCATCTTGTCTCCAGCCTTTAGAATCAGATTGATCTTGGGAAGAAAAACCAGGCCCGTTTGTTAGCGTTGCATTTCCATTGTTATTTTGATTTACATCATAGTTAAGCAGTAATCGGTCTTTTTTAAAATCGAATGTCAAAGCCGATTTTAAAAAGTTGTTTCTACCCGTTCTATCGGTTGCTGTAGAGGTAATTACTGTTTGACCTAAATTTTCTTGATTGTATAAATTAGCCCAAACTGCACTTTCTCTGTAGTTTTGACCCAAATTTAATTGCCACCCGAAGTACTTATTTTTAGCATTCAACAAAACACTATTGTTAACTCTCCATCTTAAATGATCATAGTTAGTAACATTAACACTGTTGGTATAGGTTGCGCTTAGAAAATTTTTGGCATTTTTATTAGTAATAATATTTAGAATTGCTCCACCTGAAGTAGCTGGGAATTCAGCTCCTGGCTGAGTAATTATTTCTATTTTTTCAATTGCATTTGCCGGCATTCCTTCTAAAAAACCATTCAATTCATTCGATGAAATATTCAATGGTCTTCCGTCCATAAATACATCAAGTTGCTTTCCTTGATACATCATTCCCGCAATATCAGAAGCTATTAACCCTGGTAGTTTTTTCAACCCTTCTAAAACCGAACCGGAATTTAAATTGGGTTGATTGGCAAAATCAAAAATGGTTCGATCTGCTCTTTGTTCTATTGCTTTTTTGGTTTTAACAATTGTAACTTCTTTTAATTCTTCGGCTTTTTTATTATTTTCTTGGGCAGATAAATTAAGTGCGGTGCACAAAAAGATGGCGAGTAAAATATTTTTTTTTTTCATTGTTAGATTTCGTTTTATTGAAAACGAATAAAAAGTGTTTTTGTTACAATAATGATGTACCTTCTTTAAAATAAAAAAAGGATTTGCAAAAATACAAATCCTTTTAATAATATTAAGTTAATTTATTTAGTGACCTCCTGAAACTGGTTTGTCAAAATCAATGCCTTGGCCTTTCAATATTCCACTTACTTTCCATGCATAAAATGCCAAGTAAGCAAAACACAGTATTCCAACAATATAGCTGCTTTGAATTCCAATACTTTCAGAAAGTACTCCTTGTGCCCAGCTTACAATTCCTCCACCCATAATCATCATGATTAAGAAACTACTTCCTTGACTGGTGTTTTTTCCTAATCCGCTAATCGCTAAAGTAAAGATACAAGGCCATAAAGTACTACAGAATAAACCGACACTTGTAAATGCGTAAACACTTGTTATTCCTGAAGTTACCATTCCAATTGCTAAAGCAGCAATTCCTAAAATAGAAAATATAAGTAACATTCTAGCAGGATTTCCTTTACTTAAAATATCAGCAATTATCAAAACTAAAATAATTAGCCCATATACATAAAAAGGGGTTAAATCGTGTTTTGCAATAGCATTTACTAATAAAAATACACCAAAAGCTAAATAAGGGGCTAGGAATTTAAATATTTTTTGAAGGTTCATATCATTGGTGAAAGCCCCAACAGCTCCAGTCCAACGACCTATCATTAAACTCGCCCAATATAATGAAATATAAGGCGCAATATCTTTGGTTAGAAATCCTAATTTGGATTCCATGTATGCCGGAAGGTTACTTGCCGTTGAAACTTCAACACCTACATAGACGAAAATCGCTATCATTCCCATTATTAATTGAGGGTATTTTAATGCTGAACTTCTCGACGAATTTACGTCATTTTTAACCTCAACAACAGCTTCTGGTTTATCGGGAATAGAAGAAAATTTCAATAATATTGCTACTAATAAAAATGCCAATCCTAAAACTAAGTAAGGGATTTTCACACTTTCAATACTCATTTCGGTTTCTGCACCGGCTACACTAGAACCAAAAATGGCAAAACTTACTACCAATGGACCAATTGTAGTTCCAAAATTATTAATTCCTCCTGCCAATGTTAATCTTTGAGAACCAGTAGTAATAGGCCCCATAGCAATCGCTAAAGGATTTGCAACGGTTTGCTGCAATGAAAATCCTAATGCCACGATGAATAAACCTGACAACATTAAAGTGAATGAACCTGTATTTGCAGCTGGATAAAACAATAATGTTCCTAAAGCTGATATTCCTAGACCTAAAGCTAGACCATTTTTATATCCTATTTTATTTACAAGATCTTCCTTCATTACTAGAGAAATTCCCATGTAAATAAGGGATCCTACGGTGTAAGCAATGTAAAATGCCAATGAAACTAGTTGGCTTTGTCCTTGAGTCAAATCAAAGGCTTTTTTAAATACTGGAATAAGGATGTCGTTACTTGCAGCAACAAATCCCCAAAAGAAAAATACGGTTACTAAGGGAATAAACTGCCCCCATTTTGTTTGAACATTTTTTGAATTCATAAAGTTGGTTTAATAGTTGGTTAAAATTTATATTAGTAATTTCATTTTCATAACTCTACAATTTTAAAATTATAGGTAATAAAAGAATACTAATATTTGATAAATATACATTTATAAAAAAAGAATATAAAATATTTAGATGATAAATTTATTAACGAAATCGATTTTTAGATTTTAAGCTATTTTAAACTGACTATTTCCCGTCAACAAAATCCTGTAAATACTGGAATCTTTCAGTAAGTTTTCCGTTTTCTGTTATTTTGGCTCTTTGCAAAATTCCGTCTTTATCGCCATTAAAAAAAGCGGGGATTACGTGTTTCATAAACATATCTCCAAAACCTTCGCTAGCATCTTTCGGTAATTCACAAGGCAAATTATCAACTGACATTACCACTATTGCAGCCGGATGAAACACATCTACTTCTTTATGTTCATTTGGTAAATATCCAAATATTGGTTCTGCAATTGTTGAAGCTTTAATAGTACAAGCAATTGGTCCATTAATATCACAAGAAATATCGGCAACAACCTTTATCTTACAATCATTTGCTTTAAGCATTTCTTGAGTTAAAATATAAGGAGCATCATTACCATAAAAATGCCCTGCAATGAAAATATCCGCAACTTTTGTAAAGCGTTCAAAATCAGAAGTGTATTCGGTTGGATTAACATAGAAATCATTTTTTCCTAAATCCTGACCATCTTTCCTTTTATTATAATCTAACACATCTATTTGAACATAAACAGGTTCGGAATATTTTTTCGTTAGGAAATTCTCTACTGAAACTTCCTTCATTTTCATAGCGTCCAATATTTCTTTGGCACCATTTCCAACTTTTCCGCAACCGGTTAAAACTACTTTTATTGGAGGTAAAACTTGTCTTTTCAATTTGGAGACTAAATCTTCTTTTCCTGAAAGTGTTTCAGCTTTTGGCAAAGTGTATAACCCAAATTTAATTCCAAAAGCTCTAAAAGCATTGTAGGTACCAACAATTCCTGCATATCGTCCAAAACCAATTAGTCGATTATAATTAGCATCAACGATAGTTTCGTGATCGTAGAAATCGATATTTTTTTCTAGAAGAGCTTGTAATAGTTTTCTATTGTATGGTTGTTTTTTTATTGTGTGAGAAAAAAAGAAATACTTTTTATTTGGAATTAATGCTTCAACCGGAACTTCTTTAACTCCAAATAAAACATCACAAGAATTCATATCATTAGTAACATTAATTCCTAGATTGGCATATTGTTCATCTGAAAAAATTCTAATATCGGAACTTTCCACTTCAATTTCAGCATTTGGGAATTCACTTTTTAATTGCTTCAATTCTTTGGGAGAAAAAACAACTCTTCTGTCAGGTGGATTTTTTCTTTCTTTTATGATTCCGAATTTCATTCTTTTATTTCTTTAATTTTCATTCAAAAGTAAGCTTAAGTAAATGGATGTCAAAATTTATTTTATTAAAATAATTTCGTTTATTATTGAAAAACAACTCCTTATATTTTGGCATGTATTTTTAAATAATTAATAACCAGATTTGAGTTTGAAAATAAATTACTTTCCTATATATTTGTTGTTTCCCTTATCTGATGAGAAATAAAACGCTACTAATTTTTATAAAATTTATTTTTATCTTTTTTCTATGTTTATCTTGCAAAAGTCAAAATGATAAAAATTTAGAATCTTTGATTTCTTCTATTGAAATGACTCCTAACGATTCTGTTTATCCAAAATTGACTGATTCCTATATCAATTCTAAAAAAAACAAAATTGAATATTTTTTTAATAAAAATTGGCCTTCAAAAAACAACAACATTAGTTTTTTAGTTGCCAAAGATGGTCAAATAATTTATGAAAATTACTCTGGTTTTGGGGATGTACGAAAGAAAACGCCAATTACTAGTGAAACTCCTATTCACATTGCTTCGGTAAGTAAAGTTTTAACGGCAACAGCAATTTTGAAATTAATAAATGCTGGTAAAATTGAATTAGATCAAAAAGTTACTTCCTTATTAAAAGGTTTTCCCTATCCTGAGGTTACAATTAAAAACCTGTTAAGTCACAGAAGCGGTATGCGCAATTATGCTTATTTTACCGATGATAGGAAAATTTGGGACAACCACAAAATCATGAGCAATCAAGATATTTTGAATATAATGATTAATAAAAAAATAGGTTTAGAAAGTAAAACAAATACCAGATTTCAATATTGTAATACCAATTATGCGATGTTGGCATTAATTATTGAAAAAGTTACTGGTAAAAGCTATCCTGAAGCAATGAAATCAATGATTTTCGAACCATTAGGAATGAAACATACATTTGTTTTTGACTATAAAAAAGACAAAAATGTGATTACTCCTTCTTACAAAGTTGGCGGAATGCAAATCGCTTTTGATTTTTTAGATGCAATTTATGGGGATAAAAATATTTTTTCTACGCCACAAGACATGTTGCTATTTGATATGGCTAAAAATTCTAAATATTTTTTAACTCCAGAATTGCGAAATAAAATTTATCTAGGTTACAGTAATGAACACAAAGGACAAAAAAATTATGGCCTAGGAATTCGAATGATTAACTTTGAAAAGGGTCAGAATTTTTATTTTCACAACGGTTGGTGGCATGGAAATATGTCATCTTATATAACTTTATTGAAAGAAAATGTTACCATAATTGCGCTAACCAATAAATCGATGAAAAGCGTTTACAACATTAAAAAATTGGCTCCTTTATTTGGGGATTATCCTTTTAAGGTTGACGAGGAGATGGAAGAGTAAGGTAATTGACTATTAGATAACAGACATAAAGATAATAGACTTTTAGAAAATAGATTGTTAGATAATAGAGTCAAGAGAGAATATTCACCCGAATTGAAAAGTCTTTAATCTATTCGTCCATCCTCTTTTAATCTTATTTAAACGAAAAGATTTTTAGCCACAAATTACTCGGATTTACCCGAATTGAAAAGTCTATCATCTATTCGTCTATCCTCTTAAAGTCTTATTTCAAACTTCTATTCTCTTGCATCTATTCTCTTGCCTTCTAACAGCTTAATTCGTATATTTGCAATACTATTTGGGGTCGACTGGTTTTGACAGCAAGTCGAATTGAAAAGTAAGCACGTCGAGAACTGGGACAATTCTCGTTAATAAAAGGTTTCAAAACATTTACACGGCGAAGGAAACTACGCTCTTGCTGCATAATCTGAATCATAGTAAGATTAGCCTCGTCCTACAAGGTAGGAAAGCAGGATTCACCACGAAAGCTTTGGTTTAAGGCGGTCGATAAAGGTGAATCGTAAATTTAAACCTAGATTTTCATGAGCTTCGGGTGGATTTCGAAAATTAAGAAGATAAGTGTTGTGCGACTGTTTCTGGTCAAACACAACATCGAAAATTCAATCAGGAAATAAGCGTGTAGAAAGCTCTTTAGTTGCTTGTTTGGACCCGGGTTCGATTCCCGGCGATTCCACAAAAAAAAGACAAACTTATTAGTTTGTCTTTTTTTATTAAGATAAAAGTGACTATTTAATAATTGTTTTTATTGATATTTAACCAATTCTGGCTTTGAGATTCCAAAATTTTCAAGGCCAAAATCATTGGTTCGAATAGCATTCGTTTTAAATAGTGAACCACCATCAAGGGGTAAATTAGGATAATATGAAAACGATAATTGAAAAGATTTGAATACCAAATAATCATTACTTATAATTACTCCAACCCCAATTTGAGAATACATTTTACTGGAGAATAATTTTTGATTGTCATCGCCAATTAATCCCATTGTATATCTAAAATAAGGGTTTAATCTAAAACCTGTAACTCTCCAAGGAGAATAACCTTGTGTTTGAAAACTAATTAATATTTTTTTTGTTCCAAAAAGAGATTGGCTGTTAAAACCATTAATTCCGGAATCTCCATTAAGTGTAATTCTATCAGAAAAAACGTTAGGTCTGTTCATACCAATAACCACTTCAGGATTTATGAATTGCCTGAATTTCCAGCTACCAATTTCTTTTAATTCAGTAAAATAAATAGCTTTAAATACTGCTGCACTTTCTTCAATTGTTCCATTATTAATATAGGTTCCATATTCAAAGTTAGTTCCTAGGTATCCAAAATTGAAAAAGTTACCAAATGAAGCTTTTCCTCCAATATAAGTTCTATTGATCTTATTTTTATTCTGAAATCCAGCTGTTAAAGAGTAAATAAAACCAGCGGCAATATCTTCAACAATATTAAAATTAAAAATATATTTATCCTGAATGTACTTCCTTGAAGCAACTCCTATACTTGCAATATATAACTTTTCATTGGTGTAAGTTCCAAGAATGTCGTTGAAAACTATGGGGTTTTCAACAAAGTTTTTATTGTAAAATCGAGCCGTTGTAAAGAAGTTAGTACTTCTTTCGTATTCTGAATTTCCTTTAAATAGTCGCACAGAATGTCCGACCCAATAATCGCGATAGTCGGCTTTATAACGCTGAAGTTCTTGGGTTTGCGTGGGTGTAAACATTAATTGACTTCCATAAACCTGGCTCAATGAAAATCCTCCCGCCCATTTTGTAAACGTAGAATAAAAAGGCCTTTCTACACTTAGAATTTTGGTATAATTTTGATTAAAATCAATTGAATAAGCTAGTGTTGTTTTTATAAATGTATTTTTAATATTTGGAATGATATAACTACCACTATAACCGTCATGAATTCCCATAAAATTTTTAGAATAGGAATTAGAAAATTCGTGTCCAAGTCCTAAAAAGTTCTTTTCAGTTAAAATAAATGTTGATTGAGTATTGGTAAGATCTAACTCAGGAAGCGCACTCCAAGAATCCAGTATTCGTATTGAAATATCTACAGAATCTTTAGAAACCAATCGCGTATTTAAAGCTAATTCACTTACAAACCATTGACTCCTGATTAAACGTGCAGATTCTTTTACTAAAAGAGAGTCTAAGGGTTCGTTTTCCCTCATTAATAATAAATTTTTTATGGCTAATTTTTTGGTTTTAATATGAAGCGAATTTCCTGCTCTTAGAAAAAAATTCTGAGGAATTTCAGTACTATCATTTGCAGAATATCCAAAAGGATCAAAGGTATTTATAGAGATATTTCTAATTATTTTACCTTCGTAATTAGCAAAACTTGTTTTTCTAACTTTCTTAAATGAGTTTTTATTTGTTTCTGCTTTATATATTGGTTCAAAAATAAGTTTGTATATAAATTTAGTCAATTTATTCTTGTTCGAATACACCTGAATTTTACTATATTTTTTAGTTTCTTCTTTAGTTTTCGTTGTGTCTTGAGCCATTGATATATGACAGCTAAAGAGAACAAAAAAAATAATTAGATATCTAAAAAGCATCCTGATTTAATAAAATTTAGATTGTATTTTAATTTATTTTTTTATAATAATTCAAAAACTAAAATAGTTTTACAGTGAATCACTAAAGTAATATTTATAACGATAAATCTATTTAATATTGTGTTAAATTAGTAAGGTGTGTGTGAATAAAAAAAACCCGATCAATCGGGTTTGAAAAAAAACAAATTTAAAAATCATCTTAAAGGTATTCTCCATGCTGAGAGATGTCTAAACCAAGCTCTTCCTTATCCTCACTAACTCTAAGTGGTATTATTTTATTTACAACATAAAAAAGTAAGAAAGAAACTGAAAACGAAAAAAAAGAGACAAAAATTAGTGCTTTCAGTTGTATAAAAAATAATGTTGAATCACCATATATTAAACCTTGCTTATCCCCAACAATAGAATTTACTGATTTTGAAGCAAATATACCCGTTAAAAGCATACCAACCATTCCACCAACACCGTGACAAGAAAATACATCTAACGCATCATCTACTTTACCCTTTGGAAATTTGGAAACCACTAAATTACTAACAATACTAGCAATTAAGCCAATTGCTAATGCCGATGGAATTGTAACAAATCCAGTTGCAGGTGTAATGGCAACCAAACCAACAACAGCACCAATACAGGCTCCCATAGCTGATAATTTATGACCAAGAATTTTATCTATAAATACCCAACCCATTGAAGCAGCAGCAGCGGCTACTGAGGTAGTTCCAAGTGCTTGAGCTGCTAAACCATTTGCACCCACAGCGGAACCAGCATTAAAACCAAACCAACCAAACCATAATAAACCGGTACCAAGTAAGACATAGGTAATACGAGCAGGTTTCGTTTTTTGAGATTTTCTTTTTCCTAAAAATATTGCACCTGCTAAAGCTGCCCAACCAGCACTCATGTGTACAACTGTCCCTCCTGCAAAGTCTAATACTCCCCATTTATATAACAAACCCTCAGGATGCCAGGTCATGTGACACAAAGGAGAGTAAACAAAAACTACAAATAAGACTAAAAAAAGTAAATAGGCCCAAAAACGAACCCGCTCAGCAAAAGCACCAGTAATTAATGCAGGAGTAATTATAGCAAATTTTGCTTGAAATAATGCAAATAAAATAAATGGAATAGTAGGAGCTAATTCCCAAGCTGTTGTTGCGTTTACTCCATTAAAAAAGAAGTTTGAAGTTGGATCACCTATTACTCCATCTATCGAAGGTCCAAAGCACAAACCAAATCCAATAATAACCCATAATACGGTAACTATTACCATAGCCATATAACTTTGTAAAACCGTACTTATTACATTCTTTTTTCCAACCATTCCTCCGTAAAAAAAACCTAATCCCGGTGTCATTAATAAAACAAAACCAGTAGCCACCAGCATCCAAGCCGTATCTCCTCTATCTATATTTAATGGAACAATATGATTTTCAATAACTGCGGTTTCTGGAAATAAATAAATTGAAAAAACGGATAATACTACTAATATTAATAGAAGTGCACTTAAAATAATTTTTCTCATTGGTTGTAAAATTTTACAATAAAATTAAAAAAATATTTTACACCCCCCCCTTAATTATATTAAAAAATTAAATTTTATTAATTTATCATAATTACCCAATAAATTTTAGGGGTATTTAAAAATAATTTTAAATAATTACATACTTTATAAAGTTTCATTATAAAAAAAACCTGATTGAATAAACAACCAGGTTATTAATATATCATTGTGTGTTACTTTTAGCTTAAGATTTCTATAAAAACTATTTCAAAATTCCTCTTTTTAAAATTTGCCCAAATTCGTACATATCTTCAAAAGAACAATATAATGGTGCTGGCGCAAATCGGATTACATTTGGTTCTCTCCAATCAACAATAACCCCATTTGACATTAAATACTCAAAAAGTGATCTTCCTTCTCCATGCAACAAAACCGACAATTGACTTCCACGTTGATTAGGATCTGAAGGTGTAATTATCTCAAAAGACTCTTTTACTTCCCTAGAAATTTCTTTAATGATGAATTCTAAATAAGAAGTAATTTTATTTCTTTTCTCAATAATGGCGTCCATACCAATTTCGTCAAACATTTCTACTGATGCTAAATAAGGCGCAAGAGAAAGTACTGGCAAACAACTAACTTGCCAGCCATTTGCTCCGCGAACAGGATCAAATTTTGGTTCCATTTTAAAACGTCTTTCTTTATTATGACCCCACCAACCAGCAAATCTGTTGAGATTCATATTGTTATGATGTTTCTCATGAATAAAACAACCCGAAGCATTTCCTGGTCCAGAATTCATGTATTTATAGCTGCACCAACATGCAAAATCTACTTCCCAATCGTGTAATTCCAATTTAATATTTCCGGCCGCATGGGCTAAATCCCAACCCACAAAAGCGCCAACTCTATGTCCAGCCTCAGTTATAGTTTTCATATCAAAAACCTGCCCAGTGTAATAATTTAAACCACCTATTAATACTAATGCTAATTCATCCCCCAACTCCTCAATCTTTGCTAAAATATCCTCTAATCGCAAATTGTGCTCTCCCTCTCTACGATGAATTTCCACAATTGCTTCATTGGGATTATAACCATGAAATTGTACCTGACTTTGCATCATATATTGATCACTAGGAAACGCTTTGGCTTCACAAAGAATTTTAAATTTTTTTGGTTGTGGTTTATAAAATGACACCATTAACAAATGAAGATTCACAGTCAAAGTATTCATAACTGTAACTTCAGAAGGCAGAGCGCCAACAATATTACTTAACGGCTTAGCAAATCGCTCGTGGTAATCCAACCAAGGTTTTTCAGCATAAAAATACCCTTCAACAGCTAGATTTTGCCAATCGTTCATAATATCATCCACATACTTTTTTGCTCTGGTGGAAAGCAAACCTAGAGAATTTCCTGTGAAATATATTACTTGCTTGCCATTAACCTTTGGAAAATAAAACTCTTTTCTGTATTCTTTTAAATGGTCTTGAGAGTCAAGTAATTTGGCAAATTCAAGGGTATTTTGAAATGTCATAAATTTAGTTTTTATATTGGTAAAAATAGGAAAAATATAGCACTTTTGAATTCAAAAAAAAAGAATTAATTTTAAATCAATAAAAAAAATCTCGACTTTTCAGTCGAGATTTTTAGATAAGATTTAATTTTATTTAGATGATTAACATCGCATCACCATAGGAATAAAATTTATATTTTTCTTTTACTGCAATTTCATAAGCTTCTTTCATTAAATCATGGCCACAAAATGCAGAAATCATCATTAATAAAGTTGATTTTGGAGTATGAAAATTGGTAATCATACAATTGGCAATACTAAAATCATGAGGTGGAAAAATAAACTTATTCGTCCAACCATCATATGGGTTTAGCGTTTTTTGCGAAGAAACAGAGCTTTCAATAGCTCGCATAGATGTGGTTCCCACAGCACAAATTCGTTTTTTAGCAAGTTTAGCTGTATTTACAATATCACAAGCTTCTTGTGAGATTTTTAACTCCTCAGAATCCATTTTATGTTTGGATAAATCTTCAACTTCAACAGGATTAAATGTTCCAAGTCCAACGTGTAAAGTTACTTCTGAAAATCTAATTCCTTTGATTTCTAATCTTTTTAAAAGGTGTTTAGAAAAATGTAATCCAGCTGTTGGCGCTGCTACCGCCCCTTCTTCTTTTGCATAAATAGTTTGATATCTCTCAGCATCTTCAGGAATTACCTCTCTATTAATGTATTTTGGTATTGGAGTTTCTCCTAGTTCAGTTAACTTTTTACGAAATTCATCATAAGGTCCGTCAAAAAGAAAACGCAATGTTCTTCCACGAGAGGTGGTGTTGTCTATTACCTCTGCAACCAATAAATCATCATCGCCGAAATACAATTTATTTCCAATTCTAATTTTACGCGCAGGATCGACCAGAACATCCCACAAGCGTTGCTCTGAATTTAATTCACGTAACAAAAAAACTTCAATTCTTGCACCTGTTTTTTCTTTGTTTCCATATAATCGGGCAGGAAATACCTTGGTGTTGTTAAGTATCATCACATCGCCATCATCGAAATAATCTATGATATCTTTAAACATTCTATGCTCAATAGTTTTCTTTTCCCGATTAATAACCATTAAGCGAGATTCATCTCTGTTTTCAGCTGGATATTCAGCTAATAGTTCTTTGGGTAAATTGAATTGAAAATGTGATAATTTCATTTAGAATAAATTATAAGTTATGGATTTTGTGTTTAATTCAAAATCGTGTGCAAATATACGATTGACAAACAGGCGTTGTCAAGTGTTTTATATATTATTTTATGAAATGAAGTCTAAAGTCTTATATATACTCAAAAGTTTCAGATTAATATTCTGAAATTTGAAATCCTAAATACATTAAATCATTCCAAAAGTTAGGATATGATTTTGATACAACCTCAGCATTTTCAATATTTATTATTGTTTTTAATGCTAAAGGCGCAAATGCCATTGCCATTCTATGATCATTATAAGTTGCAATATTCTGATTAGAATTAATTAAATTTGTAGGTACTATTTGCAAACTATCATCGGTCACTAAAATGTTAGCACCCAATTTTGAAAGTTCATTTTGTAGTGCTTCCAACCTATCTGTCTCCTTTATTTTTAGAGTTTGCAAACCTGTTAATTCACATGAAATTCCTAATCCAAAAGCAGTTACCGCAATTGTTTGAGCAATATCGGGAGCGCAATTTAAGTCTAACTTTAAATTTGGATTAATCGGCTTTGCATTTTTTATCAGTTTGATTTTTCCATCTTCAAAATGAGTTTCAACTCCCATTTGCTGATATATTGTAGACAAAATAGCATCGCCTTGAAAACTATTTTCTTTAAAACTCGATAGAGCAATTTGAGTTCCTTCTTTTGAAAGTGCAATTATAGAATAAAAATAGGATGCAGAACTCCAATCGGATTCTACAAATATGGTTTTAGGGTTTGGTTCTTGGGATTTTGGTTTTACATTAATTGAATTTCCAACAAATGAGGTTTCAACGCCAATTTCTTGAAGTAATTTCAAAGTCATATTGATATAAGAAGCGGAAGTAATTTCTCCAATTAATTCCAATTCCAATCCGTTTTGGAGGCTTGGCGCAATTAACAAAAGTGAAGAAATGTATTGGCTACTCACATTTGCTGGAAGCGAAACCCTACTACTGTTGAGTTTTTGACCTGTAATTTTTATTGGTGGAAAACCGTCATTTTCAATATATTCAATCTCAGCTCCCAATTGTTTTAAAGCATCAACTAAAATTTTTATTGGGCGTTCTTTCATTCTTGAAGAACCGATTAACAATACCGATTTGCTTTCTTGCGATGCAAAATAGGCCGTTAAAAAACGCATTGCCGTTCCTGCGTGGTGAACATCAATTGTTTGGTTGTTGGAGGTCAACGCCGAGTTCATCACTTCTGAATCGTCAGAATTAGAGGCGTTTTCAATAACAATATTTGGATAAAGGGCTTTTAGCAATAACATTCTATTGGTTTCCGATTTGGAACCTGTGATAATGATTTTTGAATTTGGATTTATGTCTTTTGCGGTAAGCCTTACGTTCATTATTTCAATTTTTCATTGTCATGATGGCGGTCTTTATCACGAATAGATTTTAGATCCATTTTTTTATCAAAAGCGGCCTGAAGGTCAATTCCTGTTTGATTTGCGAGGCAAAGAACTACAAAAACCACATCGGCTAATTCTTCGCCAAGATCTTTGTTTTTATCGGATTCTTTCTCCGATTGTTCTCCATATCGGCGAGCAATAATGCGAGCCACTTCACCTACTTCTTCTGTAAGTTGAGCCATATTTGTTAGTTCGTTAAAGTAACGAACGCCGTGCTCTTTGATCCATTTATCAACTACTAGTTGGGAATTTTTAAGGTTCATTATGATTTGTTTTTACTGTCAATAATTATGGTTACGGGGCCATCGTTTACCAATGCCACTTTCATATCTGCTCCAAATTTACCACTTTGGACTTTCTTTCCAAGTTCAAATTCCATTTGTTGAAGGAATTTTTCGTACAAAGGAATAGCGATTTCTGGTTTTGAAGCTTTGATATATGATGGGCGATTTCCCTTTTTAGTGCTTGCGTGTAATGTAAATTGACTTACAATAATAATATCACCATTAACGTCTTTTACAGATAAATTCATGACATCATTTTCGTCGCCAAAAATTCGTAGGTTGATTATTTTTTGGCTAAGCCAATTGATGTCTTCCATAGAATCTTCGTCTTCAATGCCAACCAATACCAATAAGCCACCTTGAATAGTAGCTACAATTTCGGTTTCAATAGTTACCGATGCGGAAGTTACTCTTTGAATTATTACTTTCAAATTATTTTACTTATTTCTCGTTTCATCACTTGCTTTTCGATCTTCATCGTAAATATCTGTTCGATAATGTTCTTCATCACCTTCCAAAATTTTGAGGTAACTTTTATAACGTGACCAAGATATTTGATCATTTTCAAGGGCTTTTTTTATAGCGCAATGGGGTTCGTCTTTATGCAAACAATTATTGAATTTACATTGGTCTTTTAAATTGAAAAACTCAGGGAAATAACCGCTAATTTCTTCTTTTTCCATATCTACAATGCCAAACCCTTTGATTCCTGGTGTGTCAATAATTCTAGCGTCAAAACTTAAATCGTACATTTCTGCAAACGTAGTGGTATGTTGTCCTTGCATGCTTTGCTCAGAAATAACTTTCGTTTTTAATTGTAAATTAGGTTCAAGTGCATTAACCAAAGTGGATTTTCCAACACCTGAATGTCCAGAAAACATGCTTACTTTACCAATCATTAGGGCTTTTAACTCTTCAATTCCTTTCATTTCAGTTGAGGAAACTCGCAAACATTGGTAACCAATTTCTTGATAAATATGTTGCAAGTACAATTGTTCGTCTAAAGTCGATTCGTCAAAGGTATCAATCTTATTAAAAACCAAAATTGTTTCAATTCCGTATGCTTCCGCAGTAACTAAAAAACGATCAATAAAATTGGTAGTTGTAGGAGGATTATTAATTGTAATTAATAGAAAAACACGATCAATATTGGATGCTATAATGTGCATTTGATGCGATAAATTCACCGATTTTCGAACAATGTAATTCTTCCTTTCGTGAATATTGTGAATCGTACCTGTAACAGAATCTGATGTTTCCTCAAGTTCATAATCTACCCAATCACCTACGGCAATTGGATTGGTACTTTTAATGCCTTTGATTCGGAATTTACCTTTCATACGGCATTCCATAAAATCACCATTTTCTGATTTTACAGTGTACCAACTTCCAGTAGATTTATAAACAAGTCCTGTCATGAGGCAAAGATATAGTTAATTGGAAGAATGATTCATTATTTTTTCTTGATGGCTGATGCTTTCTTGATGTATTGCCTTGTATAATTTTAAAATAAATTCTTCACTTAATCCTTTTTCTTCTCCGTCAGCGACCATTTTTTCAAGAATTTTCTCCCATCTTTTATTTTGTAAAACAGCTACATTCTTGGCTTTTTTAATTGCCCCGATTTCTTCTGCAACCTTCATCCTTTTTCCTAATAATTCCAATATTTTTGAATCGGTGATATCAATTTTTGCTCTCAACTTTTCCATGTCAATATTGAAATCTTCTTCAAATGATGCACTCCTGATTACTAATTCTTGAATTATTTGCTTTAAAACTTGAGGCGTTACTTGTTGATCGGCATCGCTCCATGCATTTTCTGGATCATTATGCGTTTCAATCATTAATCCGTCATAATTCAAATCCATCGCTTGTTGAGCCACTTCTTTTATCATTGCTCTTTTACCGGTTATGTGTGAAGGATCGCAAATTAGTGGTAAATCAGGAAATTTACTTTGTAAATCGATAGCAATTTGCCACTCTGGAATGTTTCTATATTTTGTTTTTTCATAGGTTGAAAAACCTCTATGAATCACTCCTAACTTCTTAATTCCAGCATTATACAAACGCTCCACGCCACCAATCCATAAAGCCAAATCAGGATTTACAGGATTTTTCACCAATACAATTTTGTCGGTATTTTTTAAAGCATCCGCAATCTCTTGAACTGCAAAAGTATTTACCGTAGTTCTAGCGCCTATCCATAGCACATCAATATCATATTCTAATGCTAACTTTACGTGCGCTGCATTTGCAACTTCAATTGCCATCATCAAACCGGTTTCTGCTTTTGCTTTTTGTAACCATTTCAAACCAATTTCACCAACACCTTCAAATCCCCCAGGGCGAGTTCTCGGTTTCCAAATTCCAGCTCTGAAAATAGTAACGTCAGAGTTTTTTAAATCGTGAGCAATTTTTAATACCTGCTCTTCCGTTTCTGCGCTACAAGGCCCTGCAATCATCAATGGATGTGGCAGGTTAAAGTCGTCTAACCACTTTCTCATTTCTTTATCGTTAAACCTATTTTTCATTCTCAAGATTTCGCTTTTTAAATATTCTACAAAATTATTATAATTATCTTGAATACACTTTTTGTTTACTTATTATTTACAACAATTTTAGATTTTGTTCGTTAACTAAATAAATTAATGAGTCTGCATTTTAGAAATGATTATGGTAAACCTAATTTTTCTACTTACTTTTGTTCAAAATAAATAATATGTCAATTGAAGTTGTAAATATTTCTAAAAGTTATGGCGATCAGAAAGCCCTGGACGCCGTTTCATTCTCTGTAAAAAAGGGAGAAATTGTAGGTTTTTTAGGTCCGAATGGTGCTGGAAAATCTACATTAATGAAAATATTAACTACCTATATCACTGCAGATGAAGGAAGTGCAGCCGTAAAGGGATTTGATGTAAATTCCAATCAAAAATCGGTTCAATTGTCTGTTGGTTATTTGCCTGAGCACAATCCATTGTATTTAGATTTGTATGTAAGAGAATATTTGGCTTTCAATGCCGATGTTTTTAAAGTGGAAAAATCTAGAATAAATGATGTTATTGAATTAACCGGATTAACTTCTGAAAGTCATAAAAAAATTGGTCAATTGTCCAAAGGATATCGTCAAAGGGTTGGTTTAGCCAATGCGCTTTTACACAATCCCGATGTTCTAATTTTAGATGAACCAACCACTGGTTTAGATCCAAATCAGTTGATTGAGATTAGAAATGTGATTAAAAACGTTGGGAAAGATAAAACCGTATTCTTGTCAACACACATCATGCAAGAGGTTGAGGCAATTTGCGATCGTGTTATTATTATCAATAATGGTAAAATTGTAACCGATAAAAAATTGGACAAACTAATTTCTTCAGACAAAGAACAAGTTATCGAGGTTGAATTTGATTTTAAAATTGAAGAACAGGTTATTGCAAAAATACCTCATTTAAAATCCTATAAAAATGTTCATGATATGGTTTGGGAATTGACTTTTATTTCTGAAACCGATATGCGTCCCGTGGTTTTTGATTTTGCAAATGAAAATGGTTTAAAAACACTTCAATTAAATCAAAAAAATAAAAATTTAGAAGCTATTTTTAGGGAAATCACCAAAAAATAATAGACTAAAATACTGCTTTAGCAATTTGTCGAATATTCTCTGATTTTCCCATAGAATAATAATGCAAAACAGGAACTCCCGCTTTTTTTAATTCTAATGATTGTTGAATTGCCCATTCAATTCCTACTGCTTTAACCTCAGCTGTAGAAGTGCTTTTTTCAATTGCGTTTATTAAATCTTCTGGTAAATCTACGCGAAAAACTTGAGGTAATAAATGGAGGTGTTTTTTTACAGCAATTGGTTTAATCCCAGGTATAATAGGTATTGTAATTCCGATTGCTCTTGCTTTTTCTACAAATTCAAAATATTTAGAATTATCGAAAAACATTTGGGTAACCACATAATCAGCACCGGCGTCCACTTTTTCCTTTAATCTTTTTAGATCAGATTGTAATGATGGCGATTCTAAGTGTTTTTCAGGATAACCAGCCACACCAATACAAAAATCAGGTTTATTATCAACGTCAACAAGGTCGTGTAAATATTTTCCCTGATTTAATTTTTTAATTTGTTTTACTAAATCAACGGCATAATTGTTACCACCATTTTTAGGCATAAAATATTTCTCTTCTTTCATTGCATCACCACGTAACGCCATCACATTATCGATTCCTAAATAGTGGCAATCTACCAATAAATACTCCGTTTCTTCTTTAGTAAAACCACCACAAAGTACATGTGGAATAGTATCTACATTATATTTATGTTTGATAGAAGCGCAAATCCCAAGAGTTCCGGGGCGCATTCTAGTTAGTTTTTTATCTAATAAGCCGTTTCCTTTATCAATGTAGATAAACTCTTCACGAGAAGTCGTAACATCGATAAATGGAGGATTAAATTCCATTAATGGATCGATATTGTCATACAATTCTTGAATACTTTTTCCTTTTTGAGGCGGTATAATTTCAAAAGAAAATAAAGTGTTTCCTTTCGCTTTTTCGATGTGTTTTGTTACTTTCATATAATTGGTTGTTGGTTGTTGGTTGTTGGTTGCAGATAATTTCTATCAACTATCAACCATCAACTATTATTTAATCAGCAATATTTGGATTTAACCATTTTATTGCTACTTCTGTTGATATATTTCTACGTTTTGAATAATCTATAACTTGATCTTCTTTAATTTTTCCGAGTCCAAAATACTTACTTTCAGGATTTGCAAAGTAATAGCCAGAGACAGATGAAGCTGGCCACATTGCCATACTTTCAGTTAGTTTAACTCCAATTTTCTGTTCTACATTTAGTAATTTCCAGATAGTAGGTTTCTCCAAATGGTCCGGACACGCGGGATAACCTGGCGCTGGTCGAATTCCCTTGTACTTTTCTTCTATTAAATCATCAGTGGATAATTTCTCATCCGAAGCATAACCCCAAATGTCTTTTCTAACTTTTTCATGTAAATATTCTGCAAATGCTTCCGCCAATCGATCTGCAAGTGCTTTAACCATAATTGAATTATAGTCGTCTAATTTTGTTTCAAATTCGGCAGCCCATTCATCAACTCCAAAACCGGTTGTAACACAAAACGCACCAATATAATCTGTTTTACCACAATCTTTAGGTGCAATAAAATCGGCTAGTGCTATATTTGGTGCTCCAGCAGTTTTTTGAGATTGTTGACGTAATGTTAGAAAAACCAATGATTGAAGGTTATTGGTTGTGGATTGAACCAAAATATCATCATCGTTAACTTGATTCGCAGGGAAAATTCCATAAATGCCTTTGGCAGATAATTTCTTTTCATTTAAAATAACTTTCAACATTTCTTGGGCATCCGCAAAAACTGAAGTTGCTTGTTCTCCTACCACATCGTCTGATAAAATGGCTGGATATTTTCCAAACAATTCCCAAGTTCTAAAAAAAGGAGTCCAGTCGATATAGGGAACTAAAATTTCCAAATCGACTTCTATGGTTTTTGTTCCAATAAAATTTGGTTTAACAGGTGTAAAATTATCCCAATCTAATTTTAATTTATTTGCACGTGCTTGTTCTATAGTTAGAAAATTCTTATCCCGACTTCTGTTCAAATATCCTTCTCGAAGTTCGTCGTATTCCGATCGGATTTCGCTTACGTATTTTAAATTGGTGTCTTCATTCAATAAATTTCCTGCCACTGTAACCGCTCTTGAAGCGTCATTAACATGAACCACAGTGCTCGAATATTGAGGTGCAATTTTAACTGCAGTATGCGCTCGAGAAGTGGTAGCACCGCCAATCATAATAGGGATTTTTATATTTAACCTCTCCATTTCTTTAGCCAAATAAACCATTTCATCTAATGAAGGCGTGATTAATCCACTTAAACCAATAATATCTACGTTGTGCTCAATTGCTTTAGCTATAATTTTCTCTGGTGCAACCATCACCCCTAAATCAATGATTTCATAATTATTACAACCTAATACTACCGAAACAATGTTTTTTCCAATGTCGTGAACATCGCCTTTTACAGTTGCCATTAGAATTTTTCCAGCCCCTTGTTTATCGCCATCTTGCTTACTAGCTTCGATATATGGTAATAAATAGGCAACCGCTTTTTTCATTACTCGTGCTGATTTTACAACTTGTGGCAAGAACATTTTTCCACTTCCAAATAAATCACCAACCACGTTCATTCCAGCCATTAAATTGATTTCGATAACATCTATTGGTTTGGAAGCGGCGAGTCTGGCTTCTTCAATGTCTTGGTCGATAAATTCATCTATTCCTTTAACTAAGGAATGCGTTAAACGTTCTTGAATTGTTCCTGACCGCCATTCTTGAACCGCTTTTTCATTGTTCTTAGAGTCCCCTTTTACATTTTCTGCAAAATCCAATAGTCGTTCGGTAGCATCGTCTCTTCGATTTAATAATACGTCTTCAACATGTTCTAATAAATCTTTTGGGATTTCATCATAAATGGTTAGCATTTCTGGGTTTACAATTCCCATGGTCATACCATTATTAATTGCATGATATAAAAACACGGAATGCATTGCCTCACGAACGATATCATTTCCTCTGAAAGAGAATGAAACGTTACTAACTCCGCCGCTTACATGGGCATGAGGTAGGTTTTCTTTAATCCATTTTGTAGCTCTAAAGAAATCTAACGCATTCAATTTGTGTTCGTCCATTCCCGTTGCTACAGGAAAAATATTCGGATCAAAAATGATGTCTTGAGGAGGAAAACCAACTTCATTTACCAGAATATCATAAGACCTTTTACAAATTTCGATTCGCCTTTCATAAGTATCAGCTTGTCCTACTTCGTCGAAGGCCATAATAATAACAGCCGCACCGTATTTTTTAATTAATTTGGCATGATGAATAAAGCGTTCTTCACCTTCTTTAAGAGAAATTGAATTGACCACACTTTTACCTTGCGCCACTTTCAAACCGGCTTCAATAATTTCCCATTTTGAACTGTCAATCATCAATGGAACGCGGGAAATATTGGGTTCAGAAGCAATTAAATTTAAGAAAGTGGTCATTGCGTAAACACCATCAAGCATTCCTTCGTCCATATTGACATCGATGATTTGCGCACCGCCTTCCACCTGCTCTTTTGCAATAGAAAGTGCTTCCTCGTATTTCTCTTCTTTAATTAATCGAAGGAATTTTCGTGAACCCGTAACATTCGTCCTTTCACCAACGTTTACAAAATTGGTATTAGGTGTAATTACTAATGGTTCTAGACCTGATAACTTTAAAAAGTTGTTGGTTGTTGGTTGTTGGTTGTTGGCCGTATCAATAATCATAACAGCTTTCTATAATAATTTATAAATCCGTTTAATAGTTTTTTACAAGATTGCATCTGGTTAAAAACAATATTAAAATTATTCTCGTCAATATATTTTTGGTCAAGAGCCACATAACATTGTGTTTCTAATTCATACAATGAACCTCTTGAAATATGTATAAAATTAATTGTGTCTTTTGCTGTTTGTCTACCACAACCTTCGGCAATATTTGAAGGAATTGAAACCGAACATCTTCTCATTTGATTTGTCAAACCGTAAATTTCATCTTTTGGAAAAACTTTAGAAAATTCATAAACTAAATTTGTCAATTTCCTTGCTTCCACCCAAACTTCTAGTTTATTATATTCCATATTTATTTTTAATTATTGTAATATACCTTAAATTTTCTTGATTTAATCTCCAAAAATCATCAACCATCAACCGACAACTTTCCTCGGCTTATACTCCTTCGCCACCTCGGCAATTAATTTAATATGATCGGGATTTGTTCCGCAACATCCTCCAATAATATTGATTAAATTTTCGTCTAAATATTCCTTGATTTGTGCTTGCATTTCGGCTGGAGTTTCGTCGTATTGTCCAAAAGCGTTTGGCAATCCTGCATTAGGATGCGCCGAAATGTTAAAAGAGGTATTGTGAGATAATTGTTTCAAATAGGGTTTTAATTGTTTGGCTCCTAGCGCACAATTAAAACCAACGCTCAATAATGGAATATGCGAAATTGAAATTAAAAATGCTTCTACTGTTTGCCCTGAAAGTGTTCTTCCAGAAGCGTCCGTAATAGTTCCTGAAACCATAATTGGAATATCAATATTGCGTTCTTCTTTTACTTCTTCAATGGCAAAAAGTGCTGCTTTCGCATTAAGGGTGTCAAAAATAGTTTCCACCAAAAGTAAATCTACACCGCCGTCAATTAGCGCTTCTACTTGTTGTTTATAAGCAATTCTTAATTCGTCAAAGGTTACGGCTCTGAAACCAGGATTGTTTACATCTGGCGACATGCTTGCGGTTTTGTTTGTTGGACCGATTGAACCCGCTACGAATCTTGGTTTTTCAGGATTTTTAGCTGTAAATTCATCTGCGACTTTACGAGCAATTTTTGCGGATTCAAAATTGAGTTCGTATACTATATCTTCCAAATGGTAATCGGCCATTCCTATCGTTGTTCCTGAGAAGGTATTGGTTTCAACAATATCTGCACCGGCTTCAAAATATTGAGAGTGTATAGACTCAATAGCTTGTGGCTGGGTGAGTGATAATAAATCATTATTTCCTTTTAAAGAATAGGGAAAATTTGCAAAACGCTCGCCTCGAAAATCTTCCTCTGAGAAATTATAGCGTTGCAACATGGTACCCATTGCGCCATCAAGTACTAGTATTCGCTTATTTATTTCTTGTAAAATTGAACTCATTTATTAATTTTCTGATATTATTTAGAGAGGCCTTAAAAAATATATACTCCCGGTTGTAGTGGAAATCCTGCGGTTTTTTTCGCAGATTGCAACGAAAACGGGAATAGGAATTATTAATTGCCTTAAAATTCGGTTCAAAAAAATAAAAAATGTTATAGAAAGGGAGAAATTCTCTAGTTATCTGTTCACGCATGTGTGATAGAATGTAGCACCTTCTTCAGGAATAAAGGGTTGCTAAGCTTTCATTGGGTCTAATCCCTCCGGCTTTCGTGATAACAATCAGTACATTTAAGAACGTTGCAAAGTAAGTTATTTGTGCTTTAATTTGCAAGTATATTTTTTAATTATATTAAATTTAAATCAACTTCTAAAAATCAAAAAAGCCATCCTTAGATTCTGAATAAATTCAGAATAAATGGAAAGCTTTTCATTGGTCTAACTACTAAACCGGCTACGGGTTACAAAGCCGTAGCAAAACAACACAACAATTTTAAAAACTTTTTTTGGGCAAAAAAAGCCACGTTTAAAATCGTGACTTTTCCCAAATTAAGCGGTCTGGACGGGACTCGAACCCGCGACCCCATGCGTGACAGGCATGTATTCTAACCAACTGAACTACCAAACCTTCGCTTTATTGCTTCACTAAACTTTTATTTTAATTGGAGTTCAGCGAATTTTGTTTGCGAGGGCAAAGATACAATCTATTTCGACTCTAACAAGTGTTTTTATGTAAAAATTTTAATATTCGAGGCCATTATTACCCAAAGGATTGTTTTTCAACTAGGTATGTGGTGAGGATTTTCTCAAAATTGGCACCCACTGAAACGGGTACATACTTAATTTTGTTTTGGGCGCAGGTTATTGCTAGCTTTTTGAAATAATTTGAAACTTGATTTTTATAGATATCCTTAATATTATCGGCAAAAATATTAATTTCTTCCCCTGTTTCAATATCTATAAATTTCCTTGGCGCTTCATCAAAATCAAAATTTAATTCGGTTGTTTCATCAATAACATGAAATAAAACTATTTTGTGTTTGTTATGTTTCAAATGTTGTAGTGCTGTTATTAATGCTTTTTCATCTCCAGACTGAAACATATCTGTAAATAAAACAATCATCGAACGGCGGTGAATTTTTTCAGCTATTTGGTGTAAAAAGGAAATGGTTTCTGTTTTTTTGGGTATTATACTATTTTCTAATAATGATTCTAATTTATTTAAAATCATTCGATGGTGTCTTTCGCTTCCTTTTTCAGGTGCGTAATATTCGTAACTATCCGAATAGACACTCATGCCAACAGCATCTCGTTGTTTTTTTAATAAATTCATTAAAACTGCGGATGCTAAAATTGAAAATCCAATTTTATTTTCATAAAATAACTGACTGTTTTTCAACTTTGGATAATGCATTGAGGAAGAATTGTCAATAATTAAATGACAACGTAAATTAGTTTCTTCTTCATATTGTTTATTATAAAGTCGATCGGTTTTTGCAAAAAGTTTCCAGTCGATGTGTTTTGTACTTTCCCCTGGATTATAAACCTTGTGTTCTGCAAACTCGGCTGAAAACCCATGAAACGGACTTTTATGCATTCCTGAAATAAACCCTTCAACAACCTGATTTGCTAATAACTCAAGGTGCTGAAAGCTAGAAATTTTCTCTATTTGCGATTCGATTTTCATTCTTCAAATGTATTAAAAGATTGGGGTAATTAAAAATTAAACAAATGAAAGAATGAAAATATAGAAACCGAATAAATTCAGTCTAAAAAAAAAGTTTGACTTTCGTCAAACCTTTAAAGTTTTTAACCATCCCTTTATAATAAAGTATTCAGGCTGTCAGCATAAGTTTGTTTTGGTGCAACACCCACTTGTCTTGCTACTACTTCCCCGTTTTTAAAAACTAATACCGTAGGAATATTTCGTACTCCGTATTTTGCAGCAAATTCTTGATTTGCATCTACGTCTACTTTTCCAACTATTGCTTTTCCTGCAAATTCTTCACTTATTTCGTCAATGATTGGTCCAACCATTCTACAAGGTCCACACCATGCTGCCCAAAAATCGACCAATACTGGTTTGTCTGATTTCAAAACTACTTCGTCAAAAGTAGCGTCTGTTATTGCTAATGCCATATTTTTATAGTTAATTTATTTTCTAATGCAAATTTAATAATTAAATACCATTTGAACACAATTGCTAAATTACTTTTGATTATGAATGTATTGGTATTATTTATACTTTTTTATTTATAGCTGATCCCGCTATCATTCCTATCCGCGTTGTGGTTCGTGCCTCTCCACAACGCGGGATTTTCCCTTCTATCGGGGCTAGGTTTTTTGTAGAATCAATTTAATTTAAAGTTCACTTGCATTTTCTCCAATTCCGAAAGCAACTCGTTGGATAACTTTATTTTCAATTTTCGGCTTGGCATTTCTAATTTGGTAATAACCCTAATTTCCTCAATTTCAGTTAGTAGTTCCAATTGTGAATTCTGTTCATCATAAGCTACATCGCTATCTAACTCTTCGTCTGAAGCTACTACTGTGGGAGCAATTTCAGGTTGCTTCTTAATTTTCTCCAATTCCAATACTTCAAAAACAACCGATTTATCACCTTTATTCCGTTTAAAAACAGTACTTAATTGGTCAATAAAATCCGATTTTAAATCATTAATATTGATATGAATTACCAATTTTTTTGTGAATAATTCTAAAATATCTTGAAGTATTTTAAAATCTAAAAATTGTATAATCGGATCTCTTTTTTTCCCAGTTTCTTTATCAGGCCAACCTTCTTTTACAATTAATTTAATAAAAGTAAAACTGTTTGGTGTCAAATAATGGCGGTATTTCATGTATTCTTCTCCATATATCCTAAATTCATGACTTTCGTCATAACCTTCTAAAACAAAGGATCCAAATCCTTTTCCAGATTTATTTACAAGGTGCTTTACATTGGATATTATCCCTCCAAAAGTTAAACTCTTATTGATTTGATTATTCAAATCTTTTAAAACTTCTAACTTAGAATTGCAAAAATATTTCATCTCATATTTAAAATCGTCCAACGGATGGCCTGAAAGATAGATACCAACTACTTCCTTTTCTTTAGCTAATTTTTCCATAGTGGACCAGTCTTCGCATGGAGGAATTATAGGTTCCGCGATTTGAACTTCACTCGTATCGCCAAATAAACTCACTTGAGATGAGTTTTCATTTTCTTGAAATTTCAAGCCATAGCGAATCGCTTTTTCATAGAAAGTAATCCCATCACCATCTTCATGAAAATACTGGGCTCTTGAAACCCCTTGAAAAGAATCAAAACCACCGGCTAAAATTAGGTTTTCGAGTGCCTTTTTATTTGCAGCGCGCAAGTCAATTCTCTTAGTTAAATCGAAAATAGACTTGTATTTACTTTCTTTTCTGTTTTCTACTATAGTTTGAACGGCACCCATTCCAACGCCTTTTACTGCGCCAATTCCAAAACGAATCGCATAATTTTCATTTACCGTGAATTTATAAAATGACTCGTTCACATCTGGGCCTAAAACTTGTAATCCCATTCGCTTACATTCTTCCATAAAAAAGGAAACTTGTTTAATGTCGTTCATGTTATTTGATAAAACGGCTGCCATATATTCTGCAGGATAATTTGCTTTTAAATAGGCCGTTTGATAGGCAATCCATGCATAACAAGTAGAGTGCGATTTATTAAATGCATATTCGGCAAATGCTTCCCAGTCCTTCCAAATTTTTTCTAATTTTCCTTCTTCATGACCTTTTGCAACAGCTTGACTTATGAATTTAGGTTTCATTTTATCTAAAACGTCTTTCTGTTTTTTTCCCATTGCTTTGCGCAAAACATCGGCATCACCTTTAGAAAAATCGGCTAATTTTTGTGATAATAGCATTACTTGCTCTTGATAAACAGTAATTCCATAGGTGTCTTTTAGTAATTCTTCGCAAGCATCAAGATCATATTCTATAGTTTCTTCGCCGTTTTTTCTTCTTATAAAACTTGGGATATAAGCTATTGGTCCAGGTCGATATAGTGCATTCATCGCAATCAAATCTCCGAAAACGGTAGGTTTTAATTCTTTCAAATACTTTTGCATTCCAGGAGACTCATACTGAAATATTCCAACCGTTTCACCTCGTTGAAAAAGCTCAAAAGTTTTTGTATCATCAATAGGAAAAGAATCAGGATTTAAATTAATTCCTGTTCTATATTTTACTAATTTAACGGTGTCTTTGATTAATGTCAAGGTTTTTAATCCAAGGAAATCCATTTTTAATAAACCTGCACTTTCAACAACAGAGTTATCAAATTGAGTAACAAATAATTCAGAATCTTTTGCTGTTGCAATAGGAACAAAATTGGTAATATCACTTGGGGTAATTATAACTCCACAAGGGTGAATTCCGGTATTTCTAATATTTCCTTCTAATATTTGCGCCTGTTGAATTGTTTCACCAGAAAGATTATTTTGTTTAGATGTAGAAATTAATTCTTTGATTTTTTCAAAATCTTCTGGCCGAAGTATTTTTTTTATCTCAGATTCTGTTTCATTCAGAAAGCGTGCTAAACTCCATTTTGGAGGTATTAAATTTGGAATTAATTTGGCAATTCTATCGGCTTCAAATAGGGGTAAATCTAATACACGTGCTGTATCTCTAATAGCCGATTTTGCTGCCATTGTTCCATAGGTGATAATCTGTGCCACCTGTTTTGAACCGTATTTTTTTATTACATATTCAATTACTTTACTTCGACCTTCATCATCAAAATCGATATCAATATCAGGTAATGACACTCGATCCGGATTTAGAAATCGCTCAAAAAGTAAATTGTATAATAATGGATCTATATTTGTGATTCCTAGGCAATAAGCAACAACAGAGCCCGCTGCAGAACCTCTTCCAGGCCCTACAGAAACATCCATTTTTCTTGCTTCGGCAATAAAATCTTGTACAATTAAAAAATATCCTGGATATCCTGAATTTTGTATTGTAAGTAACTCAAAATCGATTCGTTCTTGAATTTCCTGAGTTATTTCTGCATATCTTTTTTTTGCACCTATATAGGTTAAATGTTTTAAATAGGAATTTTCTCCTCTTTTCCCCGCAGCAATCTCATCTTCATTAACTAAAAATTCATTTGGGATTTCAAATTTTGGTAATAGGACCTCTCGAGATAAATCATAAATTTCTATTTTAGAAACTATTTCCGAAAGGTTAAAAATTGCTTCTGGTAGATCATTGAACAGCATTTTCATCTCCTCACCAGATTTAAAATAATATTCCTTATTAGGCATTCCATATCTAAATCCTCGACCTCTTCCTATTGGTGTAGATTGTTTTTCACCATCACGAACACAAAGCAAAATATCGTGCGCATTGGCATCGTTTTTTTCTAAATAAAAGGTATTGTTTGTGGCAACAATTTTAATATCATTCTTTTTTGCCAACGCTATTAAACTCGCATTTACGCGGTTTTCATCTTCTTGATTGTGACGCATCACTTCAATATAAAAGTCGGAACCAAATTGTTGTTTCCACCATATTAAAGCCTCTTCAGCTTGGTTTTCACCGAGATTAAGTATTTTATTTGGAATCTCACCAAATAAATTTCCGCTTAATACAATTAAATCTTCTTTGAAATTTTCAATTAGTTTTTTATCAATTCTGGGAACATAATAGAATCCATCTGTATTTGCAATTGAAGATAATTTTGTTAAATTTTGATATCCATTTTTGTTTTTAGCGAGAAATACAATTTGGTAACCATTATCTTTACGACTTTTATCAAGGTGATCTTCACAAACATAAAATTCACATCCCACAATAGGCTTGATTATCACTTCACTTGGTGAATCGCCATTGGCAACAGCCTCATCGTTTTTAGCTTTTGCGACTTTATTATGGAATAAAATATCCCTAACAAAATGGAAGGCTCCCATTAAATTAGCATGATCGGTAATGGCTACGGCAGGCATTTTATTTTCGGATGCCAACTTAACCAAATTGCTCACACTTATGGTCGATTGTAATACTGAAAACTGTGTATGGTTATGCAAATGAACGTAATCTGTGTCAATTAGCACTTTTTTGTTTTCGGCAATTTCAAGCTTAGAAACTAAATTATTTTGTTGCTCATCAAATTGCTGTTTTATTTTTTGAGAGGCTTCTTTAAGATTTTTATGTTTTAAACCTATAGGCAAAATTGTGTTCGGATTTTGAATTTTGAAATTAACAAAATAATCCCCTTGAACTTGAAGTTCCTTTTCAGTGAAAATTCCCGTTCGAATCAATTCAAAAAAACAACGGGTGGTAGCCTCTACATCGGCAGTAGCATTATGCGCTTCTGCAAATGGAATATTGAATAAATAATTGTGCAATTCAGTTAGCGTAGGCAATTTAAATTTGCCCCCACGACCTCCTGGCAATTGTAACAAAGAGGCGGTCACTTCAGTACAAGTATCTAAAACTGGTATTGAACTCATTGGGCTTTCCATTCCAAAACGATGGAATTCGCAACCCATAATATTGATGTCAAATTTTAAATTTTGACCAACGATGAATTTGGATTTGCTTAAAGCAATATTGAATTTTTCAAGTACTTCAGCCATTGGCAATCCTTCGGCTTCAGCTAATTCGGTAGAAATTCCATGAACCCCTTCTGCTTCATAAGGTATATTATATCCTTCAGGTTTAATCAAATAATCCTGATTTTCAATAAGTTTGCCCATTTCATCATGTAATTGCCATGCAATTTGAACACAACGCGGCCAATTTCCTGTGTCGGTAATTGGGGCGTCCCATCGCTTTGGTAATCCAGTAGTTTCGGTATCGAAAATTAGGTACATAAATCTAAAAAGGTCGAATAATTAAATACAAAATCAGTTAAATATTCTCTGAAGTGGTATTATTATTACTTAAAGTTGGAAATTCTATGAAATTCAAATTTAAGTTTTTTTGAACAAAGAATTTTGATAAGTTATCAACAAAAAGAATAAAAAAGTGATTGAAAATTTTATTTTTTCTGTAAAAAAAAATGCCTCGCATTTGCGAGGCATTAATCAGCATTTGATGCTATTATTTCATTTTTTCAACTTTTGCTTTTACTTCTTCCAAAGAACCTTCAAAAATTTGAATATTATTGTTTCCTTTTTCATTAGTAATTACAGTCGCCTTTGCTTTTCCATTTTCATCACTTATTTGGATGTTCACCGTTTTACTTTCTGATTTTTTAACACAACATTCCATTTCTTTATCGGAAGCTATGAATTTACCTTGAGCATCATAATGAGAAAGACACATTTCTTTTTCTTCAGGTGAACATTTAAGGCTATCGCACATTGCAGCACATTCGTCTTTAGTCATGGTTGCACATTTGCTCATGTCGCATTTGCCCATCATTTTTCCTTCTGAACATTCCATTTTCATGATAACAACTTTTTGTGCTTCACTAGAAGATCCATTTCCTAAAATAGGGGCAATTACTAAACCAATTAAACAAGTTAATTTAATTAAAATGTTCATTGAAGGTCCAGAAGTATCTTTAAATGGATCACCAACAGTATCTCCGGTAACAGCTGCTTTGTGAGCTTCAGAACCTTTGTAAGTCATTTCACCATTAATTTCAACACCCGCTTCGAAAGATTTTTTTGCATTGTCCCAAGCACCACCAGCATTGTTTTGGAAAACTGCCCAAAGTACACCAGACACGGTAACTCCAGCCATATATCCCCCTAACATTTCAGCGATTAATTGATTGTTATCTGAATAAACTAATTTTCCTAATATAACAATTGCAATTGGAAAACCTATAGTTAAGATTCCAGGTAACATCATTTCGCGTAAAGCGGCTTTCGTAGAAATTTCAACACATTTTCCATATTCAGGTTTACCAGTTCCTTCCATTATACCAGGAATTTCTTTAAACTGACGACGAACTTCATATACCATATCCATTGCAGCTTTACCAACTGAGTTCATTGCTAATGCAGAGAAAACTACAGGAATCATACCTCCTACGAATAACATTGCTAATACCGGCGCTTTGAAAATATTGATTCCGTCAATTCCTGTAAAAGTTACATAGGCGGCAAATAAAGCTAAAGAAGTTAATGCTGCTGAAGCGATTGCGAAACCTTTTCCAGTAGCAGCAGTTGTATTTCCAACAGAATCTAAAATATCTGTTCTTGTACGAACTTCTTTTGGTAATTCACTCATTTCAGCAATACCACCAGCGTTATCAGATATTGGTCCGAAGGCGTCAATTGCTAATTGCATTGCTGTTGTAGCCATCATTGCAGAAGCTGCCAAGGCTACACCGTAAAAACCTGCAAAAGCATATGATGCCCATATTGCTCCTGCAAATAATAAAACAGTAGGAAAGGTAGAAATCATACCTGTTGCTAAACCTGCAATTACGTTGGTACCTGCTCCAGTTGATGATTTTTGTACTATTGCCATAACTGGTTTTGTTCCTAATCCTGTGTAATATTCCGTAACTGATGAGATAGCACCACCCACAAATAACCCGACAATAGTTGCATAGAAAACTCGAATGGAAGAGATTTCTTTTAAACCTTCACCGTAAAATTCCATTTTCATTGTAGAAGGTAACATATATTGTACTAAGAAATAACAAGCGACTAATGTCAATAAAATTGAAACCCAGTTTCCAATATTCAGTGCTTTTTGTACTTGAGCTTCTTTAGCTTCATCACTTGATATTTTTACTAACATTGTTCCAATGATAGAAAATAATATTCCAAAACCAGCTATTGCCATTGGTAATAAAATTGGACCAATACCACCGAAAGCGTCTTCGATTTTTCCGCCCATATCTTTAATAACATAGTTTCCAAGAACCATAGCTGCAAGAACTGTAGCTACATAGGAACCAAATAAATCGGCACCCATTCCAGCAACGTCACCTACGTTATCACCCACGTTATCAGCAATTGTTGCAGGATTACGAGGATCGTCTTCTGGAATTCCAGCTTCAACTTTACCTACTAAGTCAGCTCCTACATCGGCAGCTTTAGTATAGATACCTCCACCAACACGAGCAAACAAAGCG
Source organism: Flavobacteriaceae bacterium (assembly GCA_009926065.1). Lineage (GTDB taxonomy): Bacteria > Bacteroidota > Bacteroidia > Flavobacteriales > Flavobacteriaceae > Flavobacterium. The sequence continues at coordinate 39,963 of RFPP01000003.1, forward strand.
ATAGATTCGGCTCCAAGAGAGAAACCAGCAAGAGTTTCAAGAACAACAGTCATGTCTTCTGTATTTGTCCAAACACCTCCAGGCATAAAATATCTAAATAATAAAATGAAGAATCCTGTTAATCCTAAAACTGCTAAACCAGCAACTCCAAGTCCCATAACTGTTCCACCACCAAAAGAAACTTTTAGTGCTTGTGGCAAACTTGTACGAGCAGCTTGAGTTGTTCTTACGTTTGTTTTTGTTGCTATTTTCATTCCCATGTTTCCTGCCAAAGCTGAGAAGAAAGCTCCGAAAATAAAAGCTATAACTATTAATAAGTGAGTTTTAACACCAGGTAAATAAGTGATACCAGCTAAAACCAAACTTGCAATTAGTACGAAAACTGCTAACAATCGGTATTCAGCTTTTAGGAAAGCCAAGGCTCCTTCATAGATGTAATCTGAAATTTCTTTCATTTTACCGTCTCCAGCATCTTGTTTCAATACCCAAGATCTTTTGATTGCCATAAAAGCTAATCCTACTAAGGCCATAACTATTGGCACATAAATCATTAATGATTCCATATTCTATATATTCGTTATTAAATAATCGGATGCAAATGTAGGAAAACGTTAACAAATAAAAAAACACAATTCACTTTTGAAATATGCTTTTTTGAATATTTATTATATATTTCAATTATTTTGGTTGTAATTTTAATCAAATAGGGTTTTTAGAGTATTAAAAAGTTGAAATAAATTATAGGTTATAAAGTAAATTAACTTAAAAAAAGATACCAAACGAACCTTTAACACCAAAATTATTGGTTTGAGGGGTAATGTAAGACCCTCTCCAACTAAATTCTATTCTAAAAACTTTGTAAATATTTCCAATTCCAGCATTGTATTCCCAATAAATATTCTCGGGAGCTTTGTAGTTTATTCCCGAAGCGTTTAGAGCTCGACTTTCATTGGAAATTGTTCCATAGGCTCCTCTAATTCCTATGGTTTCTCTCAAATTGAATTTTCTAAAATAGGGTATTCTAGCGAAAATTCGTCCACCAAAATTGTGTTCCAACTGAAGTGTTGCGTATTGATCAGATTCAAACTCATAGAAATTTAAAAGGTTGAAAGTATTTCTAATAGTAAAATAAGTTTGGTTTCCAGGAATTATACTCATCAATCCTAAAGGAACGCCGCCAAAGGTTTTTCCTAACTCCATTGTAGAATTTAGTACTCCAATCGGTCCTATAATAATTGGTTGTTTATAATAAATTTGTATTTTTTTGTAATCAAAATCACTATCTAAAAATCCTTTAATTCCTATACTATAGTTAATAAAAAATCGGGGAAATGGACTACTCACAATTTGACGTTCTACAGCATATCCAACAGTTTTTCTGCCTGGAGTATAATCAATTTGGAAATTAACTTCCGATTGATTTAAATCTGCTCTAATTATACCGCCGTTACCTAAGGCGTCTGGCTTTGTAATATAATAGTCTAATTTAAATTCTGGCGAAGCAGATATAAGGGTTCTATAGTTAAACCCTATTTGAAAATTTACATTTTTAAGAGGTTCCATTTCCACTGCAAAAGATGTAAAATTTACATTAGTTAATTTTCCATTATTACCTCCAGCAAATAAAGATGAAGATGCAAAACTCCTTCCTAAAACATCATTAGAAGTTGTTAAACTTGCCCCTATTTGCTCTACATCTCTTCGAGTTCCTCCTTCAATAATTAATCGATTATTTCTGTTTAATAGCCATTTTCCTGAAACACCATATTTAAATTTGTTATCCTTAAAACCATAGGCCGTGTAGGCCTGAATTCTCCATAAATCATTGGGGCCAAAATAAGTTCTTCCACCTACTCTGAGTCGAAATCCCTCTACATTGTTAAAACCAACCGTTGATAATACGGGTCCATAATCGATAATTCCATTATTATAATAACCGCTGCCTAAAATGGTAACAATATCATATATTTGTTTAAATTTTCTATTTGTTTGTAGGGTGTCGAGCATTTTATAAATACCTTTTTCGTCTTTATTCAAATTCTCAAATCTATTTTCTTCCCAAAATTCGTCAGATTTAGTGAAAATAGATTCTTCTTTATCAAAAGTTTGTTCTTTGTAAAAATCATAGGGTTTCTTTATATTAAACTCATGATTTCGATAAAGGGTAGTTCTTTTTCCGTACATCCCTCTTGAAGTTTCTTTTTTGCTCAAAGCAAAATCGGTCATCATGTAATCTCGGGTCAACAAGAAAATAGAATCATTCATAACCTCAAATTCTTGTTCAATATAAATATCCTTTACCCAGTTAATATTAGCACTTTTGGTTGAGGCCATATTGATATTTTTGATGGCATAGGTTGTATCGGCAACCCAAAAATCACCTTTAAAAGTCAATTCACTTTTTCGTCTAGGATAAAATACGATATTATAACACCACTTTTTTCCTATGTATGAACTGTCTCTTAACACATAATTATAAACATCTATTCCTGTTCTAGATAATGGGCTTGTAAAACTCTTATCAAAGAAATTTAGGTAGTTATTATAGATGTCGTTTTCATTGTAAAGGTCTTTTACAAACTCTATAATTTGCTGATTGGTATTAAACCCAGAATTTTTATTAGCTTTCAAAATTTCTTTGACTTTGCCTCTTACATTATCACCATAAACATTCGAAAGGGCTTCGTTAATAAAAATGGGTAAGTAGGTTTTTCCAGTTACTTTTGAAGTATCAACCTGTTTAAATATAAACTCCATTCCTTTGAAAATCTTACTTTTCATAAAAGCACTATCAATGGTGTTCATATCAAATTCAAGTTTTTCATACTTTTCCATTTGATATTGATTGAACTGTCGCAATCCGTTTTTACGTCTATGTTCCCAGATTTTTCTTAGTATATCAAGGGCTGGATTATTTTTTTTGGAAGTTTTTCCTGAATAAATTACCACCTCGTTCAATTTTACGCCATCGGAAATTTTGACCTTAAGATCATAATTTACCGCTTTTGGTAGGATAAATTCTTTGGTTTGAAATCCGGAAAAGGAAACTACAATTACTTTATAGTTGAGTTTAGATTCCAAATAAAATCGCCCATCTTCATTAGATACAACACCTTCATTGGTGCCTTTAAACATAATATTTGCATAAGGTACGGGGTTATTTTTATCATCTACGACCATTCCACTTACCTTAGTTTGAGCATAGGAATAAAAACAAAAAAACAGTAGTAGGATAATAATTAATTTGAATTTCATAGGTAAAAAAAAACTTCACCATTTTATGTGATGAAGTTCAAATATAGTAAATTTATTATTTGGATGCTGTTAAAATTAAAAACACCCTGAAAGGTAATTTTGAATTATTTTTTGTACAATACTTTTTTAACAGCCGCAATCACATCATTAGCGTTAGGCAACCATTCTTTCAAAAGCGTTGGAGAATAAGGCGCAGGAGTATCAGCAGTGGTGATTCTTTGAATTGGTGCGTCTAAAAAGTCGAATGCACGCTCCTGTACAATGTAAGTTATTTCAGAAGCAACACTTGCAAAAGGCCAAGCTTCTTCTAAAACTACCAATCTATTTGTTTTTCTAACAGAATTTAAAATCGCATCATAATCCATTGGACGAACCGTTCTTAAATCGATAATTTCACAAGAAATTCCTTCTTTAGCTAATTCATCAGCTGCAATGTGAGCCTCTTTAATAATTTTTCCAAAAGAAACAATCGTTACATCAGTACCTTCTCTTTTAATATCGGCAACACCAAGAGGAATAATATAATCCCCATCCGGCACTTCTCCTTTATCACCATACATTTGTTCAGATTCCATGAAAATTACCGGGTCATTATCACGAATTGCCGCCTTCAATAATCCTTTAGCATCATAAACTGTAGAAGGAACTACCACTTTTAAACCAGGAGTATTAGCAAACCAATTTTCAAATGCCTGTGAGTGAGTTGCACCTAGTTGACCTGCAGAAGCTGTTGGACCTCTAAACACCATTGGCATTGGAAATTGCCCAGCAGACATTTGACGCATCTTAGCTGCATTATTAATAATTTGATCAATACCAACCAAAGAGAAATTGAAAGTCATGTATTCCACAATAGGACGACATCCATTCATAGCAGATCCAACTGCAATTCCAGCAAATCCTAACTCGGCAATTGGCGTATCAATTACACGTTTTGGACCAAATTCGTCAAGCATTCCTTTGGAGGCTTTATAAGCTCCATTATATTCAGCAACCTCTTCTCCCATTAAATATACGGATTCATCACGACGCATTTCTTCACTCATTGCTTCAGCAATCGCTTCTCTAAATTGTATAGTTCTCATATTTATGAAAATGTGTTTCTTAAATTTTGAGCAAAAATAAATATTTTATACCATTTTAAGCACAAAAATCTTTAAAATTATTTGGAGCTTTTTCCTGCTTTCCTCTTTATCCTCGCCCAAAAGCGAGGGATACCGTTTCAATCAGGGCTACGAAAACGATTTAGTATTGATATTTTGTTTAAAAATAATATGCACGCATAGTAAATTGAAACAAATTAATTACTAATTTAGTGGCCGAATTATTTTTCTAAATTTTATATAAATGAATATATTAGTTTGCATCAGTCACGTTCCTGATACTACTTCAAAAATTAACTTTACTAATAACGATACTCTTTTTGATACCAATGGAGTTCAGTTTGTAATCAACCCAAATGATGAGTTTGGATTAACACGTGCCATTTGGTTTCAAGAACAACAAGGGGCAAATGTAACTGTTGTAAATGTTGGAGGACCAGAAACGGAACCAACATTAAGAAAAGCACTAGCCATAGGTGCTAACGAAGCCATTAGAGTAAATGCTGAACCAACAGACGGTTTTTTTGTTGCAAAACAATTAGCCGAAGTAATAAAAAATGGAAATTACGACTTGGTAATTGCAGGAAAAGAATCATTAGATTATAATGGTGGAATGGTCCCTGGAATGATTGCAGGATTGTTAGGTTTCAATTTTATTAATTCTTGTGTTGCATTAACAGTTGATGGAAATTCAGTTACAGCATCTAGAGAAATTGACGGTGGAAAAGAAATTGTAAATTCTCAATTACCATTAATTATTGGTGGTCAAAAAGGCTTGGTTGAAGAAAAAGATCTTCGCATTCCAAACATGAGGGGAATTATGACTGCAAGAACTAAGGTATTAACTATTTTAGAACCTGTGGCAAGTGATTCAAAAACAGCTTCAGTAAAATTTGAAAAACCAGCTCCAAAATCAGCTGTGAAATTAGTAAGCGCAGATAATTTGGATGAATTAATCAATTTATTACATAACGAGGCAAAAGTGATTTAAGGAGCAAAAAAAATAATTTTAAATTATAAATTATAAATGTTAAATCGGAATTCTTAATAACATTTAAAATTCATAATTCAACATTTAAAATAAAAATAAAAATGTCAATATTAATATACGCAGAATCTGCAGAAGGAAAATTTAAAAAAGTAGCATTTGAATTGGCTTCCTATGCTAAAAAAGTAGCAGAATCATTAGGAACATCTGTAACAGCAATTACTATAAATACGAATGATGTATCTGAATTATCTAATTATGGTGTGAATAAAGTTTTAAAAGTAAACAACCCAAAATTAGCTGGATTTACAGCTAAAGCCTATGCTGATGCAATTAGACAAGCAGCACAAAAGGAAAATTCACAAATAATTATATTATCATCAACTACAGATAGTTTATATTTAGCTCCTCTAGTTTCTATTTCGTTAGAAGCAGGATTTGCATCTAATGTGGTTGGTCTTCCAAATAGTTTATCACCATTTCAAGTAAAAAGAAATGGATTTTCAAATAAAGCATTTTTAACCACAGAAATTTCAACTCCTATAAAAGTGCTAAGTATTTCTAAAAATTCTTTTGGTACAACTGAAAATAAAATAAGTTTAACCCAAGAAGATTTTAACCCTTCAATTGATGATTCCGACTTCGGTGTAAAAGTAGTTTCCGTTGAAAAAGCTTCCGGTAAAGTAACTATTGCCGATGCCGATGTTGTAGTTTCTGCAGGTCGTGGATTAAAAGGGCCTGAAAATTGGGGAATGATAGAAGAATTAGCAACTGTTTTGGGGGCTGCTACCGCATGTTCAAAACCAGTTTCCGATTTAGGCTGGCGTCCTCATGGTGAACACGTAGGTCAAACAGGAAAACCTGTGGCAGCTAATTTATACATAGCGGTGGGAATTTCAGGAGCTATTCAACACATTGCGGGAATCAATTCATCAAAAGTTAAAGTGGTAATCAATACGGATGCTGAAGCTCCATTTTTTAAAGTTGCAGATTACGGTATAGTAGGTGATGCCTTTGAAATAGTTCCTAAATTAATTGATAAATTAAAAGCTTTTAAAGCAAATAATTAAATGTCATCTCAAATTAATTTATTAAGCTTTATATAATTTTTATATTTTTTAAACAATCTTTTTTATTTAAAATTTCTTTGTAACTTTATTCAATTCATTGTACTTTTGCAACTATGAGCTTAGTAAAACTTACAATACAAGGAATTTCTTATAGCCAAACTCAAAATGGAGCTTATGCTTTGATTTTGAATGAAGTTGACGGTGATCGAAAACTACCAATTGTCATTGGAGCATTCGAGGCTCAATCTATTGCAATTGCTTTAGAAAAAGAAATTAAACCTCCTCGTCCACTGACTCACGATTTATTCAAAAATTTTGCCGAACGCTTCGATATTGTTGTAAAACAAGTAATTATTCATAAATTAGTTGACGGAGTTTTTTATTCAAGTATTATTTGTGAAAGAGATAAAATCGAAGAGATTATAGATGCTCGTACTTCTGATGCAATTGCGTTAGCATTGAGATTTAATTCTCCTATTTTTACTTATAAAAATATACTTGATAAAGCAGGTATATATTTGAAAACTAATTTAAAAGAGGATGAAGAAAGTCCTAAAGAATTAAATGAAAGCTTATCTAATTCAAATACATTTGGTGTTGAGGACAATGCCATTACCGGAAATACCTATTCAAAAAACAGTTTAGCTGAATTGGCTCAATTATTAGAAATTGCAGTAGAAAGAGAGGATTACCGCGAAGCAGCTAAAATTCGAGATGAAATATCAAAAAGATAAATAATAACTTTTTTTACTAATTAAAATAAAAAAAAATATGAAAATAAAATTCATACTCAATCTTCTTGTTTTTTTAGCAGGGCAAATTTTATTTTCACAAGATTATTATTTGCATTGTGGTTCCATAATTGATACTAAAAGCGGGAAAGAACTTAAAAATAAAACTATCGTAATTTCTAAAAATAAAATCGCAAAAATTGTAGACGGTTTTATTACTAAAAGTAGAGAAGCAGATATTGAAGTTGATCTAAAAAACAAATTTATTCTACCGGGACTTATAGATTTACATGTTCACATTGAAGGCGATTATGACAGTCATAGTTACATTTCAAAATATGTAGACAATGATTCGGATGTTGCTTTTCGATCTGTACGTTCAGCAGAAATAACATTACTTTCAGGTTTTACAACCGTTCGAGATCTAGGTGGTACTGGAGTCAATATTTCATTACGAAATGCCATAAATAAAGGTGTTGTGAAAGGTCCTAGAATTTACACTGCAGGTAAATCAATTGCCACTACGGGTGGTCACGCCGACCCTACTAATGGAAGTAATAGAAAATTTGTTGGCGATCCTGGTCCCCATGAAGGTGTGATAAATTCTCCCGAAGATGCCGTTAAAGCTGTAAGAGAAAGATACAAAGAAGGAGCAGATGTAATCAAAATAACAGCAACCGGAGGAGTACTTAGTGTTGCAAAAAATAGCAAAAATCCGCAGTTTACAATTGAGGAAATTAAGGCAATAACATCAACAGCAAAAGATTATAATATGCTCACTGCTGCTCATGCGCATGGAGATGAGGGTATTCAAAGAGCCATATTAGGCGGTGTTAAAACTATTGAGCACGGAACCTATATGAGTGAAGAATCTATGGATTTAATGAAAAAATACGATGCCTATTTAGTTCCAACATTAACTGCAGGAAAAGAGGTAGAAAAAAATGCTGAAATTAATGGTTTTTACCCTGAAATAGTAGTTCCTAAAGCAAGAGAAATTGGCCCTAAAATTCAAGCTACATTTTCAAAAGCTTATAAAAAAGGAGTGAAAATTGCCTTTGGAACTGATGCAAGTGTTTTTCCTCACGGAATCAATGCAAAAGAATTTAGCTATATGGTTTTGGGAGGCATGTCGCCAATTGAAGCCATACAAGCTGCAACAACAACTAATGCCTTTTTATTAGGAATTGATGATGAAGTTGGGCAAATAAAAGAAAGTTTTTTAGCAGATATAATTGCGGTTAATGAAAATCCTTTAGTTAAAATAAATACTCTAGAGAATGTTATTTTTGTAATGAAAGATGGGGTGATTTACAAAAACTAACCATTACACTTTTTAAAACATAATAAAAGCTGATGAAGCAATATTTAGACTTAGTAAAACACGTATTAGAAAACGGAACTCAAAAAGGAGATCGAACAGGAACAGGAACAAAGAGTGTTTTTGGATATCAAATGCGTTTTGATTTAAGTGAAGGTTTTCCTATGGTTACTACCAAAAAATTGCATCTTAAATCAATAATTTATGAATTGCTTTGGTTTTTAAAAGGAGAAACAAATATTGCTTATTTGAAAGAAAATGGCGTTAAAATTTGGGATGAATGGGCTAATGAAAATGGCGATTTAGGACCTGTTTATGGTCACCAATGGCGCAATTGGAACAGTGAAGAAATAGATCAAATTTCGGAAATTATTGAGGCTTTAAAAACCAATCCTAACAGCCGTAGAATGCTAGTTTCAGCTTGGAATCCTAGTGTTTTACCAGATACCAAAAAAACATTTGCTGAAAATGTAGCTAATGGAAAAGTCGCTTTGCCTCCATGCCATGCCTTTTTCCAATTTTATGTTGCTAACGGAAAATTATCTTGTCAATTATATCAAAGAAGTGCCGATATCTTCTTAGGCGTGCCTTTTAATATCGCTTCCTACGCCCTATTGACAATGATGATAGCTCAAGTTTGCGATTTAAAAGTTGGAGAATTTATTCATACTTTTGGAGATGCTCACATTTACAATAATCATTTTGAACAAGTTAAACTACAACTTTCAAGAGACACTCGTCCACTACCAAAAATGATTATCAATCCTGAAATAAAAAATATTTTCGACTTCAAATTTGAGGATTTCACATTAGTAGGCTATGACCCGCATCCTGCAATTCGAGGAGAAGTTGCGGTTTAAATTACACCTATCATTTTAAAATTATAAATTGAAATTTGTTTTCAATAAAACCAAGAGAATGAAAATATTAATTGCAGCGACTTCTTTAAATAATGCTCTTGGAAAAGACAATAAAATTATATGGCATTTGCCAGATGACTTTAAGCGTTTCAAGGAACTCACTTCGGGCCACTATATTATTATGGGGAGAAAAACTTTTGAGAGCTTTCCAAAACCATTACCAAATAGAACTCACGTAGTAATTACGAGACAAAAAAATTACAAACCCGATGGTTGTATTGTAGTTAATAGTATCGAAGAGGCCTTTGCAATTTGCCCAAAAAATGAAGATTCCTTCTTAATTGGTGGCGCAGAAATCTACGAGTTAGGGCTTCCTTATGTCGATAAAATTGAACTTACACTAATTAACGATAACTTTGAAGCAGATGCGTTTTTACCTAAAATTGATTTTTCAAAATGGAAATTAATTCAGGAAGAATTTCATGCTAAAGATGAAAAACACGCATACGAATTTAGCTTTCAAACCTACCTCAAAAGATAATTAAATACTTACCTTTGCTCCAAAATAATTACTAATGTCTAATAATATTACCCCTTATAAAGATTCAGAATTAGGTAAAAAAGAGCAAGTTGCAAAAATGTTTGATACCATTTCCGGAAATTATGATGGATTGAATCGTGTTATTTCTTTTGGGATTGACATCAAATGGCGTAAAAAAGTATTGAAATTGGTTTCTGATAAAAATCCGAAAACTGTTTTAGATATTGCAACTGGTACTGGAGATTTGGCAATTTTGATGACCAATACAAGTGCTGAAAAAATTATAGGTTTGGATATTTCTGCAGGAATGTTGGAAGTAGGACGAAATAAAATTAAAGCAAAAAATCTATCTGATAAAATAGAAATGATTTTAGCCGATTCCGAAAATATGCCTTTTGAAGACAATACTTTCGATGCAATTACAGTAGCATTTGGCGTTAGAAATTTCGAAAATCTTGAAAAAGGATTAGCAGAAATCCTTCGTGTTTTAAAGCCTAACGGAATATTTGTAATTTTAGAAACATCTGTTCCAGATAAAACTCCGTACAAACAAGGTTATACTTTTTATTCAAAAAATATTCTTCCTTTAATTGGAAAACTATTCTCAAAAGACAATTCTGCGTATCAATATTTATCAGAATCCGCCTCCGTTTTCCCTTATGGTGAAGCTTTAAACAATATTTTGAGAAAAATTGGGTTTATAGAAGTGAAATCTATGCCGCAAACATTTGGTGTTTCAACCATTTATTCTGCTTCAAAAAAAATAATTCGGAATTAATAATGAAAAAAATAATACCAATTTTATTAGTCCTATTATCAAATTTTGGATTTTCCCAAACCAAGGGAATGTTCAGCTATGATCCGCTTGTAAACCTTGAAAATTTTGATAAAGCAAATGTATATTGGGGTTACTTTTTAGGTTTTAATTCTTATGGTTTCAAAATCGATTATAAAAGTTACCAAATGGTTGATGTTCAAGTGGAAAGTACCTCCGGATTTAATGTTGGTCTTGTGGGCGATCTTAGGCTTCATGAATATATAAATTTACGCTTTGAACCTGGTTTATATTACACTCAAAGGAATTTAATGTTTCCTAATTTTACTAGAGAATTAGATGCCTATAGAGAAGTAAAGTCAACTTATATTCATTTGCCTTTATTACTTAAAATCTCGGCATTAAGAACTGGAAATGTACGTCCTTATTTAACAGCTGGGTTATCTAGAACTTTAAATTTAGGTAGTAATTCCAATTCTACAGATGACAATTTACAACAGCGATTTAGAGTGAAATCTTGGACATCAAATTATGAATTAGGATTTGGTATAGATTTATACTTTGAATATTTCAAGTTTTCTCCCTCAATAAGAGGTGTTTTCGGATTGGACGATGAGTTAATTCGAGACAACGATCCAAACAGCCCTTGGACATCTAATATTGAATCGATGAAAACTAGGGCAATTATTATTAATTTTACTTTTCACTAAAATAAAATTACCTTCTAAATTCACTTAAAATAATTGCGGTTGCCGAAGCTACATTCAAGCTTTCGGTGAGTTGCAAATTTCCAAATCGAGGAATTGTCAATCTATTTTTAATGCTATTTTCAATTTCTGGAGAAATTCCATTGGCTTCATTTCCCATAACTACAATCGCCTCATTCGGAAGATTCTTCTTATAAACATTGGATCCATCCATAAAAGTACCAAAAATAGGTAAGGAAGAATTTTGTAGAAATAATTTCAAATTCACATAACTCACATTAACTCTTGAAATGGAACCCATAGTCGCTTGAACTACTTTTGGATTGTACAAATCTACGGTTTGCTCCGAGCAAATTACTTGAGAAATACCAAACCAATCACATAATCTTAATATGGTTCCTAGATTTCCAGGGTCGCGAATATCGTCTAAAGCTAAAATTATTCCTTTTTCAATTATTGGAGTTGCGACTGGTATTTTAAAAACTGCCAAACAGTTATTTGGAGTTGATAATGCACTCATTTTCTTTAAATCGGATTCAGTTACAATTGATTTTAATGTTGGATTAACCTCATCAAATAAAGGTTCAGTGCAATACAAATGTTCTAATATAAAGTTGGATTTCAACAATTCCTGAATTACTTTTACACCTTCAGCAATGAATAATTGATTTGCAATTCTATTTTTTTTTAAATGCAAACTCGATATAAACTTTATTTGGTTTTTACTAACCATAGAAATAATGTACTTTTGAATTAAATATTTCACATTCTTGAGAAACCTGACTACAAAAATATCATTATTTATTCTAATTGCAGTAATTATCTCTGCTTGTAATTCTTTGCGAAGAGTTCCTAACGGGAAAATGCTATTAACTAAAAATGAAATTTTAATTGATGGAAAAAAAGAAAGTAATGAGGAATTAACCAATCAATTGTATCAAAAACCAAATAGCTCATTGCTAGGTTATCGCTTGAGGTTGAACATTTTTAACTTGGCATCACCAAATCCAGATTCTATTTATAAGTCAAAATTTATTAAAAATCCTGAAAAATACAATGCGATGGCTAAATGGTTATCGAAAAAACAAGTAGATCGTTTGGGTAAATCCTTTTATTATTCTGGAATACATAATTTTTTAAAAAAAACCGGAGAAGCGCCTGTAATTTTAGATCCCAAAAGTACCGATCGTTCCCTTTCAAGATTAGAGTCCTACTATTTTGACAAAGGATATTTCAATTTAAAAGGAAAGTATAACATTGATAGTATTAGTAGTAAAAAAGTTATTGTAAAATACAATATTACCAAGGGGAAACCATTTATATTAGACACTATAAATATCAATATTAAAACTCCTATTTTGGATTCGTTGTACAAAACAAATAAAGAGTTTGCATTTTTAAAATCGGGAAAACAATACAATAAATTAGATTTTGATGCAGAAAGAAATAGAATAACAACCCATTTTAGAAATAATGGTGCATACTATTTTCAACAAAATTATATTAATTATTCTATAGATACATTAAATTCAAAAAGTAAAGCTAATATCGATTTGAATATTGAAAATCAATCAATTAGAGTTGGTGATTCTACCAAAATAATTCCTTTCAAATTGTATAAAATCAGTGATGTAAACATTTACACTGACAACCTGACCTCTAAAACGAATACAAAAATTTTAGACAGTATTTCATATAATAATTTTAATTTACTGAGTGTAAATAAATTAAAATACAAACCAAAAGCAATCACAGATGCTGTTTTTATATCCAAAGGAAGTACTTTTTCAGATATTAATACAACATTAACTTCGAGGTCTTTAGGTGGGTTAAGGGTTTTTAATTATCCATTAATTCAATATGTAGTTAATCCAAAAGATGAAAATTCATTAATTACAAATATTTATTTATCACCTAGACCCAAATTAAGTTTCGGTTACAACTTTGACTTAACCCATTCAACAATTCAAGATATTGGAATAACTGCAAGCACGGCAGTTTCAATTAGAAATATTTTTCGAGGTGCCGAAACACTAGAGCTATCTGCTAGAGGAAATATAGGTTCTTCAAAAGAAGTAGCAAAAATAAATAATAGTTTTTTCAATGTTTCAGAATATGGTTTTGATATCAAACTGCATTTACCTAGAGTATTTTTTCCTATTAAAACAGATAAAATAATTCCAAAAACAATGTTGCCCTCTACCAGTATAGCCGTAGGTTATATTAAACAAGAGAATATCGGTTTAGATAAACAAAATTTCACTAGCTCTATAAATTATAATTGGAATCCCAGAGAAAGTGTAAAAGCTAGGTTAGAGTTATTGAACATTCAATTTGTTAAAAATGTAAATACAAGTAATTACTTTAATATTTACAAATCTTCTTATTACGTTTTAAATTCGATAGCTCAAAATCCAAACTATAGTGTCAATCCAAATTATTTTAATAGTAATCAAGAATTGATAATTGAATCAGGAACAAACGGATTTACAAATGATGTATTAGGATCAAATCCAACCGTTATTCCTTCTGCAGAAGATTACAAGACTATTCGTAGTATTGAAGAAAGGAGAAGAAGATTAACAGAAAATGATTTAATAGTATCTACAAGTTATAATTACTCAGAAAATACTAAAAAAGATCAAAATGATAACGATTTTATGATTTTTAGAGGAAAAATTGAATCGGCAGGGAACTTATTATCATTACTTACTAGAGCATCAAAACAAATAAATAATCAAGAAAGTACAACAAAGTTTTTTGAAGTTGAGTACTCTCAATATTTTAAAGTAGAAGGTGAATTTATAAAATTGTGGGATTTACATAGAAAGAGAATATTAGCCATTCGATCATTTGCTGGTGTTGCTATTCCTTATGGTAATTCGAACAATATACCTTTTTCAAGAAGTTATTTTGCAGGAGGAACCAATGATAACAGAGCCTGGCAATCATATGGTTTAGGTCCCGGTGCAAGTGGCGGAATAAATGATTTTAATGAGGCAAACTTAAAATTAGCCATTAGTGCTGAACTTCGATTTAATATATTTGGTCAATTAAACGGAGCCCTATTTGTGGATGCGGGTAATATTTGGAATGTACTTGATAATGTTGAAGATGAAAAATTTGTATTTAAAAACTTAAACTCATTAAAAAACAGTGCCATTGGTTCTGGAATCGGGTTTAGATATGATTTTAATTTTTTTATTGTTCGAATGGATTTAGGATTTAAAACCTATAATCCTTCAGAAGTTGAAGGTAGAAAATGGTTTAAAGATTATAATTTAGAAAAATCTGTAATAAATATTGGAATTAATTATCCATTCTAATTTTATAAATTATTAATTTTGCTAGCTAATAAATATTAAAAACAACACATAAATGTCACACAACATCAAAGCTGGAGTTGCAACTGGCGATTCAGTCCAAGCGATTTTTAGCTATGCAAAAGAAAAAGGATTTGCACTTCCTGCAATAAATGTAACTAGTTCAAGTACGATTAATGGAGTTTTAGAAACAGCATCCAAATTAAACGCCCCTGTAATTATTCAATTTTCAAATGGAGGTTGTATTTTTAATGCCGGTAAAGGATTATCAAACAATAATGAAAAAGCAGCAATTTTAGGAGGAATCGCTGGTGCAAAACATGTACATACATTAGCAGAAGCATACGGAGCAACTGTAATTCTCCATACTGATCATTGTGCAAAAAAATTATTACCCTGGATTGATGGATTATTAGATGCAAGTGAAGCTCATTTTGCTGCGACTGGAAAACCACTTTATAGTTCTCATATGATTGATTTATCAGAAGAACCAATTGAGGAAAATATTGAAATTTGCAAAACTTATTTAGCTAGAATGAGCAAAATGGGTATGACATTAGAAATAGAACTTGGAATTACCGGTGGTGAAGAAGATGGAGTCGATAATTCTGATGTTGATAGTTCAAAATTATACACTCAGCCTTCAGAAGTTGCATATGCTTATGAGGAACTATTGAAAGTTAGTCCGAGATTTACTATAGCAGCTTCTTTCGGTAATGTTCATGGAGTATACAAACCAGGAAATGTAAAATTAACTCCTAAGATTTTGAAAAATTCTCAAGATTTTGTCCAGCAAAAATTCAATACCGGAAATAATCCAGTCGATTTTGTATTTCATGGAGGCTCAGGATCAAGTATTGAAGAAATTCGCGAAGCAATTGAATATGGAGTTGTGAAAATGAATTTAGATACCGATTTACAATTTGCTTATACAGAGGGGATTCGAAATTATATGATTAATAATATTGACTATTTGAAAACTCAAATTGGAAACCCAGAGGGACCTGATCAACCAAATAAAAAATATTATGATCCCAGAAAATGGGTTCGTGAGGGTGAAATTACATTCAACTCGAGATTAGAACAAGCATTTAAAGATTTAAATAACGTGAACACTTTATAGTTGATATTTGATGGATGTTAGTTGTCGGTTCAATCCGAATACCAACAACCATCAACCATTAACCATTAACAAAAAACATAAATTATGTCTTGGTTTAAAAGAACAGAAAAAGGAATTACTACACCCACTGAGAACAAGAAAGATGTTCCAAAAGGACTGTGGTATAAAACTCCCACAGGAAAAATTATTGATGCCGAAGAATTAGCAAGAAATCTATGGGTAAGCCCTGAAGATGGATTTCATGTAAGAATTGGTAGTAAGGAATATTTTGAAATATTATTTGATAATAATGAATTCAAAGAATTAGATTCAAAAATGACATCGAAAGATCCTTTGAATTTCGTGGATACTAAGAAATATTCTGAGCGACTAAAAGACGCTATGGAAAAAACCAAATTGAAAGATGCCGTTCGAACAGGTGTTGGAAAATCTAAAGGAAATGATTTGGTGGTTTGTTGTATGGATTTTGCCTTTATTGGTGGATCTATGGGAGCCGTTGTAGGTGAAAAAATAGCCCGTGGAATTGATTATTCAATCAAAAATAAAATTCCATTTGTAATGATTTCAAAATCTGGAGGGGCAAGAATGATGGAAGCTGCCTATTCTTTAATGCAATTGGCAAAAACATCGGCAAAATTAGCCCAATTGGCCGAAGCTGGAATACCTTATATTTCATTGTGCACCGATCCTACTACGGGAGGAACAACCGCTTCTTACGCTATGTTGGGTGATATTAATATTTCTGAGCCAGGTGCTTTAATCGGATTTGCGGGACCAAGAGTAGTGAGAGATACAACCGGTAAAGATTTGCCTGAAGGATTTCAAACTGCAGAATTCTTATTAGAACATGGTTTCTTAGATTTTATTGTTCCAAGAAAAGAATTAAAAGACAAAATTAATTTATATATAGATTTGATTTTAAATCAAGAAATAAGATAATAAATAGGTAAAAAAAACTCAAAGCTAAGCTTTGAGTTTTTTTTTATTTACACTATTTACATTCCCGTTCTAATCGCTTCTACAGGATCTAATTTTGAGGCAGAAATGGCGGGTAATATTCCAGACATCAGTCCGATTACCGCTGCCAAACCTGTTCCTAAAAGTATATTTCCAATCCCTAATACAAAATCAAAATCTAGGACATTGGTTAGAATTATAGAAATAATCCAAACTAATATCAGTCCGATTAAACCTCCAATTACTGAGAGAATTACTGCTTCAAATAAAAATTGGAATAAAATAAAACGATTTTTTGCTCCCAATGATTTCTGAATACCTATTAGATTAGTTCGTTCTTTTACAGAAACAAACATAATATTGGCAATACCAAATCCTCCAACAAGCAATGAAAAACCACTTATTATCCAACCAACCACGTTCATTTTCGAAATAATGCCATCTAATAAATCGGTGAATCCTGACAATACATTGATAAAAAAATTGTCTATTTCACCCGTCTTCATTCCACGATAATTTCTTAATTTTTGAGTTAATTCGGCTTTATAAGCTTCCATATCAATCCCTTTTTCCGGTTTAATTACGATTACTGGAGTCATTGAATCGTTGTTATCCCCGTATAATCTTCTTAGAAAATTAACCGGAATATAAACTGAAGTATCGTCACTTTCGCCAAAAATCCCTTCACCTTGTTTTTTCAAAACACCTATAACAGTGAATTTTTGTCCGTACATTCTAATATTTTTCCCAATTGGATCAGTGCCTTCAAAAAGACCTTGAGCAACTTCATTTCCCAATACAATTAACGCAGCTCCAGAATTCGCCTCCGCTTCATTGTAAAATCGACCTTCTTGAAATTCTAAACCTTGAATATCTATTATTTCATGAGAAACTGGAAAAACGTTTACATCACTAACAATGTTGGCTTCATATTTTATCGATTGTCTAGAGGTAAACATTTGATAACACATTTCCTTAGTATTGTTCATCGAAGCTTTTAAATACTCATATTCGTCGTATTTTACATTTGGAAACTGTTCCCGTTTCCATTGAGGTATTTCTGAAGGTCCAAAAGAAAACCGCATCAAATAAACAGTATTTTTATCTAAAGTGCTTAAATCTTTTTTAATTTTTCTGTCCAATGAATCTACAGCTGCTAAAACTGCAATTATGGAAAAAATACCAATAGTTACCCCTAATAATGATAGTAAAGTTCGCAATTTATTGTTTCTCAATGCATTGATTGCAAAACTGAAACTCTCTTTTAATAATCTAAAATAGACAATCATGGCTTTAATTTAGTAGTGTAAAATTCAATATTATTTTGTGAATAACCTAATGAAATTAGGTATAAAAATAAAATAAATAAATGAAGAAAAACAAGTACAACTATTTATTTAAAAAAAATGAAATAAGTTGTTGTTTTCTAGTCACCAAATTATAATTAAATCTAATAAAATAACTATTTTTGGACTTTTAAATCTAACTACAACAATGAACACTACAAAAAAAATCCAATCAGCTTTAATTTCAGTTTTTTCAAAAGACGGATTAGAACCAATTGTGAGAAAATTACACGAACAAAAAGTTACATTTTACTCTACTGGAGGGACAGAAGATTTTATTAAAAACCTCGGAATTCCTGTTGTTCCAGTTGAGGACATTACTTCTTATCCTTCCATTTTAGGGGGACGCGTAAAAACACTACACCCCAAAATTTTTGGTGGAATTTTAAACCGTCAAGACAATGAAATAGATGTTCAACAAATGATTGAATATCAAATTCCTCAAATTGATTTAGTGATTGTAGACTTGTATCCGTTTGAAAAAACAGTAGCTTCGGGGGCTTCAGAGGCTGAGAGTATTGAGAAAATAGACATTGGTGGAATTTCATTAATTCGAGCTGCAGCAAAGAATTTTAAAGATACTGTAATAGTAGCTTCAGTAAATGAATACAGTTCACTTTTAGATATAATTAAAGCAAATAATGGTGAAACAACATTAGAAGATAGAAAATTATTTGCCACCAAGGCATTTCATATTTCTTCAAATTATGATACCGCAATATTTAATTATTTCAATACCGATGAAACCTATTATAAACAGAGTATTGCCAACGGACAAATTTTAAGATACGGCGAAAACCCACATCAAAAGGGATATTTCTTTGGTGATTTTGATGCTATGTTTACCAAATTACACGGTAAAGAATTATCTTACAATAATTTATTAGATGTTGATGCTGCTGTAAATTTGATATTAGAATTTAAAGATGAGGATCCGACATTTGCTATCCTAAAACACAATAATGCTTGTGGTTTAGCAACTAGAAAGTCGATGAAAGACGCTTATTTATCGGCATTAGCCTGTGATCCAACATCTGCTTTTGGAGGTGTATTAATTGCGAATGATAAAATTGATGTTGCTACTGCAAAAGAAATAAATTCGTTGTTTTGTGAAGTAGTAATAGCGCCAAGTTATGACCAAGAAGCAATAACTATTTTAGAAGAAAAGAAAAACAGAATAATTTTAGTTCAAAATCAAGCTGAATTGCCAAAAACACAAGTAAGAACTTGTTTAAACGGACTTTTAGTTCAAGATAGAAATAATATAACCGATTCAAAGTCAGATTTAAAAACGGTGACTATAGTAGAACCAACTTTACAAGAAATTGAAGATTTAATTTTTGCTTCAAAAATTTGTAAAAACACAAAATCAAATACTATTGTTTTTGCAAAAAACAAAACTTTAATTTCTTCGGGCACAGGTCAAACTTCCAGAGTAGACGCTTTAAAACAAGCCATTGATAAGGCCATTGCATTTGAATTTGATTTGAAGGGAGCAGTAATGGCTAGTGATGCTTTTTTTCCTTTTCCAGATTGTGTAGAAATAGCAAATCATGCCGGAATAACAGCGGTAATTCAACCAGGTGGTTCAATAAAGGATGAATTAAGTGTCAATTATTGCAATGAAAATAAAATTGCAATGGTATTTACAGGAACACGTCATTTTAAACATTAATTTGTTTAACTTTGTAAATAATTTTATTTTAATTTAACTAAACCCTTAACTGTCATATGGGATTTTTTGATTTCATGACCGAGGATATCGCTATCGACCTTGGTACCGCAAACACTTTAATCATTCATAATGGGAAAGTTGTAATTGATTCGCCATCTATTGTTGCTCGTGATAGAATTACGGGGAAAATTATTGCTGTTGGTAAAGAGGCAAATTTGATGCAAGGTAAAACCCATGAAAACATCAAAACAATTCGACCTTTAAAGGATGGTGTTATTGCAGATTTTGACGCATCTGAAAAAATGATCAGTATGTTTATCAAAAGTATTCCTGCTTTGAAAAAAAGAATGTTTACACCCGCTCTTCGGATGGTTGTATGTATACCTTCTGGTATTACTGAGGTTGAAATGCGTGCCGTTAAAGAATCATGTGAAAGAGTGAATGGAAAAGAGGTGTATTTAATTCATGAACCAATGGCTGCGGCAATTGGAATTGGAATTGATATTATGCAACCTAAAGGTAACATGATTGTTGATATCGGAGGTGGAACAACAGAAATTGCAGTTATTGCACTTGGAGGAATTGTTTGCGATAAATCAGTAAAAATTGCCGGTGATGTTTTTACTAATGACATCATCTATTATATGCGTACACAACACAACTTATTTGTTGGAGAAAGTACAGCTGAAAAAATTAAAATCGAAATTGGGGCAGCTATTGAGGACTTAGAAACTCCACCAGATGAATATTCTGTTCAAGGACGAGATTTATTGACTGGAAAACCAAAACAGATAATTGTTTCTTATAGAGAAATTGCAAAAGCATTAGATAAATCTATTCAGAGAATTGAAGATGCTGTAATGGAGACTCTTTCTCAAACACCACCTGAATTAGCAGCTGACATTTACAACACTGGTATCTATTTAGCCGGTGGTGGGTCAATGTTAAGAGGTTTAGATAAAAGAATTTCTCAAAAAACAGATTTACCAGTTTACATAGCCGAAGATCCTTTAAGAGCAGTAGTTCGAGGCACCGGTATGGCATTAAAAGAAATTCCAAGATTTAGAAGTATTTTAATAAAATAATTGGCATAATAGATGCAGCAAATATTCAATTTTATTTTTAAAAACAGCCATCGATTGCTGTTTTTGCTGCTTTTACTGATCTCATTAGTTTTAACTATTCAATCTCATTCTTTTCATAGAAGTAGGGTTATTACATCTGCTAATTTTTTAAGTGGTGGAGTTTACGAGAGAATTAATGGGTTGAGTGAATATTTAACTCTAAAAAAACAAAACGAAATACTCGCTAATGAAAATGCCCGTTTAAAAAGTCAATTATTTAATATTAAAGATACCACTTTAATTCCAAGTATAGATAGCATTAATGGGGTTGATAAAGTAAATTTGATTGTTTCAAAAGTGATTCACAATTCATATAATGTATACGAAAATTATATTACATTAAAAGGAGGAGCCAAAGATGGGATTAAAACTGATATGGGAGTGATAAACAGTTTAGGAATAATCGGAATTGTGGATAATACTTCGGAGAATTATGCAACTGTGGTGAGTATATTGAATAGAAAATCACAAATCAATGCTAAAATTAAAAAAACAAATCACTTTGGGTCCTTAATTTGGGA
Organism: Flavobacteriaceae bacterium; assembly: GCA_009926065.1. GTDB lineage: Bacteria > Bacteroidota > Bacteroidia > Flavobacteriales > Flavobacteriaceae > Flavobacterium. The sequence continues at coordinate 61,383 of RFPP01000003.1, forward strand.
TGGGAAAAACACTGGTTTTGTTCAATTAATTGATGTGCCAAGACTGGCAGCAATAAGAAAAGGTGATACCATTGTTACTGGTGGTCAATCCGTTATTTTTCCTGAAAATATAAATATTGGAACAATCGATAAAATATATATTGATGATCAAACTAATTATTACACTTTAAATATTAAATTATTTAACGACATGACTAATTTAGGACATGTATATATAATAAAGAGTAAAGATCGAGAGGAAATTATCAACCTTGAAAAAAAGAATAAAAATGAATAGTGCAGTATTGATGAGCTTAGTTCGGTTTTTCATTTTGCTTACTGCGCAAATAATCATATTCAATAATATTGATTTATTCGGTTATATAAATCCATTTCCTTACATTCTTTTCATATTATTATTTCCAGTAAACGGGAATAAACAATTGTTAATCATAACAAGTTTTTTATTAGGAATAATAATGGATATTTTTAGCAATTCAGGTGGCGTACATTCGGCATCTTGTTTAATTTTAGCATATTCAAGGCCCTATATATTTAAATTTTCATTTGGATTAAGTTACGAATACCAAACAATAAAAATTAATGATTCTTTAACCCCAGAGCGGTTTTCATTTTTACTTCTTTCAGTTGTAATTCACCATTTAACCCTTTTTATTTTAGAAGTGTTTCAGTTAAGTTCACTTTGGGATATCCTTCTGAGAACTATAATTGCATCGCTTTTTACCTTGCTAATATGCATAATATTAATATATATATTTAAGCCAAGCAAACGATGAGAAAAGCATTACTTCCTTTAATTATTATTATAACAACTACTTTACTATTAATTAGAATTTTTTACCTTCAAGTAGTCAATGACACTTTTAAATTACAATCTGAAAATAACGCAATTAAAATTAAATACGACTATCCAGAAAGAGGATATATTTATGATAGATTTGGAAAATTATTAGTAGCCAATCAGCCCTCCTACGATATCATGGTAATTCCTCGAGAACTAAAAAAAATTGATACCTCGGAATTTTGCTCCTTATTAAATATTACTAAAGAATTCTTTAATGAGCGAATGAATAAAGCGAAAATTTATAGCCCTCGACTACCTTCCGTTTTTTTACCTCAATTAAACAAATTAGAATATGCCGCATTTCAAGAAAAGATCAGAAAATTTGAAGGTTTCTACATTCAAAAACGTTCATTAAGAGATTATCAAGTTACTAGTGGAGCTAATGTATTTGGATTTATTAGACAAGTAAGCGAAAAAGAGATTGCAAAAAATCCATATTATAATAGTGGAGATCTAATTGGAAAACAAGGAGTTGAAGAAAGTTATGAAAAAGTTCTTCGAGGTATTAAGGGAGTAAAATATATTCAAAAAGATAAATATAATAGAGAAATTGGTTCTTACAAGGAAGGAAAATATGATACTATTGCCGTTCAAGGTGAAGATATCTATTTATCAATTTCAGCAGATTTACAAAAATATGGGGAAGAATTAATGATTAATAAACGGGGAGGTATTGTAGCTTTAGAACCTGCAACAGGAGAAATATTAGCCTTGGTAACTGCACCTTCGTATGATCCTTCCATTCTTGTAGGAAGACAGCGTTCAAAAAATTATACCCGATTATATAACGACTCAATTGCTAAACCTCTATTTGACAGAGGATTATTAGCAGAATATCCTCCTGGTTCTCCATTTAAAATATTGACAGGATTGATTGGTCTTCAAGAAAAAGTTATCGACGAAAAAACCACTTTTATGTGTAACCATGGTTTTAGTTATGCTCGTGGACGATTTATGAAATGTCATGGATCAGGACCTCATCAATTGCACAACGGAATTTATAATTCATGTAATGCCTATTTTGGAAATGTTTACATGCGAATTATAAATAAATATTTAAGACCCGCATCAGCTGTTAATATTTGGAGCAACCATGTTAAAAGTTTTGGATTAGGACAATTTATGGGATATGATTTACCAACAGGAAAAAAAGGTAAAGTTCCTACAGGAAAAACATATAATAGTATGTACCCTGGCTGGCATTGGGATAGTAAAACTATCGTATCCAACGCCATAGGGCAGGGAGAAGTTTTGATGACTCCTATTCAACTTGCTAATATGATGGCTACTGTTGCCAATAGAGGTTTTTATTATACCCCTCACATTATTAAAAAAATAAAAGGCGAACAAATAGATCCAAAATTTAGAGTTAAACATCAAACAACAATTGATAGAAAACACTTTGAACCAATAATTAGCGGATTATTTGACGTTTATAACTTTGGAACTGCAAGCGCACTTCGAGTTGAAGGAATTGATATTTGTGGAAAAACAGGAACAGCAGAGAATTTTGCAAAAATTAATGGTAAGCGAGTAAAGCTTCAAGATCACTCAATATTTGTTGCATTCGCACCAAAAGATCGACCTAAAATTGCAATTGCAGTTTTGGTAGAGAATGGACATTATGGTGCACAAAATGCAGGTCCAATTGCGAGTTTAATGATAGAGAAATATTTACGGAAAAAAATCACAAGAACTGATTTAGAAACCAGAATGCTAAATAAGAGTTTACAGGGTGAATATGACAAATATTATAAAACAAAAATTGATACCGTATTGACTCCAAAAGCTGAAGAAAGTAACGAGAATTAATTGAAATGAAAAACCAAAGTGTAACAAGTAACTTAGATTGGGTCAGCGTAGCTATCTATATTATTTTAGTAATATTGGGTTGGTTAAATATATATTCTTCTTCATTATCTTCATCCGTAGAGGATGCTTCCATAATCGATTTTTCTCAAATATATGGGAAGCAGTTACTTTTCATTTTCTTTACTATACCAATGATTTTTATAATATTATCTGTTGATGGAAAATTCTATGAAAAATATTCAAGTGTTATTTTTGGGATTTCATTAGTATTATTGGCAGGTTTATTCATAGCTGGAAAAACAATTGCAGGACAACGATGTTGGTATGCAATAGGTAGTTTCACTTTGCAACCTTCAGAATTTGCTAAAGCAGCAACCTCATTAGCTTTGGCTAAATTTTTAAGTGATGTACAGGTAAATTTAAAAGATATTGGAAGACAAATACAAACCTTATTTATTATTTTTCTTCCTGTAATGTTGATTTTACCTCAACCCGATCCTGGTAGTGCATTAATTTATTGTGTATTTTTTTTAGTACTATATAGAGAAGGATTGCCATCATGGTATTTATGGACTGGCTTTGTAGCAATAATATTATTTGTATTTTCATTACTTTTTGAAACATGGGCTGTGTTAATTTTAGCATTAATAGTTATAGTATTTAATTATTTAAAAAGTAGAATTGGTAAAAGAAATATTATTGTTAGTTCAATATTATTTGTATTGATATCTGGATATGTATTTTCTGTGGATTATGTTTTTGATAATGTTTTTAAACAACACCATCGAGACCGGTTCAATATTTTACTTGGTAAAGAGGTAGATATGAAAGGAATTGGTTACAATACAAATCAATCGGAAATTGCAATAGGATCTGGTGGTTGGTTTGGAAAAGGATTTCTTGAAGGAACTCAAACAAAAGGTGGATTTGTTCCTGAACAACACACCGATTACATCTTTACAACTGTTGGCGAAGAATGGGGATTCTTTGGTTCCTTAATTGTAATAGGTTTATTTGCAGGTTTATTATTAAGAATAATTTATTTGGCCGAAAGACAAAAAACAAAATTTAGTAGAATTTACGGTCAATGTGTAGCAGGGATATTGTTTATTCATTTCTTTGTAAATATAGCAATGGTTGCTGGGATTTTTCCAACTATCGGGGTACCACTTCCTTTCTTTTCTTATGGAGGTTCTGGACTTTGGGGCTTTACCATTTTGTTATTTATTTTCTTAAAAATGGATGCCAATAAAGTAAATGAATGGTAAGTTAAAACGCCCAAGCTTTATAATCACTTTTGCTTTCAAGCTCTTTTTCAATACTATCATTTAATTGAGGAAAAAAGTCTATTCCTGTTATTTTTTCAATTGAATCTACTGTAACAACAAAATTGTACAACGGTTCTTTGCTCTTAACACTTGGCATTAAAAACGCTATCATTCTATTTTTACCTTTATAATTACAATAGAGTATTTTATAAAAGTAGTTTGGAATAGCTACTTTTTCTTCTCCTATTGTAGGTAATCCTTTTTGAAGTATTCCACCAGTAACCACATAAATTCCATTATATTTAGTTGCCCAATATCTAGATTTTTCTTCTAGTTTTTTCCAAATTCCGTCATTGAAATTATGTTTTTGAGGGGAAACATTTGAGGTAAAGAATGTTTCATCAAAGGCAATTTTTGAAAATCTCATATCGGCAGCTGCGCATAAATGTCCTCTATCAAAACCTGATTTTTTATAATTCTCGGAATTTGCTGATTTTGTGGTAACCATAGGATCATTTTTAAATCTTGGTCTTTTATAATGTCCAATACCTTCGTTTTGACTTCTCAAGAAATAGAAAACCCATTCTGCTTGCTCATATTTTTCATTATAAGAAAGCGCATAATAGGTGTGTTTTATAACTTGCTTAGTAGTTGAAGTTGGTAAATATGCAAATGGCTTATAGTCTTGAAAAGGTATCGATTTGGATGTAAAGCCAATAAATGACGAAAATAAAAATACAGATAAAATTAAACCTAATTTCTGACGAAAAATGAATGACTTTATCATGTTGTTATTTTTTTTCTTCATTAATTAATCTGTACATAATTGATTGTAAAAAGGATAATACCGTACTGAAAATTAATGCATCAAAGAAAGAATCAACTGTAAAACCTCCAACTATTTTAGTACATAAAAGTATTAATAGTGCATTAATAAAAAGTAAAAATAACCCCAAAGTAAATACCGTTACTGGAAGAGTGAATAGAACAAGAATTGGTTTTACAAATATATTTAGCAAACCCAATACTATTGCAACAATAATTGAAGTGGTAAAATTATCAACATGAACCCCATTCATTACATTTGAAAGGAACATTACCAATATTGAACTAAAAACAACTTTCATTAATAATTTCATAACATCATTTTTTTGTAAATAAATTTAAATAATAATATATCTCAAATTACATTTTCAAGAAATTTTTAGTAAAATCGAAAAAAACTTCCGGTTTTTCTGCATGAAGCCAGTGTCCAACATTTGAAATGGTATTAACAACTGCCTTGGGAAAATGAAAATGAATTCCCTCAATATCGGAATCAAGAATATAATTAGAATTTCCGCCACGAATGAATAAGGTAGGGTTTTCAAATAGGGCATTGTTAGGTAAAGCTTTACCAATTTGCTCAATTTGAATATTGAAAACAGCTAAATTAAATCGGAATGCCAATTGACCGGGTTCAACCCAATACAAACTTTTTAATAAAAATTGGCGTGTACCAAAATCTGGTATATGTTGTGAAAGAATTTCTTCCACTTCGCTCCTACTTGGTTTCAATGTAAAATCTACTGCATTTAGTCCTTCCAAGATGGTTTGATGGTGCTGGGGATAGAACTTTGGCCCGATGTCGGCAATAATAAGTTTGTCAACTAAATTTGGGAATTTCGTAGCTAAAAGCATGGCCACTTTTCCACCCATTGAATGTCCGATGCAATCAATATTAATTAAATTATTTTCATAACAATACTCAACTACATCTTGAACCATTACTTCATAATTAAAAATATCTGAATGGAAACTTCTCCCATGATTGCGTAAATCAAGCAAATGAACTTGAAAACCTACTTGGGCATATTGAGAACCGAGTGTTTTCCAATTATCTGACATCCCCATAAATCCGTGGAGAATTAAAAGTGGTTTACCTTGTCCTTCTATTTTAGAATACAACATAATTATGATATAGGTTCGGTTTGCGTGAGGGATGGCAGTGGAAATACTTTGTTTAACTTAGTGAAACAAAGATTGCAACGGACAGCCCGACCCTTGTGGTCACGCCACAAATATTATTTTAATTTTTGCAAATACATATTAATCACATTGTCTAATCCAAGATATAAAGCTTCGCAAATTAAGGCATGACCAATGGAAACTTCTAGTAAATTAGGAATGTTTTGATTAAAATATAAAATATTATCTAAGCTTAAATCGTGTCCAGCATTGATTCCTAAATTCAATTCGGTGGCAAAATTTGCCGCAGAAACATAAGGACTAATTCCAAATTTATTTCCCAATTTATATTGATGAGCATAACTTTCAGTGTACAATTCTATTCTATCGGCGCCTATTTTTGCTGCTCCTTCAATCATTTCTAATGTAGGATCAACAAATATGGAAGTTCGAATACCGTTTCGTTTGAATTCTTGAACCATTTCAGTTAAAAAATCACAGTGTTTTACAGTATTCCAACCCGCATTTGAGGTAATTGCATCGATGGCATCAGGAACTAGAGTTACTTGTGTTGGTTTTACTTCAAGGACTAAATTGACAAATTTCGACTCCGGATTACCTTCAATATTGTATTCAGTGTGAACAATATTTTTCAGATCTCGCGCATCTTGATACCTAATATGGCGCTCATCTGGCCTTGGATGAATGGTGATCCCTTGCGCTCCAAAATTTTGAACATCTTTAGCAACCATAAGTAAATTAGGCATATTTCCTCCGCGGGCATTTCTTAAAGTAGCAATTTTATTAATATTTACGCTTAATTTTGTCATTGACTTTTTGCTAATTATTACATTGCAAAAATACAAAGTAAAACACGTTGATTTATGCTAAATTTTGATTATTTTGCAATCAATTAAACATTATCATTCTATGATAGAAATAACTGAATATTTAAGAAACGATTTTAAGGCAATTCAAAGCTCTGATTCTATTGAATCGGTTATGGATTTCTTTGAAGAATCTCGCTATTCCCATTTTCCAGTAGTAGAAGATGGCGTTTATATTGGTTGTATTTCAGCTGAAGATATTATAAATTTTGAAACTAATAAAAAAATATCTGATTATAGATATGCTTTAAGGGGATTCTTTGCACGAAAAAATATGTTTTGGATAGAAGTTTTTGAGGTTTTTTCGAGAAATAATACATCTATAATTCCTTTAGTAGAAGAAGAAAACAAGTATATTGGATATTATGAAATTACAGAAGTTATTCGGAATTTTTATGAAACTCCCTTTGTAAAAGATTATGGAGATGTGATTATTGTTGAAAAATCTAGTATTAATTTTTCAATAAGTCAAGTGGTTCAAATTGTAGAAAGTAATGAAGGAAAGATTTTAGGTTTATATATTTCAAATACCTCTCCTGACAAAGTACAAGTTACAATTAAAATCGTTTTAGGAAGAGTTAATGAAATTCTTCAATCCTTCAGAAGGTATGAGTATGATATTATTTCGAATCATAAAGAGGATATTTTTGTAAATAATTTAAAAGACCGTTCGGACTATTTAGATAAATATTTAAATATTTAGAAATTAGTTTCTGGCAAATTAACATAAAATGAAAGTAGCAATTTACGGGCAATATTATCAAAACAGTACGGAACCAATTATCCGTGACATATTTGTTTTTTTTCATGAAAATCAAGTAGAAATGGTTATTGAAGAAGCATTTTTGAAACTTTTATATGAAAAGAATATTGTAAATAAAGAGTTTAAAACTTTTAAATCTCATAAAGAATTAAACTCAAGTTTTGATATTATGATAAGCATTGGTGGGGCTGGAACTATATTGAGGGCGGCAACTTTAGTACGTGATTCAGGAATTCCTATTTTGGGAATCAACGCCGGAAGATTAGGATTTTTAGCGATGGTTCAAAAGGATGAAATTGCAGAATTTTTACAATTAATTATTGAAAAAAAATATACTATTTCAGAAAGAAATCTAATTAGTTTATCAGGAACACCTGAAATTCCTGAAATTTCAGATATTAATTTTGCAATGAATGAAATATCAGTAAGTCGAAAAGATACAACTTCCATGATAACTATAGAAACCTATTTAAATGAAGAATTTTTAAATTCTTATTGGGCTGATGGACTAATAATTTCTACCCCCACAGGTTCAACTGGCTATTCATTAAGTTGTGGCGGACCAATATTAACTCCAAACGTTTCAAGTCTCGTAATTACTCCTATTGCTCCTCATAATTTGAACGCCCGACCTCTTGTAATTCCTGATGATACAGTAATTCGATTAAAAGTTACCGGTCGAGAAGAACATTACCTAGTATCCTTGGATTCAAGAATTGCAACTGTAAAAAACAAATCGGAATTAACGATTAGAAAAAACCCATTTAAAATTAAAATGGTCGAAATCCAAGATGAAACCTTTTTAAAAACACTCCGTAACAAGCTTCTCTGGGGAGAAGATAAAAGAAATTGACATCTAATTTTTAATTCGGTATACTACAACCGATCTATTTTCGTTTTTTAAATAATATTTAATTAAAAAATGCTCATTATTTGAGAAGTAATAGGCAATTTTGAAGCTATTATTGTTATATTTGCAAGCTATTTTTGAAAAGGATGAATAGAAATTATGTCTTAATGTTTTTACTAATTGGTTTTACAAATGTAAATGCTCAAATTCATGAAATAGGATTATTTCTTGGAGGTAGTAATTATATTGGAGATGTTGGTCCAACCACCTATATTAATCCCAATGAATTTGCTTTTGGTCTACTTTACAAATGGAATAAAAGTCCACGACATTCTTGGCGATTATCTTATAATCAATCTCGAATTTCTGCTTCTGATTTCAAATCCAATTCACCCGGAAGAACCGCCAGGGGATTATATTTTGAAAATAATATAAAAGAATTATCTTTAGGGCTTGAATTTAATTTTTTTGATTTTAATTTACATGACTTTATGCCAAAAATAACACCTTATGTTTACAGTGGAATAAGCTACTTTGGTTATGACGAGTTGTTTTATATAGCCGGAGAACAAAGAACAGATTATAAGCATGGGGAATTAGCAATTCCTATGGTATTAGGTGTGAAGACAAATGTTTTTGAAAGTTTTATAGTAGGCTTAGAAGTAGGGGCAAGATATACTATGACCGATAACTTGGATGGTAGTAATCCGAAAAATAAAATTTTAGCACCATTGAAATTTGCAGATTTAAATAGTAATGATTGGTATGTGTTTTCAGGTATTACATTAACCTATACATTTGGAAATAAACCTTGTTATTGTATATATAAATGAGTTTAGCCGATTCAATAAATAAAGATAATTTACCTAAACATCTAGCTATAATAATGGATGGAAATGGTCGTTGGGCTAAACAAAAAGGATTATTACGAGCAATTGGTCATGAAAATGGAACAAAATCTGTTAGAACTGTTGTTGAAGCTTCAGCTAAATTAGGGATAGAAAATCTTACACTTTATGCTTTTTCAACAGAAAATTGGAATAGACCTAAATTAGAGGTAGATATTTTAATGGAACTATTGATTAATTCATTAAAAAATGAATTAAATACACTTCAGGAAAATAATATTAGGCTAAATTCAATTGGAAATATAGGTTTATTACCAAAATCAGCTCAAAAAAAATTAGAAGAAGTGATTGAAACCACCAAAGTTAATTCGAGAATGGTTTTAACATTAGCTTTAAGCTACGGATCAAGGGAAGAACTCATAAATGCTGTTAAAAATATTAGTGATAAAGTTAAAAATAATATAATTTCAATAGACAAGATAGATGAATCAATAATAAATCAGCATCTTTACACACGTGATTTACCAGAGGTAGATTTATTAATTAGAACAAGTGGCGAACATCGAATTAGTAATTTTTTGCTTTGGCAAATAGCTTATTCAGAATTATATTTTACTGACGTATTGTGGCCAGACTTTAAAGAAGATGATTTATATAAAGCAATTATTAGCTATCAAAAAAGAGAACGTAGGTTTGGGAAAACAAGTGAACAAATTAAATAAATTATTAGTGTTAAATAAAAGCATACAATTATTGCTTACGATTATATATTTCGGAAGTATAACTCAAATAGCAGCTCAAGATAGAGTCCCTTTTGACCAAGGAAAAAAATACATTCTAGCCGACGTTGAAGTTACAGGAAAAATTAGTTTCAATAAACAAACAGTGGTAACATTTGCTGGACTTGAAAAAGGACAAAATATTACAGTTCCAGGTGAAGAAATTAGTAATGCAATAAAAAAATTAGGTAAACTTGGTTTATTTAGTGAAATTGACTTTTTTGTTACGCAAATTAAAGCTGATAGTATATTTCTAGAATTAAATATCAATGAACTTCCAAAATTGTCAAAGGTTAAATTTAATGGTGTTAAAAAAAATAAAATTGAAGATTTAATTAAAGAAAATAGCTTAAACCCTGGAAAAGTTGTCAATGAAAACCTAATAACTACCACTAAAAATTACATTGAAAATAAATACAAAAAAGACGGATATTACAATGCCAAAGTAAATATAAATGTGGTTAACGATACTACTGAAAATAATCGTGTGAAACTCGTTATAGGAATTGATAGAGGTGAAAAAATTAAAATTGAATCCATTACTTTCAATGGAAACTCAAAGTTTTCAGACAAAAAACTTCGTAGTGCAATGTCTGATACAAAAGTAAAAAATCCAATTAGAATTTTTAAAGCTTCAAAATTTATTAAAGATAAATATAAATCCGATCTTACAAAAATTATAGATAAATACAAGGAGAAAGGATTTCGAGATGCCAGAATAGTTTCAGATAGTGTTTATCTTAATAAAGAAAATAATAAACTCTCCATAAATATAAATGTTGAAGAAGGAAATAAATACTACTTTGGAAATATAAAGTTTTTAGGTAACACTGTATATTCTGATCAAGGATTGAGAAGTATTCTTGGGATAAAAAAAGGGGATGTATATAATGGAGTGCTTCTTGAAAAAAGAATTTCAGATAAATCAAAACCTGATGGTGAAGATATCACAAACTTATACCAAAATAATGGTTACCTATTTTCAAATATCAATGCAGTAGAAGTTAAAACAGCAAATGATACCATCGATTTTGAGGTTAGAGTTGTTGAAGGTCCTGTAGCCTACTTTAATAAAATAACCGTGGTAGGTAATGACAAAACTCATGATGAAGTAATTTATCGTGAACTCAGAACTAAACCTGGGGAAAAATATAGTAAAGACGACCTTGTTAGAACCATTCGAGAAATCGGTCAATTAGGGTTTTTTGATCCAGAAGCCATTGATCCAAAATTTAAAAATGTTGACTCTTCAGCTGGAACAGTTGATATAGAATATAATTTAGTTGAAAAAGGTTCTAGTCAAATTGAACTACAAGGTGGTTATGGCGGAGGGGGGTTTATTGGTACCTTAGGATTATCATTTAATAATTTTTCTTTAAGAAATGTATTCAATAAAGATGCATATAGACCTTTGCCTATGGGAGATGGTCAAAAAGTATCATTAAGGTTACAAGGAAGTACTTTCTTTCAAACCTATAGCTTGTCTTTTTCTGAGCCTTGGTTAGGTGGCAAAAAACCAGTTCAATTTAATACCTCATTATCATATAGTAAGCAATTTTTAAATGACTTTGCAACTGGAATGGTCGATAGAAATAAAAGCTTCAATATTTTAACAGCATCAATCGGATTAGCAAAAAGATTAACAGTGCCAGACGACTCTTTCGTGCTTTCAAACTCAATAAGTTTTCAATATTATGATTTAAATAATTATAATACAGGATTATTTACATTTGGAAATGGTGCTTCAAGAAACTTCGCTTACACAATTGGTTTGAGTAGAAACAATAAAGGGGTAAATCCAATATTCCCAACTTATGGATCTGAATTTAGTGTGTCGGCAAAATTTACTCCTCCTTTTTCTTTATTTAATAAAATTGATTATGCTAATCTAGGGAATTTAGCTGAATATAAATTAACCAATTCAGGTGATGGCTATTTTGATGTAAATAATACATGGGTTGCACCTGGCGATTATATTGCTACACAAGTAATAAATGGAAATAGCTATCAAGTAAGAGTAAACAGTTTTGTTGATGCAGACACCGATCGAGGCAAAGTAGACCAGAAAAAATTTGAATGGTTAGAATATTACAAGATAAAATTTAAAGCCGATTGGTTTACAAAAATCTATGATAAATTAGTACTTCGATCTTTAGGTGAATTCGGTTTCTTAGGTTCATATAATCAAGATCGTGGTATGATTCCATTTGAAAGATTTTTTGTTGGAGGTGATGGATTGGCAAACTTTGCATTAGATGGTCGAGAAATTATTGGTTTAAGAGGATACCCAAACCAATCATTAACTCCATCCGATAGCCGTGGTGCGCAAAATGGAGCAACGGTTTATAACAAATTTTCATTGGAATTAAGATATCCGTTAACCTTAAAATCATCAGCCTCAATTTATGCATTAACATTTGCTGAGGGTGGAGCCGCTTATGATTCCTTTAGAAATTATAATCCATTTATACTTCAGCGATCTGCCGGATTTGGATTAAGAGTATTTATGCCAGCATTTGGTTTATTGGGAATTGATTTTGGATATGGTTTTGATGCACTTCCAATACAAGGTTTAACTCAACCTAATGGCTGGGAAACTCACTTTATTATTGGTCAACAATTTTAATGAAAGTATTAATTTTCTAATAAAATTAAGTTATGAAAAAACATTTTTTACTATTTTTGACAATTCTATTTTCAAGTTTTTCTTTTGGGCAAACCAAAAGTGTAAAAATTGGATATATAGATATGGAATACATTTTACAGAATGTTCCTAGCTATACTGAAGCCAAAAACCAATTAGAGTTAAAAGCACAACAATGGAAACAAGAAATTGAAGTTAGAAATAATGAAATAACAAGACTTAAAGATGCCCTAAAAACTGAACAAGTTTTGTTAACTAAAGAACTAATTGCAGAAAAACAAGAAGAAATAACTTTTCAAGAAAAAGAATTGTTAGATTATAATCAAAAAAGATTTGGCCCAAACGGAGATTTATTAAATCAAAAATCAAATTTAGTAAAACCTATTCAAGATCAAATTTTTACAATAGTTCAAGATATTGCTGATTCAAAAAAATATGATTTTATTTTTGATAAAGCTTCCGATTTAACAATGTTATTTGCCGCTAAAAGATATGATATTAGTGATCAAGTATTAAGAACTTTAAAAAGAGCCGAACAAAAAGAACAATTAACAAAAAAGCAACTTAAGCTTCAAGAAGAAAAAGACGCAAGAGAGGATTTCAATAAAGAAAATCCTGAAATGCTAGAAAGACAAAAAATACTTGAAGATAAAAAATTAGCGAGAGAAAAAGCAATTGCAGATAAAAAAGCAGAGGCTGCTGAAAAGAAAAAATTGGCTGAAGAAGCTAAAAAGAAGGAGCTAGAAGAAAAAGCAGCAAAAACAAAAATAGCTAATGAAGCTGCCGCACAAGCAAGAGCTAAAGCAATTGAGGATAGAAAGAAAGAACAAGAAGAAAAAGCTGCAACGCTTAAAGCACAAAATGAAGCTGCAGCTGCAGCTAAAAAGAAAGAACTTGAAGAGAAAGCTGCAAAAATTAAATTAGCAAATGAAGCTGCCGCTCAAGCAAGAGCTAAAGCAATTGAAGATAAGAAGAAAGAACAAGAAGAAAAAGCAGCTGCACTCAAGGCTCAAAATGAAGCGGCCATTCAAGCTAGAGCTAAGGCAATTGAAGACAGAAAAAAAGAACAAGAAGAAAGAAATAAGAAACTTCTAGAAGAGAAAGAAGCTGCTAAAAAAGCAAGAGAAGAAAAATTAAAAATAAAACCAATAAATTAATAATTAATACTTAAAATGATGAAACAATTAAAATGCTTACTAATAGCTACAATCTTTTTCCTTGGTGCTAACCAAATTTTTGCACAATCGAAAACTGCACACGTAGAAGTAAATGAAATTATGTCTAAAATGCCAGCGATTTTAGAAGCTCAAAAACAGCTAGAAAAATTAGGTGTTGAATACCAAGCAGTATACAAAACAATGGGGGAAGAATACCAAGCAAAAATAAAAAAATATGAAGCAGAAGTCACAACTGTTTCAGAAAAAATGAACATCGAGCGTCAGAAAGAAGTTCAAGATATGGAAAAAAGAATCCAAGAATACGGTCAAACTGCTCAAAAAGAACTTCAATCTAAAGAAGCTGAATTAATGAAACCTATTCAAGAAAAAATTAAAGCTGCAATTCAAAAAGTAGGAAAAGCAAAAGGTTTTCAATACATTTTAAACTCTGAGAGTTTATTATTGGCTGACGGTCCAAACTTAACTGCTGATGTTAAGAAAGAACTGGGTTTTTAATATTACAGTCAAAATAAAAATTTTAAAACTGCTCCTAATATGAGCAGTTTTTTTTTACATTTGTTTCTATGATTAATAATAATCCCATAGGTTTATTCGACTCAGGAATTGGAGGTACTTCCATATGGAAAGCCATACATCAATTAATGCCAAACGAAAATACCATTTACCTAGCCGATAGCAAAAATGCACCCTATGGAGTGAAATCCAAAGAAGAGATTATTGCACTTAGTAAAAAAAATACCGAAATATTATTAGAAAATAATTGCAAAATAATAGTTGTAGCTTGTAATACAGCAACTACTAATGCAATAAAAGAACTGAGGGCAACCTACGATGTTCCCTTTATAGGAATTGAACCAGCTATTAAGCCGGCTGCAACCCATTCTAAAACTCAAACTATTGGCATTTTAGCCACAAAAGGAACCTTAAGCAGCGAACTATTTAATAAAGCCGTTTCGCTTTACCAGGATATTAATATTGTAGAGCAAATAGGTTTTGGATTAGTAGAATTAATCGAAAATGGGGAAATAAATTCTCCTAAAATGAATGAATTATTAATATCCTATTTAAATCCTATGATCGAAAAAAACATTGATTATCTAGTATTAGGGTGCAGCCACTACCCCTATTTAATTCCAAAAATTAAAGAAATTTTACCAAAGTCAATTCAAATAATAGATTCAGGGCAAGCAGTAGCAAGACAAACTCTAGCCGTTCTTCAAAACCAAACCGGAATAAGTAATTTAGATAAAGGAGAATGTGAATTTTATTCAAATATCGACCCGAAAGTACTTGTCGATATTCTGGAAAATAAATATTCTGTTTCAAAAAGAGACTTTTAAAGGTCTTCTTTAAACCAACTAGAATACATAATATAATTATTGGATATTCTTTCAATTTCTCCGGCAAAATCCGATTGATCAATATCTTTAACCTTCTTAGCAGGAACCCCTGCCCAGATAGTTCCCGAGGGAACTACCGTGTTTTGAGTAATTACAGCACCTGCCGCAACAATTGAATTACTTTCAATAATACAATTATCCATCACAATGGCACCCATCCCAATTAGCACATTATCTTGTATTGTGCAACCATGAACAATGGCATTATGACCTATTGATACATTGTTTCCAATAATTGTTGGGTGCTTCTGATAAGTACAATGAACAACTGCACCATCTTGAATATTAACTTTATTTCCAATTTTAATGGAATTGACATCACCACGAATAATAGCATTAAACCAAACACTGCAAAATTTTCCAAAAGTAACATCGCCAACAATTGTAGCATTTTCAGCAACATAACAGTCTTCAGGGATAATAGGTGATTTTCCGTTAACAGCTTTTATCAACATAGCTTAAAAAAATAGTCCCGAGGAATCGGGACTGTATATTAAAAAATTATTTTAATTATTTGCAGGACAATTACAGTGGTATCTTTCTGGCTCACAGAATAAATTTAAACCAATTGTAATTTGATGATATCCTGGATTCTCAAATCTAATGTCACCAAAAACTTGAGAATAGGTATAAGCAAACATAAAATTCTTATAGTTAACACCTAAAATTGGTGAAAAGAATTGTAATTTTTGTTCGGCCAACCCATTTCCACGAACATATTGAGCACCATCAAAACTTCTTCTGTAAGAGAGTGCTCCCCATATTTTTCCACCCTCGAAATTTTTATACGCTTTTAGGTTAAAATCAATTGAACTTTCTTTAGTTTTTTCAACTCTTTGATACATAATTGAAGGTTCCCAAAGTACCACATCAGCATCCCCAAAGGTATATCCAGCACTTAAAATTACTTTTCTAAGGTTATCACTTTCGAATTCAGTATAAATATTTCTTCTTGTTTCTACTGCATTTTTAATTGTTAAATGTGAGAAAAATTCTAAATAATTATAGGATGCCCCAATATCAAAATTCATATATGACTCTTTTTGAACTATTGTACCATCAACTATAGGATCGTAATTCCCAGAATTTCTAAATTGAGTTTCATCCAATTGACTCTGAATAAGAACACCACTAATACCAAAAGACAATTGATTTAAATCAGAATCATCTCTTGAAAACATTAAGTGATGTGCATATGTAAATTTTAATCCTTTTTGAGAGTGGTATCCATTTACATCATTAAAAATGATCATCCCAACTCCTGATTTCTCATTTAAGCGTCCATTAATACTTAAAGTTTGTAATTGAGGTGCGTCTTGTTGTTCAAACCATTGTTTACGAGCAGTTAATCTAATTTTAGTACAACTTGAAGCTCCAGCCATCGAAGGGTGAATCAAATAATAATTATCGGATAAATAATCTGAATATACCGCAACTCCTTCTTGAGAAAAAGTCAGTTGAGTAATAAAAATCAAACTTAAAATGTATAATTTTTTAATATTCATTTTTTTTAATTCTTTTATGAATTGGAATATATGATTCTAAAAACAAAATAAATTCTTCAATATTTATAATTCATAAAGAAGTATTAAAATCGAAAAATGAACCTTAAATAAATTAATAACTAAGGTGCTTTTTTTTGTATCGTCCAAATATATAAATTTTTAGGTTACATATCAAATACAACCTAATATATTTGTGGAATTTAAATTATTATAACGATTAAGTAACTGAATTATTGTTTGAAATAATATCTAAAACCATCATAATCATTTACTAAATTTCATTTTATATTTGACTAAATTATATACCTTTACATCATTAATTTAAAGGAAATAAATAGTATAAATTAAGATGAAAATAACAATAAAAAGCACTCAAAATCCAACAATATTAAAATTTGAATTTCCCGATTTTATTACTCAAAACGAGAACTTTGAGTTTAAAAATATCGATGAAGCAAAAGCTTCTCCTTTAGCGCAACAATTGTTTTATTTGCCATTTGTGAAAACAGTTTACATTTCAGGAAATTTCATTGCTATTGAAAGATATTCTATAGTAGAATGGGAAGATGTTCAAGATGCAGTTGCCGAACAAATCGAAGAATTTGTAAATAATGGAGGTGTAATTATTAAAGCTGAAGAAAACAAACCTAAAAAACAACCCATAACCGTTTATGGTGAAACAACTCCAAATCCTGCAACTCTTAAATTCGTTGTAAGTAGAATGTTGACAAAAACAGGTGTGGAATTTAAAAATATTGACGAAACTAAACCGTCTCCTTTAGCAAAGGAACTTTTCAATTTCCCTTACGTCAAAGAAGTATTTATCGATGAGAATTATATTTCGGTAACCAAATATGAAGTTAATGATTGGAACCAAATTACGCTAGAATTACGTTCTTTTATTAAACTTTTCATTGAAAATGGCGGTACTGTTTTAGATGAATCTTTAATCGAAAATACCGAAAAATTAGAGAAGCAACAAATTAGCAATTTTGATAATTTAGACACGACATCCCAACAAATTATTAATATTTTAGAGGAATATGTGAAGCCTGCTGTAGCCGCAGATGGTGGAAATATCCTTTTTGATTCCTATGATGAAACCGAAAAAAGAGTAAAAGTGGTTCTTCAAGGCGCTTGCAACGGCTGCCCATCGTCAACATTTACTCTAAAAAGCGGAATTGAAAACATGTTGAAAGACATGCTAAATGATGAAAATATTAAAGTGGAAGCTATCAACGGATAATTCTTAAATTAAAAAACATTATTTTTTTTTAGGAGCTATTTCCAGCTGTACGCTACAATCCACGCCCAAAAGCGTGGGATTTCCACTGCCATCTGGGCTAAAAAAAGTTACCATGAACCAATTAATTTCAGAGACCAGTCCCTACCTTTTGCAACATGCAAACAACCCTGTGCATTGGAAAGCATGGAACAAAGATTCTTTAGCACAAGCTCAAAAAAGCAACAAACTAATCGTTATAAGTATTGGCTACTCTGCTTGCCATTGGTGCCATGTAATGGAACATGAAAGCTTTGAAGATAATGACGTGGCGAAAACGATGAATCGGCATTTCATCAATATCAAAGTAGATCGAGAAGAACGCCCTGATGTAGATGCTATTTACATGAAAGCAATTCAAATAATGACCGGTCGAGGCGGTTGGCCCTTAAATGTGGTTACACTTCCCGATGGAAGACCAATATGGGGAGGAACCTATTTCCGAAAAGAAGAATGGATTTCAACACTCGAAAAATTGCAATACATTTACGAGTCAAGCCCTGAAAAAATGATTGAATATGCCGAAAAATTACAATTAGGTATAAATAGTTTGAATTTTTCATACACCGAAACAGCTTCAGATGAATTGAACCAAAATTGTATTGAACCTCTAATTGAAAAATGGCAAAAAAGTTTCGATTTAGATTTTGGGGGAATGGCTCGAGCACCCAAATTTATGATGCCAAACAATTACAAATTTCTAATGCGTTATGGGTATCAAAAAAACAATCATGATATACTAGATTTTGTGAATTTAACATTGACCAAAATGGCATTTGGCGGATTATTTGACACTGTTGACGGAGGTTTTTCTCGCTATTCAGTAGATTTAAAATGGCATGTTCCCCATTTTGAAAAAATGCTATATGACAATGGTCAACTCGTTTCTTTATATTCAGATGCCTATAAATTAACCAAAAATCCGTTGTACAAAGAAGTCATTGAAAAAACACTTCGGTTCGTTTCTAGAGAATTAGTAAATACTGAAAATGGATTCTATTGCGCACTCGACGCTGATAGTTTGGACAGCGATGGGCATTTAGAGGAAGGCGCATTTTATGTATGGAATAAATCCGATTTAGAAAAAATTATAAATGTAGATTTCCCTTTATTTAGTGAGGTTTTTAATATCAATGAATTTGGTTATTGGGAAAATAACAATTACGTTTTAATTCAAAATCAAGAATTAGAAACAATTGCAAAAACAAATAATTTAGAACTTTCTGATTTAAAAAATAAGAAAGAAAATTGGGAAAAATTGCTTTTTATTGAAAGAGAAAAAAGGAGTAAACCAAGATTAGACGACAAGTCATTGACTTCCTGGAATGCTTTAATGTTAAAGGGATTTGTTGATGCCTATAAAGCATTGGGCAACGAAAATTATTTGGAAATCGCATTAAAAAACGCCAATTTTATTATTGATAAATTATGGACTCCTGAAGGGAACTTATTGCACAATTACAAAAATGGAACGGCAACAATAAATGGCTATTTAGAAGATTACAGTTTTGTAATTGAAGCCTTTATTTCACTTTATGAAGTTACCATGGATGAAAAATGGCTACACCAATCCAAGCAATTAACCGATTATTGCTTCGATAATTTTTATGATGAAGCGACACATTTTTTCTCCTTTACATCAAAAAAAGATGACCCATTAATTGCAACTCATTTTGAAACGGAAGACAATGTAATTCCTGCTTCAAATTCGGTCATGGCTAATAATTTGTTTCTACTTAGCCTCTATTTTAATAATCCGTATTACGAGTCTATTTGCATGAAAATGCTCAAAAAAATAATTCCAAATATTGATTATCCGTCGGCCTATTCCAACTGGCTTAATCTTCTATTGAACTATTCTGAGCAACAAAGAGAATTGGGTATTTGTGGTGAGAATGCAATGGAATATCTATTGAAAATAAATCGGGAATACCATCCTAATTTAATGCTTGCTGCTGCAAATAAAAATTCGGAATTGCCATTTTTAAAAAATCGATTTATTGAAAATGAAATGCTGTTTTATGTTTGCCAAAACCAAACTTGTCAGCTTCCAACCTCAAATTTTGATGAAGTTAAAAAAATGATTTAATTATTTTTTTGAAACCGTAGCCATAAAATCCTTTAAGTAATAAGGCTCAAAATAAGCTACATCTTCCAACTTTTTTTCTTGGAATTTTATATAACTCAATTCACTCATTTCATTTGCAGAAGGATAAATAATCTCCTCGTGAAAAATAAAATTAGATTTGGATAAAACAGTTTTGGCTTTTCCAGTACAATCTCCAACAAAATGAATTGTTTCAGAAAATTCTTCAAATGAACTTTCAGTAAGTATTTCAGCTTGAACTTCTCTTATTTTTTCCAATTTAGAATTGAAAATCGCAGAATAAACCTCCATTCTTCTCGCATCAATCATTGGAATAATTACTCCATCGGAAATTGATAATTTAGACGCTAAAACCTGCAAAGTATCTAACGCAATTAAAGGTAAATCCAAGGCAAAACAAAGCCCTTTGGCAGCAGAAACGCCTATTCTTAAACCAGTGTAGGATCCTGGGCCTTGACTAACTGCAATTGCAGCTAAATCTATAAATGTGATATTTGATTCTTTAATGCATTCCTCAATAAAAACATGCAATTTTTCAGCGTGAGAATATCCTGCTTCTGCCATTTCCTTACAAAAAATTGTTTGTCCATTTTGCGAAATTGATACAGAACAGTTTTTGGTTGCCGTTTCTAAATTTAGAATGTAAGTCACTCGATGCTATTGAAAGTTATTTCTTTTCTGGTTTATCAATTCCAGAACTCACTACCACTTTATCTCCTGAATTCAGCTCTTTTGTAACAGTAGTATAAGGGCCTACAATAACCACGTCGCCTTTTTTAAGTCCAGAAAGAACTTCAATATTGGTGTCGTCTTGGATTCCAGTTTTGATGATTCTGATTTTAGCTTTATCACCTACTTTTAAGAACACGCATTCAAATTTCTTATCACTTTTTGGAGCAATTTTATTGTCTTTATCCTTGGTGTCTTCAACAACAATTTTTGAAGTTGCTGTAGTATCCGACTTAACCACAATTGAACTGATTGGCACACCAATAACATTAACTTTTCTAGTTGTAATAATATCAACAGTAGCTGTCATTCCTGGTCTAAATGGAGAATAAGACAATGGTTTTCCCTCTAATAAATCTAAATAAGATTCTTTTAAAATTCTAACTTTAACTTTGAAATTAGTTACTTGATCGGCAGTTAAAGCAGTACTCGCAGAATTAGAAATACTGGTTACTATACCTTTGAATTCTTTTTTCAAATAGGCATCCACTTCTACTTTAGCCGTATCGCCAACATTAATTTTAACAATGTCATTCTCATTTACATCAACTTCAACTTCCATATTGTTCAAATTGGCAACGCGAAGAATTTCAGTTCCAGTCATTTGTTGGGTTCCTAAAACGCGTTCGCCTAATTCAACATTTAACATTGAAATAGTTCCGTCTGCAGGAGCATAAATTGTAGTTCTTCCTAAGTTATCTTTGGCTTCACTTACTGTTGCCGAAGCGCTTTGTACATTATAATAAGCTGATTCCTTAGAAGCCTTTGCTACTTCAAAAGAGGCAATAGCTTTGTCCCATTCCGATTTTGAAATTATTCCTTTATCATATAGAATTTTGCTTCTATCATAGTTGGATTTAGCTTCTTTAAAAGAAGCATCCGCTTGACTCAATCCAGCTTTTGTTCCAGATAAATTAGAAATCGTACGTTGGTAACCAGAAGTATATAAATCAGGGTTTATTTTTACTAATAAATCTCCTTTTTTAACGACTTGCCCTTCTTTAACAGGTAAAGCAATAATTTCACCTGATACTTCTGACGATATTTTTACTTCAATTTCCGGCTGAATTTTACCAGTCGCTGAGACCGTTTCTACTACTGTAATTTCATTTACCGTGGCTATTTCTACTTCGGTTCCTTTATCTTTTTTTCCAATAATTCCTGTTTTAGAAAGTAGTAATAAAACGGCAATTAGTGCAACTGCTGAACCTAATAAAATATAAATTGTTTTCTTTGACATGATGGTATTATTTTTTAATTATCGGAATTCCAAAATAGAATTCAATTACTTTAACTCTGAAAATATAATCGTATTTTGTACGAACTACTTCTGATTGAGCATTAACCAAAAGCGATTGAGATTGATTTAAATCGAATGCATTTAACATTCCTACAGCAAATTTTTCTTTTGCATAATTATAAGCTTCTTGTCTTGCTTCTAAAGTTATAATTGCTGATTCATAGGCTTTCATCGCACCTTTAGCATCTGTAAAAGCAGTGTAAATATTTCTCTCTAAATCTAATTCTTGTTGGCTAAACGCTATTTTAGAACGGTCCAAAGCTACTTTAGATCTCTCTACATTGTTCTTAGTTGCAAAACCATTAAGCACTGGAATATTCATTTGAAATCCAAAAGAGTGCCCTTTGTTTAAATCAAATTGTCTTAAAACCGTAAAAGGAGGTTGAAAACTTGGATTTCCAGCGGGATCAAAAACAAGTCTATCAGAATAGGCTGCCCTTGTACTCAAACTATAAAACCCTTGAATGGAGGGTTGATAAGCCCCTTTTGCAATTTTTACATCGCGCTCAGCAATTTCTAAATTGGTTTTTGCGATTTTCAATTCTACGCGTTCTTCCTTTGCTTTTGCATAAATTGCAGCTGGAGTTTGAAGTAAGGTAGCGCTTTCTGAAACTGGATAATCAGCATCAACAATATCAAAATCTTTAAAATTCTCCAATTGTAATAATTGAGCCAGACTTAATTTAGAAATTAGAAGTGCATTTTGAGCGTTTACAATCGCTTGGTTATTTGAGGCAACTGTCGCTTTAATATCCAATAAATCTCCTCGTGGCACTACTCCGGCGTTCACTAACTCCTGCGAACGTTGCAATTGTTTTTCATTATTGGCTAATTGTTCATTTTGAACTTTAAGATTTTCCTTATTAAATAATATTTGCAAAAAAGCGTTGGCGATATTTAAAGAAATATCATCTTTCATTTTTGAAAGCTGGTATTTAGCTGCTATGATTGATAGGTTTGCTCTTCGTAAACGGTTTTGATTTTGCAGTCCGTTATAAACATCAATATTAGAATTTAATCCAGCAGCGGTAAATTGTGTGGTTTGGTTTTCTAATAAACCAGTAGTTATGTTTTGGTTCAAACCAATATTCCAAGAATGCGAACCATTGATATTAAGCGAAGGTAAGAAGCCGCCAATAGCAGAAGATTTGTCTATTGCAGCCGACTTTGCATCTAATTCCGATTGTTTAATTGAAATGTTATTTTTGATGGCGTAGTCAACACATTCTTCCAAAGTCCATTTTTTAGTTTGTGCTTGAGAAAGTACACTTAAAAAAAGTAAGGTAAAAAATGTGATTTTACTAATAATTATTTGTTTCATATGATACAAAGTTCTTAATCTATTGTTACAACTGCAAAATTAACTTTTTTTGGCAATTTATACTAAATTTAACTTAATCTTATTAGACGACTTATATGAATTTATGTTACGGGGATTTAGTATTTAAGAAAAATTAAAATTATTTTTGCACTTTAATTATATACTATGATCCTTTTGAGAACAATTTCTAAAATCAGTCTTCTTTTTGTGCTAACTCTTTTTTACAGTTGCGCTACTACTTCAAAAATTACTGCGTTAAAACCTGAACCGGACGATGCTTTGCCATTAGCTTACGACAATACACCTTCATTTATTAGTATTCCAATAGATATTAAACTGAAAGATATTGAGAATCAGACGAATAAATTTTTGAATGGTTTGATTTATGAAGACACCAAAATTGAAGATGACGATATTCAAATATCAATTTGGAAGTTGGCTCCCATTTCTATTACCAATTTAGACGGAAAGATTAAAACTGTTTTACCTTTAAAAGCGGCTATTAAATATAGAATTGGTACTGACAAATTAGGAATTGCATTGTACAGCACTCAAGAATTTAATTTAAACGGAAATATCACTTTATTGAGTGACGTGAAATTATTGAATTGGAAGTTGAGTACCAAAACGGAGTTTAAATCTTTGGATTGGAATGAAAGCCCAACGACTGTAGTTATGGGAAAATCAATACCAATTACTTATGTTATTAATCCCACAATAAAATTATTTAAATCGAAAATTGAGAGAACTATCGACGAAGCTATTGAAAGTTCCATGGATTTTAAACCAAATGTGCTTGATGCCTTACAGAAAATATGTACTCCAATACAAATGAATGAAGCGTTTGACACTTGGTTACGAATTGTTCCAATAGAATTGTACGCCACAGACGCTCGATTTGTAAAGGACAATATTTCGTTGGCAATGGGATTGAAATGCAATATGGAAACGTTAATTGGGCAAAAGCCATTGACTAAATATGACAAAAACAAAATAGTATTAAAATCGGTAACTCAAATGCCAGATAATATTTCGGCAAATATTGTTGCCGTTTCTAGTTATCATGATGCCTCAAAAATTATCACTAAGAATTTTGCCGGACAAGAATACGGCTCAGGAAGTAAAAAAGTAACGGTTCAAAATGTAGCTGTTTGGCACAAAAACGGTAAAATGGTGATTGCTTTAGATATGCTAGGTTCTATTAATGGAACGATTTATTTAGCCGGAGTTCCAAAATATAATGAAACCACAAAAGAAATCTATTTTGACGAATTGGATTATGTGTTGGATACTAAAAGCAAATTGATGAAGACTGCAAATTGGTTGGCACAAGGGTTGATATTGAAAAAAATTCAATCGAGTTGCCGTTACTCGATTCAATCCAATTTAGAGGAAGGGAAGAAAAGCATGATGACTTATTTGAAGAATTATTCTCCAATGCCAGGAATTGTTATTAATGGGAAAATTGATACCATTGAATTTCAAAAAATACAATTAACCAACAAAGCTATAGTTGCCTTTGTAAAAGTGAATGGTAATGTGAAAGTTGCTGTTGATGGTTTGAAATAGGTTCTTAATTCTGACAGGTTTTTAATATGAGTTAGGTGTATTTAACAGTATATACAAATAATCAATTAGAATCATTCCTAGCCCCGATTACAATGGAAATCCCACGCTTTTTTGCGTGGATTGAAATGGAAAGCGGGAATTGCAGTTCCTGAAACAGACGGACAATTCGCTTCTAAAAAAACTACTTGATTTTCTTTTTATACATTTTATAGACTGCAAAAAAGGCCAATCCTATCAGGATATATGGGAAAATCATTAGGTAGACGATTCCATCGTTAATTCCTTTGGCTTTGGCGGTATTGCCTTCGCTTTCTAGAGCCGCTCTACACATGGCACATTGAGCATTTGTGGTGATGGAGTAGAAAAAAAACAATAGAAAAAGGAGAGCAGAAGTATTGAAATTTCTACGACTTTTAACATTCAACTTTTTACTTTCGCCTTTAATTAGCATAATAAGGGGAGATCATTAGGTAAACCAAAACACCTGTTACTGCAACGTATAGCCAGATTGGAAAGGTAATTTTTGCAATTTTTTTATGCTTATCGAATTTTTCAGCTAAAGCACGAACATACGATATTAAAACTAGAGGAATTGTTGCGATAGAAAGCGTGATATGAGAAATCAATATGAAAAAATAAACATATTTTAAAGCTCCTGTTCCGCCATAAGGAGTTGAATCGGTGGTCATATGATAAACGATATAAAGCACAAGGAACACCAGCGAGCAGCCGATTGAAATTTTCATAAGTAACTCATGAAGCTTGCGATTGCCATTTTTGATTGCCATTACTGCCGAAACTAACAAAACAGCAGTAATTCCGTTTATAGTTGCGTATATAGGAGGTAAAATTGGCATTGGAGAAACGTTAAAACCTAAATCTTTTAGTTTTACTTTGAATAATACTGCTACTGCAACAGGAATTAATATTGATAAGGCGATGATCCAGTTATTGTATTTTTTTTCGATGTTATTTGTTTTCATAATTATTCATTTAATAAAATTGCTATGTCTTGTTGTAGTGTTCTAACACCTTCTTTTTCAATTCCATCATAATAAAGAATTGGGTTTCCGAAGTTATCTTTTCGACAACGAATGTCGCCATTTTTATCTATTAATGCAAATAATCCTGAATGTTCAAAACCGCCATTTACATTTGAATTTTGCCCTACATAAACATTGAACCCTTTATTTGCAAGGTCAAAAATTATAGTTTTATCGCCTGAAAGAAAATGCCAATTTGAAGATTTTACTCCTAATTTCTGTGCGTGTTCTTTCAAAACTTTTGGAGTATCATTTTCAGGATTTATGGTAATTGATACTATTCCAAAATTAGGATTTCCAAAAAATGCTTTTTCAATAGTTAACATATTCTTGTTCATTTTAGGGCAAATAGTTGGGCAGGTGGTAAAGAAAAATTCTAATACATATACTTTCCCGGCATAATCTTTATTGGAAATTAGTTTGTTATTTTGATCAATAAGTTCAAATTTTGGAGCTGGACCAATAGTTACTAATTTTGAGGTTTCACCTGAGGAATGATTGGAAACGTTATCTAAACGATCTCCTTTTACTACTTCATCATGTTTTATTCTATCTACTATTTTGGGAATAACAATTATTCCAAAAACCAGTATTATGAAGAATATTCCAATATAGGAGTAACTTTTTTTCATTTTTAAATTAGATTTTTCGTGTCGCGTTTTTATTTTTCTTCAATGCAGCTCTGTATTCGTACAAAATAATTTTGAAGTCGTCCAACATTATATTTCCTAATTCAGCTGGTGATGAAGTATCGTAACCTTCTTTGTATTCGCTTTTTTTCTTTCGTCCACGAAGGTTTCTATTTTTGTCGACTATAAAGACATTCGAAGTTCCAAAGTCGGTATTCAGTTTGTTTTTCAATTTCATTTGATTGTAAAATTCTTGAATTTGATCAGTTGGAGCAAACACAAATTGCCATTCAGAAACATCGGTAAACTTTGAAAATTGCTCAACAATATACTTAGCATCTTTTTCAGTTCCTAGTGGGCATACTACCACAAATTGTAAGTCTTTGAATTCATGATACTGTTGGTAAATTTTTTGATTTAGATTGAAATAATTTCCTCTATTTTTTAATAAATCAGTTCCTGAAAAACTAAGAATAGTTATTTTATTATTGAGGGTAATTTTCTTTCCATTCAATGAATTCCAATTCCCTAAATCAGAAATTTTCGGCGTTACTGTTGGAAGTGTTGTAAAACTATTTACCCCTGAAGCAAAAAACAAGTAAGCTACAATTGGTAGAATAAACAAGACAAATAGAACTATATTTTTTTTCATTCTTTTTTTGAGATAATTTATACAAAAATAAAAAAAGGTACGCAATGCGTACCCTTTTTATGAATTAATATCTTGTTAAAAATTCCATTTGATTGTAGAATTTTTAAAAATTTCAAAAATATAATCTGCTTCTGTCAATAAAATAAACAAAAGGTAGATTACTAAGAAAATAACTGGAACTACAACTACATTTCTAAGTATAGCTTTTTCGCCTTCCATGTGCATAAATGCCCAAACGATATAATAAGCTTTAAAAATAGTTAGGATATAGAAAATCCAATTTAGCAAATTCATTCCTAGAAAATGAGTCAAGTGTAATGATTCTGGTTTTATAATCCCTAAGAATACTTCTATAGTAGTTACCACTGATAACAAACCGAAAACAAACCAAATTCTTTTTGTGTTAGAAACGTGAACGTCTGACATAATATAAGTTTTGAAAAATTAAACTAGATAGAAAACTGTAAATACGAATACCCAAACTAAATCGACAAAGTGCCAATATAATCCAACTTTTTCTACCATTTCATAGCTTCTTCTTTTCTCATAAGTTCCAAGGAGAACGTTAAAGAAAATGATGATATTAATTATAACTCCTGAAAATACGTGGAAACCGTGGAAACCGGTGATAAAGAAAAAGAAATCAGCAAATAATTTACTTCCGTATTCATTTCTTTTAAGGTTAGCTCCTTCAACAACTAAAACAGCGCTTTCTAATCTGTGTTCAGATTCAGCTCTTGTAAGAATTGTTTTGTGTTTTATTTTATTTAAAGTAGGATTATTTTTTGGATCTGTTTTAGAAGCTTTATTGTCTTCATATATAACTTCGGTTCTAATTAATAATTCTGGATGGGCTTTGAAACCTGCTTGAACCTCGGCAACAGTATATGTTGGTAATGCACTTTCTTCCATAAACCAATTACCTTTGTTTCTTGTTAATTGTTCTCTTTCTTTTGGTAGAGAAACAACAAAATCAGATAATTTTACTCTTTTCCCTGTATTGTCAACAAACTGTAGCAAGCTTCCTCCTTTTGTTTCGATAGCTCCGTATTCACCACGGATAAAGTTGGACCATTCCCAAGCTTGAGAGCCCACGAATATTAAACCACCAATAATGGTTAAAAACATATAAAAAGTAACTTTTGCTTTATTCATTTGATGTCCTGCATCAACGGCTAAAACCATTGTTACAGAGGAAAAAATCAAAATAAAAGTCATTAATGCAACATAATACATTGGTGCAGAAACACCATGTAAAAAAGGAAAGTGTGTAAACACTTCGTCGGCTAATGGCCAAGTTTCAATAAATTTAAATCTAGAAAAACCATAAGCAGCTAAAAATCCAGAGAAGGTTAAGGCATCCGATACGATAAAAAACCACATCATTAATTTACCATAACTAGCTCCCATTGGCTCATTTCCGCCACCCCAAGTATTTTCTTGACTATTTGCAGTAGTAACTGTCGATCCCATATATGTTATTCATTAAAAAGTTCCCAAATTTAAGCATTTTTCTTATTTAAAGAAATATATAAACAAAAACAAATATACCCAAAGAAAATCCAGAAAGTGCCAATACATTGCACCTAGCTCAATACCAAGGGTTTGTGTTGAATTATATTTTTGTTTAAAATGATTATAAATTATTATAAATAGTGAAATTAGTCCTCCTGCAAGGTGAGCTAGGTGAACTATTGTTACAATATATAAAAAAGTGGTTGTAATTGAACTAGCACTTCCTGTAAAAAAATAACCGCTATCTACAATTTGACGAAAACCTACAAATTGAAGAATTACAAATACAATTCCGAGCACAAAAGTAGCTAAAAGAAATGTAGTTGTAGCACTTCTTTTATCTTTTTGTATTGCTTTTTTTGCTAAATGAAAAGTGATACTACAACTAAGTATTACTGCTGTGCTGAAGTAAAATGCACTTGGTAAATGAAAGTCTTTCACCCAATCAGTTCTAGATTTACTAACAACAAATGCACTTGTTAATCCGGCAAACATCATAAACATGCTAACCATAGCAAACAAAAGAATCAATTTATATGATCTTGCGTTTCTTTCTTTAATTTCATTACTTGAGTTATTCATAATTATCGTAAAAATTTATCTAAAATATAAACTAATTGTAATAATGTAATGTAAGAAACGCTAACAATCATTAGCGTTTTAGCTGATTTAGCAGTTCTTGTTTGGTATAATTTAATTGCATAATAAAGCATCCAAAGTCCTAATAAAAAAACCACCAAAGCAGAAATTTTTGTTATAAAAAATTGACCTGTAAAACCTAATGCTGGTAATAATGAAGAAATTATTAACCAAAGTGTATATAAAATTATTTGAAGTGAAGTAGAGTTATCTTTTTTTCCTGAAGGTAACATATAAAATCCTGCTTTTTCATAATCTTCATATAAAAACCATCCTATTGCCCAAAAATGAGGAAACTGCCAAAAGAACTGAATTAAAAATAAAGTTCCAGCTTCTATACCAAAGTTACCAGTTGCTGCAACCCATCCTAACATGAAAGGTATTGCTCCTGGAAATGCTCCAACAAAAACTGCGAGTGGGGTAATGGTTTTTAAGGGGGTATAAATACAAGTATATATAAAAATAGAAATAGCACCGAACATTGCTGTTTTTTCATTAATGGTATATAAAAGTATAATTCCAATAATAGTTAACAAAAATGCTATTGATAGTGCGGTATTTGGGGTCATCCTCTTGGAAGGAACTGGTCGATTTTTAGTTCGGTCCATTAATAAATCGAGTTCAGTTTCAATTACTTGGTTGAATGCGTTCGATGCTCCTACCATACAATATCCGCCAAATGTAAGTTTGAACAAAACCATCCAATTTAAGGAATGAATAGTATCAATTCCCAACATAAATCCTGCAAAAGAAGAAAAAACAACACTAATTGCCAATCTTGCTTTAGTGATTTCTAGAAAATCAATGTAAATAGATTTAAAGGAAAGTTTATTAGTTGTAGCGTTCAAAGCTGAATTGTTTGTTTTAAAACTGGTGCAAAGATACTTTAAAAAATCGCATTTCACAAAAGGAAAAGTATATAAAAAAATACTAAAAATATTATTTTTTGGTAAAGAAATCAATAAGAAACTATTTCAGATTCGCCTCTTGAAATTAGTTTTGCAGATGAAGTTCCTATTCTTTTTACACCTAAACGAATAAGGTACATTACTTCCTCTCGATTTCTAACTCCCCCAGACGCTTTAATCGGTAATGGCGATGCATTTTCTAGCATCATAATTATTGAAGGAACAGTAGCACCGTTTGGCAAATTGTCTTTAGTTTTATAAAACCCCGTTGATGATTTCACAAAAACATTAGGATATACATCCTCTTTGAAATTGGAAATAACAACATTTTTTATTAGTGTAGAAAGCTGGATTATTTGTTGGTTGTTTAGTGCTGCAACCTCAATAATCCATTTTATAGTTTTATTATTTTGAATGACAAATTGCGTACATTTTAGAATTTCTTTCTTTATAAGTGGAATGTTACCCTTTTTAAAAGCTTCGTAATTACAAACAAAATCCAAATCGTCAGCTCCATCAAGGATGGCTTTTTTTGCTTGGTTAATTTTTTTGGTATAACTTGAATTACCTTTTGGAAAATCAATAACGGTTCCAATAGTTACCTTTGAATTTTGGTCAACTATCATTTTTTTGGCTAATGTAACCACTTCGGGTCGAACCATAACCAACTTAAATTTTTCATCTATTGCTTCTTGAATAAAATTTACAATCAATTTGTTATTTTCAAGCTCACTAATTCCCGCTTGTTCTGCGGTTTTTAAGTAGGTCGAATCCAAAAATGATTTTATATCCATAGATTTGAAAATACAGTTTTATATTAAATTCTTTTGATATTTCTGAAATATTGAAATAATATCAAGGTTAATATTGCCGTAATGGCTCCTGAAATATTTGAAACTATATCCAACAAATCTCCATTTCTGGAGGTGGTAAAAGTTTGTTGAAAGAACTCTATTAAAATACCAAATACCAAGGATACAAAAAACAAAATTATAGGAGTACTATAATTGGTTGATTTCCTTTTTGAAAATAAATACAAATACCAAAGAAAAATAAATACAAGGTGAAATACAAAATGTACTATTTTATCTAAGTTGTTGATTTCAATTTTTGGCAATTCACTTGCTGGCTCTAAACATAGGAGCAAAATAGAACAAGTCCAAATTATCGCAAGAGATAAATAGATGTTTTTACGCACCTATTAGTGCATTATATTCTTCACTTGATAATAAATTATCCATTTCAGTGGCATCTGAATATCTAACTTTAACCATCCAACCTTTGCCGTAAGGGTCACTATTAACAGTGTCTGGACTAGACTCTAAATCTTCATTAAATTCGATAATTTCACCAGAAAGTGGTAAGAATAAATCAGAAACAGTTTTTACTGCTTCAACGGTACCAAAAACATCGTCTTTGGATAATGTTTGATCTAAAGTTTCTACTTCTACATAAACAATATCGCCTAATTCTTTTTGGGCAAAATCAGTGATACCTACGATTGCAATTTCACCATCAATGCTTACCCATTCGTGGTCTTTTGTGTACTTTAAATTTGAAGGAATATTCATTTTATAAAATTATTATTTATTATTACTTTTCTACAAAGGTATTATTTACTATTATATTATCAATTAATTTCCAAAATTATATCTAAGTGTAAATCCAGCCCTAATATTAGTCATAGGAAAAGAGGTTGAAACCACTGCTTTAGAGAAAGAATGGTCATAATAAAATATTGTGGTTAAATTTTTACTTAAAGAATAATCGGCTGTTATTCTTGCTGACCAAAGATTCTGCCCTCCAGCTAATTGATTGTTGTTATAATCTAAATAACGAACAATTGTTTGATTGTTTCTGTAGGAAAAGTCTCCTTTAATATTAATATCTCCTTTAAGTACCCCTTGTGCATTATCGGCAAATTTTGATGAAATTGCTACGTCTTTGAATCTGTAACCCATTCCAATTACATATTCTACACCGCTCACTTCAGTTAATAAATTATTGTCAAAACTCATTGACAAAGCTCGGTCTTTTTTCATTTCTGCTAAGAACTTCATTGAATTTTTTAGTTCAAAATCTATTCTAATCAAGGGATTAAATTGTTCAACAAGATTTGCATTTGCAATAATTGTCTTGGTTAAAAAATTTCCACCCTTATCAAATCCATTTGGATTTAGGTTGTAATCTAAATTTGATCTAAATGAATTTATTGTATAAGAAGCCCTGTAGCTATGTTGAATTGAAAATCTTTTGAAGTTTTCTTTAAAAAATTCATACCTCATTAAACCATTATATTTTGCGGTCCAGTTTGGTATTGGAAAATCTCTAAATGCTGATAATGAAATTCCTTTTGCCGACTCGCCTATTTTATCACCTATTGCTCCAGTATAAGCCGCTAGAAAAGAGGGTAGCAAAACAGCTTGACTGTTTTTACCAAACCCTACTGGATAACCTTCTGCATCCAACGGGAAAGTAGTAGAGTTATAATATTGCTCTGCTAATCTGTTAGCGATGATAATTCTATTTCCTCTAAAATCATCAAATGCCGATGACTGATTGATATCGCTGTTTCTAAATGCTGTTTTGATCATTATTGTTGAAATCGCAAAATTACCAGTATTATAGGGAGATCTTGAATTATATTGTCCTGAAGAAACATCAAATTGCTCTGAAAAATTATCAGCATAAGTTCTGTCAGCAATTAAATCAATTTTAAAATCTGGAAACAAATCAACATTTGCAGTTATGTTCA
This sequence comes from Flavobacteriaceae bacterium, assembly GCA_009926065.1. Taxonomy (GTDB): domain Bacteria; phylum Bacteroidota; class Bacteroidia; order Flavobacteriales; family Flavobacteriaceae; genus Flavobacterium. Next base: position 94,557 of record RFPP01000003.1, read on the forward strand.
AGGTTTTATTAGTAACCTGTGTAAAATTCTGATTGAATTCAGGATAATTTGTTAACCAACCATTTTTGGCTGCCTCGTATCTCACATCATCTTGAAAACCAAAAACGAATCCTAAGGTTGGTTTTGAAGTGCCTAAAAATCCCAAACCAGGAAGATATCCTGGTAATACTGTCCCTTTATTTTCTGTGTAATTTACTTGAATATTTTTTACACTTGTTAATATTCCTTTAATTCCAGAAATGAAAACATTGTCATCGGAAACATTTTGTTGCCCTTGATTATTGACTACTTTTTGCCCCGGAAGTGGAGCTTTATTTGGAATTTGTTGACTTGGTTTTTTAGTATTTTTTACTAATCCAATGTACCTGTAAAACGATTCCATATTAAATGAAGTATTCAATTTCTGAGCTGCAGAATTTTGAATGGTGTTTCCTAAATTATAAATAGTACCATCATTGGCTTCAACGGAAGATAATGCTGCGGATGATTTTAACCAATTATAATTTCCTGTGTAGGAATAGGTAGATTTTACAAAACTGAATATTGGAATTTTATTGATTGGTAATTCATAATTCATAGTCAATTGTTGCGTATGTTGATTTGGGACACCAATATCAAAGTAATTATCCCAAATTGTGACGCTATTGTCTGGTATATTATTGTCATTTATATAATTTCTAACAATATTATTTGACGATGCGGTGAAATTAAATTTTAGTGCTTTTGTCAAATTATAATTGAATCCATATTGGTAATTAAATAAATAATTTCTTCTGTATAAAGGGTCTAGTCCAATTCCTGCTACCTCAACTTGACGAAACTCCTGACGATTATATTGTCTTATAATATTCGTACTAAATGAAATATTAGTTGGTAAATAATTAAAATTGAAATCACTTAATAACTTCCAATAATCACTTTTTTTGAAGATTCTTGTTTTTTTAAATGGTTCAAATGGTTTTGTTTGAAATGTATAAGCG
>RFPP01000021.1 GCA_009926065.1 Flavobacteriaceae bacterium
AAAATACAATTAAATTTACTTTAATAACTTATATTTTTAATATAAAAAATATGAAAAACCAATTAAACAAAAAAGATAGATAAAATCTAGAAAAAAATATCATTTTATTTAGAATTATTTATTTTAAAAATAAAAAATAATAATAAAATTATTAACTTAAAAATAATTTATTACTCTAAATTATGTGATTAAATCCCCAGAATTATTTATTCCCGTATTTTAAATAAGTCATCTGAAATAGTAAAAAAATATGGCTAATAATTTAAAAAAAATCAATACTAAAAAAAGTTAAGTTTGTTACTAATTTCATTTAATTATTATAAAATATGTACTTTTGTTGTAATTTAATAATAAATCACAAACCATATAGCATGATAACAATTACAGATCCATTCGGAATGAAAGAAGCACTTGAACAATTGGGTATAAAAACAATTAATGAAGGAACTTCTACAGGAAAAAATAATTTTTCTAACGGCTCAACTTTAGATAGTTTTTCTCCAGTAGACGGCAAATTGATAGGATCTGTAAAATGTACTTCTGAAGCAGATTATGAAAAGGTAATGCAAGCGGCAACTTCAGCATTTCAAACATTTAGAGAAATGCCAGCGCCGCAAAGAGGTGAAATTGTTAGACAATTTGGTGAAAAACTAAGACAAAATAAAGAAGCTCTTGGAAAATTGGTTTCCTATGAAATGGGAAAATCTCTTCAAGAAGGATACGGTGAAGTTCAAGAAATGATTGATATCTGTGACTTTGCAGTAGGGCTTTCCAGACAGTTACATGGACTAACGATGCACTCTGAAAGACCAGGACACAGGATGTACGAACAATACCACCCAATAGGAGTAGTAGGCATAATTTCTGCTTTTAATTTTCCCGTTGCCGTTTGGGCATGGAACACGGCATTAGCATGGATTTGCGGAGATGTTTGTGTTTGGAAACCCTCTGAAAAAACACCACTCTGTGGAATAGCTTGCCAAAATATTATTGCAGAAGTGATCAAAGAAAACAACCTTCCTGAAGGAATTTCCTGCTTAATTAACGGCGATTATAAAGTAGGTGAATTAATGACAAATGATCGAAGAATTCCTTTAATATCAGCTACTGGATCAACTAGAATGGGTAAAATTGTAGCTCAAACTGTGGCAGGAAGATTAGGAAAATCATTATTAGAATTAGGAGGAAATAATGCCATAATAGTAACCCCGGATGCCGATATAAAAATGACCGTAATAGGTGCTGTTTTTGGAGCTGTAGGTACTGCCGGACAACGTTGTACCTCAACACGAAGATTGATTATTCACGAAAGTATTTACGATAAAGTGAAAGACGCAATGGTGTCGGCATACAACCAATTAAGAATTGGAAATCCACTAGATCAGAACAATCACGTCGGGCCGCTTATTGACACTATGGCGGTTGAAATGTACAACAATGCTTTAGTAAAAGTAATTGCCGAAGGTGGAAAAATCCTAGTGGAAGGCGGTGTACTTTCTGGTGAAGGTTATGAAAGTGGATGTTACGTAAAACCTGCAATTGCTGAGGCTAACAACTCATTTGAGATTGTACAACACGAAACTTTTGCCCCTGTTTTATACCTATTAAAATATTCTGGCGACCTTCAGAACGCTATTGCTATTCAAAACGGAGTTGCGCAAGGATTATCCTCTGCAATTATGACCAACAACCTTCGTGAAGCCGAACTTTTCCTATCAGTTGCAGGTTCCGATTGTGGAATAGCTAACGTAAATATTGGTACTTCAGGTGCTGAAATTGGAGGTGCTTTTGGTGGTGAAAAAGAAACAGGAGGTGGCCGTGAATCCGGTTCTGATGCTTGGAAAGTTTACATGAGAAGACAAACAAATACAATAAATTATACCACAAGTTTACCATTAGCACAAGGAATAAAATTTGATTTATAAAAAACTCCAAAATGAAAAAAGTAATAATTTACTTAATTTTTATTTTATTAATATCATGTCAGAATAATGATTCTGATGATATTTTTTGTACCACTGAAGTAAAAGCAGGACTAAATGTAAGCGTGCATCTAGCAGAATCAAGTTCTAGTATTCCAATATCTGATGGGGTAACAGTAGTTGCGACTGACGGGAATTATTCCGAAACTTTGCAGTTCTTTGATCCACAAAATCCAATATTTTATGGTGCGTATGAAAGAGCTGGAACTTACACGATTAGGGTTACTAAAGCTGGTAGACAGACCTATGTTTCCCAACCAATAGTAGTAACAGAAGATATTTGTCATGTAATTGCACAATCCGTTAGGGTAATATTATTGCCAAATTAAATATTAATTTCTTCCTTTTTCATCTGGATATAATAAAGGTAAAGGGTCGCTTTGCCAATATTCTTTTGTGTCAACATCAAAAATGCTTAACGGCCCTGAAAATGCTGCTCCGGTATCAATATTCCAAACATTGGCGCATTTCACTGGAATTGTTTTATTGATTTTTGTAACTGGGGTGTGCCCAATGTAAATTTCATTATATAGTTTTAGCCTTTTTGGATACAACAAATCCTCTTTTCCTATCGATTTATCCAAAGAAACTGCCATTTCCCAAAGCGTTCTTTCCCAATAAAACATTTTAGGAAAATATTCGTAAGTAACGCCATTCAAATTAGTAAAGCCAGCGTGAACAAATAATCGGTTGCTGGAATCCAAGTAATAATTTTGTAAATTCTTTAAAAAATCGATGTGTTTCTGCTTAGTAACATCGTCAACATTGGCGTAAGCCAAAACCGTAGCTTCTCCTCCATGTTCTTTCCACATTGGGTTATTTCGATTAGATTGTAGCCAATCTAATAATAATTCATCGTGATTTCCTCTAATAAAAATACATTCTTGCTTTTGGCTTAAGCCAATTAAATAATCGATAACTTGAGGTGATTCACTCCAACCATCTACATAATCGCCTAAAAAAATCAAAATGTCGTTTTGGGTAACATTAGCCTTTTCTATTACTTGATTTAGGGCTCTTAAACCTCCGTGAACGTCTCCAATTACAAGGGTTCTTTTCATATTATAAGTTACGCTTTACTATAGTGGACATCGCTTGAGCGGTTGGCATCACAATCAAATCGGCAATATTTACATGATGTGGTCTTGAAACTACAAAATGAATAATATCGGCAATATCTTCAGCTTGTAAAGGTGAAAATCCCCTATAAACATTAGCTGCTTTCTCGGTATCGCCTTTGAAACGAACCGTACTAAATTCGGTGTCAACCATCCCAGGATGAATAGCACCTACTTTAATCCCAAAAGCATTTAAATCGATTCTCATGGCTTGATTTAACGAATCTACAGCGTGTTTGGTAGCACAATAAACATTTCCATTTGGATAAACTTCTTTTGCCGCAGTTGACCCAATATTTATGATATGACCAGATTCACGTTCAACCATATTAGGAATTATTGCTTTGGAAACATATAAAAGTCCTTTCAAATTAATATCGATCATTGCATCCCAATCGTCTAAATCGCCAGTTTGAATTGGATCTAAACCATGTGCGTTTCCTGCATTATTGATTAATATATCAATTTTTGAAAAGGATTCTGGTAGTGACGCAATGCAATCAAATACCGCTTTTTTATCACGAATATCAAACAATAAAGAATGTACTTCAGTTAATTCCGAAAGTTCTTTTTGAAGTTCAGAAATTCGATCTTCACGGCGTCCACAAAGAACAATCTTATAATTATTTTTAGCCAAAACTCTTGCGGTTGCTCTTCCAATTCCGCTTGTAGCGCCTGTAATTAATGCTGTTTTCAATTTTATTATTATTTAATATTAAGGGACTTTTTTACCCGTACTTTCTGTCCAAATGGCAAACCAATCTTCTTTTTCTAACTCTAATTGGGTTGCTTTCATTAATTGTTGAATTCTTGCCACATTTACGGTTCCTGCAACAGGAATTACCTTTGAAGGATGCTGTAAAATCCATGCTAGCAATAAGGTATCAGCGCCAAAATGATATTTTGAAACTAACGAAACTAACAATTTTTTCAGTCTTCTGGTTTGCTCATTATCTTCTCGAAAAACCGTTCCAAGAGGGTTCCATGACATCGGTTGGATATTATTTATTTGCATATAATCTAAACTTCCGTCCAACATTGGCTCAAAATTAGTTGCCGAAAACTGAATTTGGTTGTAACTAATTTCTGTTTTCTGACGAATTAATTCTGTTTGCGAAGCTGTAAAATTGGAAACCCCAAAATCGATTATTTTACCTTCCGATTTTAATTTAGTTACTGCTTCCGCAATTTCATCAGCCTGCATTAGCGGACTAGGCCTATGCAATAAAAGTACGTCTAAATAATCTGTTTGAAGATTTTTTAACGAATTTTCAACCGACCAAATGATGTAATCTTTCGAGTAATCATAATGTTTAACGGTGTTATTTCTATTTTCTGAAACATATTGAATGCCACATTTTGAAATAAATTGAAGTGATTCTCTATCTATTTTGCTTAAAGCAAAAGCCTTTCCAAAAGACGCTTCAGTAGTATAAGAACCATAAATATCGGCATGATCAAAAGTGGTGATTTTATTTTCAATAAATACATTCAAAGTGCTTTCCATTTCGGAAATACTAAGATTTTTATCCCAAATACCCCAATTCATTGTTCCTGCAATAATTGGGGATAACTTATTTTTTTTCAAGGTATTATAAATTAATTGTTAAATTGAAAGGCTTAGTTTAGGAATTTAATATAAAGTTCTTAAAATTATAAAAAGAAAATCACAATTCAACCTTAAAAGCATTTGTTTTATAGAAGTTTTAACCATTTTTTAACATCGTACTTATAAAAAAAAATTCAATTTGCACTCTCAAATTTAAATGTTAAAATTTTAAGTAATAAAATTAGTAAAATGGAAGAAAATACTTCGACTTTAGACATCAGGGCTATAAATGAAAAAATTGAAAAAGAAAGTGCTTTTATAGACCTTCTTTCTATGGAAATGAACAAAGTTATTGTGGGTCAAAAACAAATGATTGAGCGTTTATTAATTGGACTTCTTGGACAAGGGCATATTTTGTTAGAAGGAGTTCCGGGATTAGCAAAAACATTAGCAATTAATACTCTTTCTCAAGCAGTTCAAGGTTCTTTCAGCAGAATTCAATTTACTCCCGATTTATTACCTGCAGATGTTGTGGGAACGATGATATATAATATCAAACAAAACGAATTTTCTATAAAAAAAGGACCAATATTTGCCAATTTCGTATTGGCAGATGAGATCAATAGAGCTCCTGCAAAAGTGCAATCGGCTTTACTAGAAGCGATGCAAGAAAAGCAAGTTACTATTGGTGACACTTCATTTAAATTAGAAAAACCATTTTTAGTATTGGCTACCCAAAACCCAATTGAGCAAGAAGGAACGTACCCACTTCCAGAAGCACAAGTTGACCGTTTTATGTTAAAAACCGTTATCGATTATCCTAAAATGGAAGACGAGAGATTAGTAATTCGTCAAAATTTAAGAGGAGCTCACGAAAAGGTAAACGCAGTAGTTACTGTAGATCAAATTTTACGTGCTCAAGAAACAGTTCGTGAAGTTTACATGGATGAAAAAATCGAAAAATATATCTTAGATATCATTTTTGCTACTCGATTCCCTGAGCAATATAAATTGGCCGAATTAAAACCTTTAATCAGTTTTGGGTCTTCACCTCGTGGAAGTATCAATTTAGCAAATGCAGCTAAATGTTACGCTTTTATTAAACGTAGAGGATATGTAATTCCTGAAGATGTTCGTGCCGTAGTTCATGATGTATTGCGCCATAGAATTGGTATTACCTACGAAGCAGAAGCAGAAAATATTACCTCAGTTGATATTATCAACAAAATCGTAAACGAGATTGAAGTACCTTAAATCAGCTTTTAGCTATAAGCAGTAAGCATTTAGAACAATTCTGAAAGCTGAAAGCTAATGGCTATTTGCTGAAAGTTAAATGAAATGGATACCAAAGAACTATTAAAAAAAGTACGTAAAATAGAAATTAAAACCCGAAGATTGAGCGATCACATCTTTTCGGGCGAATACCACACGTCTTTTAAGGGGCGCGGAATGACTTTTTCTGAGGTTCGTCAGTACCAATATGGCGATGATATTCGTGCTATAGATTGGAATGTAACCGCAAGATATAACGAAGCCCACGTTAAAGTTTTTGAAGAAGAACGCGAATTAACCATGATGCTAATGGTGGATATTTCTGGTTCTGAGAGTTTTGGGTCTAAAAACCAATTCAAGAAAGAGGTAATTACAGAAATTGCTGCCACAATGGCTTTTTCGGCAACTCAAAATAATGATAAAATCGGTTTAATTTTATTTTCTGATCAAATTGAGTTGTATATCCCGCCCAAAAAAGGAAAATCACACGTATTGAGAATAATTCGTGAACTAATTGAATTTGAGCCAAAAAGTTATAAAACAGACGTTTCACAAGCACTAAAATTTTTATCTGGAACTCAAAAAAAGAAAGCGATTGTGTTTTTAATTTCTGATTTTATATCGGATGAATACGAGCATACTTTGAAAATTGCTTCAAAAAAACATGACATAACAGGTATCCGAGTTTTTGATATTCGAGACGAAAAACTACCAAATCTTGGGATGGTTCCAATGTTGGATGCTGAAACCGGTGAAACCCAATTGGTTAATACCGGCTCAAAAGCCATCCGAATGGAATACGAAAAAGAATACCAAAGCAAAGTCGATTATTTTATCGAAACATTTAGAAAATCTGGTTCAGGGGTTGTAAATACTAGGGTTGATGAAAGTTATGTAACCAAATTATTAAGTTATTTTAAGTCGCGATAATCATAATGAAAATCAAATATTATATATTTTCCCTATTTATTTCAATGTCTCTATTTGCGCAAAAGCAAGTGGAAACAAAAATTGACGTAAAGAAAAATAAGATTGGTGCTCAATTCAACTTGACTTTTAAGACCAATGTTGATACGGCAGCAAAAGTGGTGTTTCCAACCCTAAAAAACTTTGGGAAAATGGAAGTAATCCGTTCTTATGTAATTGATACTATCAAACATGGCGCGAGATACGACCTTATAAAAAAATATGGGGTCACCCAATTTGACTCAGGAAAATATGTGATTCCTAGTTTAAAAGTATTAATCAATAATAAAGTTTTTGCTACAGATTCTATTTTAGTTGAAGTTTCTGATGTTAAAGTAGATACTCTGAAACAAAAATTATTTGATATCAAACCAATTGCTGAATCGGAATATCAATTGAGTAATTTTTGGAGATATTTATTAATTATTCTATTGATTTTCGGGATAGTAGCTTTATCTTATTGGGTAATAAAAAAATACAAAAAGAAGCAAGTTGAAGAAGTTGAAGAAATAAAAAGTCCAATAGAACGAGCTACCATTTTACTAAAAAACCTTGAGAAAAAGGAGCTTTGGCAAAAGGGTGCTGTAAAAGAATATTACAGTGAATTGACCGATATTGCTAGAAATTATATAGAAGAAGCTATCGAAATTCCTGCTATGGAAAGCACTACTTCGGAGTTGATTTTAGCTTTGAGAGCCGCTTCTATTAAAAAGAAAATGAAGGTTTCGGTTGAAACTCTTGAAAATCTTGAGCGCGTTTTAAAACAAGCAGATTTAGTGAAATTTGCTAAATCAAGACCTCTAGATTTTGAAATTGCCGAAGACAAAAACAAGATTGAAAAAGTAATTCTAACATTGGATAAATCCATTCCAATCGAAGTTGAACAGGAAGAAGACACTTCAGAATGGGACGAAATGCGCCGTATAGAAAAGCTTAAAAAAGAAAAAAGAACTCGAATTATAAATGCGGTTGGATTCCTGTTAGGAACTTTATTAGTCTTATTTATTTTATTGGTTTCAACCAAAGGATTTGATTATGTTAAAGACCAACTTATTGGAAGTGAAACCAAAGATTTAGTCAACGGTCAGTGGGTTTCTAGTGAATATGGCAATCCAAAAGTATACCTAGAAACTCCAAAAGTACTTACGCGAAAAGACACATCCAACCTATTTCCAGCAGAAGTCAAGAAACTACTGAAAGAAGCAAGTGTGTTTACCTACGGTAGTTTGCAAAGTAACTTCTACATCGCATTAGCAACAGCGACGCCAAAACAAGAATTAGATTACGACCTGCAGAAAGGTTTAGAAGAAGTAATAGATAAGTTTGGTGGACAAAATGTTTTACTAAAACAAGAGGAATTCCAAACCAAAATGGGAGTTGTAGGATTGAAAGGTTATGGAACCATGGCGTTACTCGACCCTGTCAATAAAAGCAGTATTAAGTTGTATTTTGAAATACTCTTATTTAAAGAAAATGGCGGTTACCAACAGGTGATTTTATTTCATGAAGAAGGTGATAAATACGCTGAACAAATTTCAGAAAAAGTGATGAATTCAGTTGAATTTAAAATAGGCGAAAACAATGAATAAGATGACTTTTCTAAATCCCGAATTTTTCTGGCTTTTTATGTTAATTCCAGTTGTTATTGCTTGGCAAATATGGAAAAGAAAGGAACAAACGGCCACTTTGAAAATTAGTTCCTTAGAGGGTTTTAAGAATACAAAATCTATTTTGACAAAATTAAAACCAATGTTATTTGTATTTCGAATATTGGCGTTAAGCTCAATAATTATTGCCATGGCGCGCCCAAGAACAGTGGATGTAAGTAGCAAGACAAAAACGACTAAAGGAATTGACATAGTAATGTCGGTGGACGTTTCAGGAAGTATGTTGGCCAAGGATTTTAAGCCCAACCGAATGGAAGCTTTGAAGGATGTTGCTGAAAACTTTGTGAAAGGAAGACCTAACGACCGAATTGGATTGGTAGTTTACGCTTCTGAAGCTTATACAAAATGTCCTGTAACAAGTGATAAAGCTGTTGTTATGGACGCAATTAGAAGTATAAAATACGACAATGTACTTCAGGATGGAACTGGAATTGGAATGGGATTAACCACGGCAATTAACCGTTTGAAAGACAGCAAGGCAAAAAGTAAAATTGTGATTTTGATGACTGATGGGGTAAATAATTCAGGCTTTATTGAACCTCAAACGGCTTCTGATATTGCACAACAATTTGGAATAAAAGTGTATACAATTGGAATTGGAACCAATGGAATGGCCGATTTCCCATATGCAATTGCTCCAAACGGGCAGTTTTTATTTAGAATGATGAAAGTAGAAATTGACGAAGCGTTACTTCGATCTATAGCGAAAAATACTGGTGGAAAATATTTCCGCGCTTATAGTAATCAAAAGTTAGAATCAATTTATAATGAGATTAATAAGTTAGAAACAACTGAAATTAAGGAGTTGAAATTCTATGATTATGATGAAAAATACAGACCTTTTGCAATTTTTGCTGGGTTATTATTATTGTTAGAATTAGGATTACGAAACACTCTTTTTAGAAGTTTTATATAATTTGATATCATAAAGAAATTGGTATTTAAGAAAAAAATATGTACGAATTAGACGAAAAAAAATATTTGCCTTTATTGTTTATCATTCCAATTTTGGTTGTGGTATTTCTATTCAATTTGTATTGGAAAAGAAAAAAACAACTAGAATTTGGAGATATAGAAATGGTAAAAAAACTGAGCCCTGAAAGTTCTGGATTTAAAACTGGGCTTAAATTCGTTGTTTTAACACTTGCTTTTACTTGTTTGATTATAGGTTTAGTTAATCCAAAAATTGGAACAAAATCGGAAACTATAAAACGAGAAGGAATTGATATTGTATTTGCTGTTGACGTTTCCAAAAGTATGCTTTGCGAAGATGTTGCTCCAAGCAGATTGGAAAAAAGTAAGCAAATTGTATCACAAATTATCAATCAATTAGTAGGAGATAGAATTGGAATTGTAGCCTACGCTGGTAGCGCATTTCCCGTTTTGCCAATTACAACTGATTATGGTGTGGCGAAAATGTTTTTACAAAGTATGAATCCTTCAATGGTTTCTTCGCAAGGAACGTCATTGGATGAAGCTATAAAATTATCTTCAAGTTATTTTGATGATGATAAGAAAACGAGCAAATTACTAATTCTGATTTCTGACGGCGAAGACCATTCTGAAGGTGCTATTGATGCTGCTGATGAAGCCAGTAAATTAGGATTAAAGATCATTTCTATTGGTGTTGGAACTCCAAAAGGCGGTCCAATTCCATTAAAAGAAAATGGCAGAGTTTTAAGTTTTAAAAGGGACCAAAACAATGAAGTTGTAGTTACAAAATTGAATGAAGAAAGCTTGAAAGTGATTTCAAAAAACACTAAAGGCGGTTATATTAATGGAAATAACACTAAAGAAGTTTTAGAATATATTAAAAAGTCATTGGATAATATTGAAAAAAACGAGTTTGAAGCACAGCAATTTACCGATTATAATTCGCAATTCCAATGGTTTTTAGGAATGGCTTTTTTTCTATTGTTTTTAGATGTTTTCTTTTTGGAGAAAAAAACAGAATGGTTGAAAAAGTTGAATTTATTTAATGAAAAAGCATAATGAAGAAATTAATATTAAATAGCTTTATCTTATTTTCTTTTGCCATATTAGCTCAAGAAAAGGATTTTCATTTGCCTAAAGCAAATGATGAATTTGCTGAAAAAAAATATGCTGAAGCTGAAGCTGAATATCGAATTTCACTTTCTAATAACCCAAAAAAATCTATTTCAGCATATAATTTAGGAAATGCTATTTACAAACAAAACAATAACACAGAAGCCTTATTCTCTTATGAAAATGCTATAAAAAATTCTACTGTTAGACCAGAAAAGCACAAAGCTTTTCACAATTCAGGGAATGTTTACATGAAAGAAAAAAATTATTCTGCAGCTGTTGAAGCCTATAAAAACGCCTTGCGAAATAATCCAAATGATGAAGAAACGAGGTATAATTTTGCCTTAGCAAAAAAAATGCTGAAGAATAATCCTCCTAAAAAAGATGATAAAAAAGACAAGAAGGATAAGAAAAAAGACAACAAAAAAGATAAAAAAGACGAGAAGAAGGACGACAAGAAAAAAGACGACAAGAAAGACGGTGATCAAAAAAATAAAAACGATCAAAAAAACAATCCCGACGGACAACCAAAACCTAAACCTGGAGGAATCCAAAAAGAACGTGTTCAAAATTTATTAGACGCTGTAAATAATGAAGAAAAGAAAATTCAAGATAAAGTAAATGCCAAAAAAGTAAAAGGCAAACCAATTCAAACGGAGAAAGATTGGTAATTTATCTAAATAAAATAAACGATTAATAAAGTAATGAAAAGATATTTAATTTTATTATTCTTAAGTTTTCAAGTGATGATAGCTCAAGTACAATTTGAGGCTAAAGTAAGCAAACAAACTCTTGGATTAAACGAAAGACTTCGTATAGATTTCACGATGAATGACGACGGTGATAACTTTACCCCTCCCAATTTTGAAGGGTTCAAAATTGTTGCTGGTCCAAGCCAACAAGTAAGTCAATCCTGGATAAATGGTAGAAGTTCATTCAATAAAACGTATTCCTATTTCCTATTGCCTATGCAAAAAGGAACGCTAGTAATTCGTCAAGCTTCCATAGAAATTAGAGGTCAAATTTATAAAACATCCCCAATAAAAATTAATGTTACTGCGGCGGTAGAACAACCTAGAGATCCAAATGACACGCAAGTAACTGCCGACCAGTCGCTTCATTTAGTAGCCGAAATTTCAAAAACAAATCCGTATTTAAATGAGCCAATAACGGTGGTATATAAAATCTATTTCAGCTATAATATTGGAATTACCAATTGGAGAGAATTAGATAAACCAAAGTACAACGATTTTTGGAGTCAGAATATTGATATCAAACAATTAGTAGCCGAAGAAGGAAGGTACAACGGTGAAAAATACCGATTTGTTACCCTTCGTAAAACAGTTTTATATCCTCAAAAATCGGGTAAACTAGTAATCGAGCCGTTGTCATTGGATGTAGATGTTCAATTGCCTTCGAATCGTAGAAATATATTTGGTCAAGTTCTTCTGGTTGAAGATCACAAAAGAGTTTCAGCTGGGGCAAAAACCATAAACGTAAAAGCACTCCCAGAAGCAGGAAAACCTGCAGATTTTTCAGGTGCAGTTGGTCGATTTGCCTTTAAAGTTACTCCTTCAAAAACAAATATTAAATCAGGAGAAAGTCTGGATTTAGATGTTAGTGTTTCAGGAACAGGTAACTTAAAATTGTTTACTTTACCTAAACCAATTGTTCCAACAGCATTGGAAATGTACGACCCAGTTCACAGCGAACAAGTTTCTACGCCACTTTCAGGAATGTCAGGTAAAATTTCTGATAAATACGCAATTATCCCACAATATAAAGGAAAATACCCAATTAAACCAATGACTTTTACCTATTTTGATTTGGGTTCTCAAAGTTATAAAACGGTTACTTCTCCTGAAATTATGATCAATGTTTTGGAAGGTCCAAACGCAGGTGATAATTCAGTTGCAGCAACATCCGACACAAAAAAGGCGGCAGTATTAAGTTCAGCGCAGTTTAAATTTATCAAACTTAAAACAGATTTGATTTCCATGAAACAAAGCGATTTTTATGGATCTACATTGTTTTACTTGTTGACGCTATTGCCATTTTTATGTATTCCTATAATTGTTATTTTCAAGAAGAAAAAAGAAGCAATTGATGGCGATATTGCCGGTAACAAAATTAAATTATCAAATAAACTAGCTAAGAAATATTTATCAGAAGCTCAAAAAGAAATTGGAAACAAAGAACCGTTTTACATTGCATTGGAAAAGGCTATGCACAATTTCTTAAAAGCCAAAATCAACATTGAAACTTCTGAAATGAGTAAGGAAAAAATCAGTGAAATTTTATTGGAACGTAAAGCGAATCCTGAGTCAATATCGGCATTTATTAATCTGACAGAAAACTGTGAATTTGCAAGGTATGCGCCTTCAACAAGCACGGCAATTCAACAAGATTATGATAAAGCAGTGGCGATTATTTCAGAACTAGAAAAGCAGATAGTTTAAAATTTAACTACAAAAGTTAGAAACGAATTACACTAATTGGCACTAATAATAAAAAAATGAAAAAATTACTTTATATATTATTACTAACAACACAAGTTTTCTTTGCTCAAAATGGCTTTGAAAAAGGAAATGCTTTGTATCAAAAAGGAAAATACCAAGAAGCAATTAAGGCATATGAAACTGAGTTGTCTTCAAATAAACAATCGGCGGAATTGTATTTTAACATTGGAAATTGCTACTATAAATTGAATAAAGTGGCACCTTCGATTTACAATTACGAAAAGGCATTATTGCTAAATCCAGACGATGTTGAAATTCAAAACAACCTAAAATTTGCTCAAAAACTACAAATTGACGATATAAAAACGCTAGAAAAAGTGGGTTTCAATAAAGTAATTCAGGATTTCACCAACACCTTTCATTACAATACTTGGGGTGGAATAACCGTTGGATTAGCAATTTTATTTTTGTTGTTTTTTGTTGGTTATTATTTCTCGCAAATTACCGTTTCAAAAAGATTGTTTTTCCTAGGAATGTTTGTTGTAATGTTACTTTTATTGGTGAGTGTTTCTTCCGCTATTTTTGAAAAAAATCAATACAAAAACGACCAGCCTGCTATTGTATTTTCAGAAGTAGTATCGGTGAAAAGCGAGCCTAAAGTTGGCGGTGCGGATGCTTTTATGTTACACGAAGGAACCAAGGTTTATATAATGGAAACACTTGATAATTGGTTCAAAATCCAACTTACCGACGGAACCGAAGGTTGGATTGAAAACAGCGCAATTAAGCGATTGAAGTAAGGTTTATTTTATAGTTTTCACTTTAATCTCCTTATACCATTCTTCAATTGAAGGGTAAATTATTTCGGCTGTTTTCTTTATTGGATTGAAAAAATAGGAATTATCAATAGTTGATTTAGCTGCAAAAGTGTAATCAAAATTAATTTTTTGAAATAAGCTCAAAAGTACACTTAGCATTAAAATCATTTTTAAAAGTCCAAAAACACTTCCCATTACTTTATTTACAATTCCCAAGCTAGCTAAATTTGCCATTTTAGTAAGGAATTTTGCCAGTAACGATATTCCAATGACTACCAAAATAAAAGTGATAATAAAAGCGACAATTTGAATGGTTTTTGGATTCCAAGAAACATGACTTGCTACCATTAACTTCATTAAATATGAGAATTTAATCGCAACATAAATTCCAAGTAATAGCGAAACAAAAGAGGCCAATTCAATGAAAAAACCATTCCAAAACCCCCGAACAAATCCGTAAATTAATAATCCGCCAAGAAGAATATCTAAATAACTCATGTAAATTGAATAAAGTACAAAGATAATAGAATTATCCATTCCCGATTGTTCAATGTCAAATTCCAACTTACTATCTTTGTCGAAATAATTTCAGATTTTATAATTTATAATTAATTTCTAAATGTCAAGAGATATACAACTCAAAGAGCGCTGGGAAAAATTGGTGTCCCTACTTTCAGATCAATTTTCACAAGGTGAAGATTTAGATTTGGATGCCATAATTTATTTAATCGGGGTTCAAGAGCTGGGAAAAATTCATCAATCTTATAAAAAAGAGGAAAAATTAAACCTGATGCACATAGCAATTTGCCGATTACTGGAGCCTTACGGTTATTATGAATTTGATTATGTAGACTCAGATGGATGGCCTCATTACATCGTAAAAGAAGAATTGCCTCCGCTAAAAGCTGGCGAACAATCTGTTTTGATGAAAGAAGCGATTGTGAATTATTTTATCGAAAGAGAATTTATTGATTGATTTGAAATATTAATCAGGGCGCAATCTCTGAATTCAAAGCGAAAACTTTAAACTTTAAACCTTAAACTTGAAACAAATTTCTTAAATTTGCACTTCAACTATTGAACGAAATGACAGATAAGATCAAAGAATATATTGGCGAAGCACGAGCTTTTCAAACCCAAGACGCAGCAGAATTAGAAGCTTTTCGCATCAAATTTTTGGGTAAAAAAGGACTTTTAAATGACTTTTTTGCTGAGTTTAAATTGGTGCCAAACGATCAGAAAAAAGAGTTTGGTCAAGTAATCAATTTGCTTAAAACTACCGCCGAAGAAAAGATAAAAACCATTCAAGAAGCACTAGAAAGTAAAGTTGAAATTAAAGGTGTTTATGGCGATTTAACTCGTCCTTCCGAACCTTTAGTTATTGGCTCTCGTCACCCTATTTCAATAGTGAAAAATCAAATTATCGACATCTTTTCTACCATCGGATTCAACGTTTCAGAGGGTCCAGAAATTGAAGACGATTGGCATAATTTTACTGCTTTAAACTTGCCAGAATACCATCCGGCTCGTGACATGCAAGACACTTTTTTTATTCAAACCAATCCTGATATTTTATTGCGAACACACACCTCATCCGTGCAAGTTCGTTACATGGAAAACAATAAACCGCCAATTCGAACGATTTCTCCAGGTAGAGTTTTTAGAAATGAAGCCGTTTCATCACGTTCCCACTGCATTTTTCACCAAGTGGAAGGCTTGTATATTGACAAAGATGTTTCGTTTGCCGATTTAAAACAAACGCTATTGTATTTTACCAAAGAAATGTTCGGAAAATCTAAAATCCGGTTGCGCCCGTCCTATTTCCCTTTTACAGAACCCAGTGCCGAAATTGATATTTATTGGGGCTTGAAAACTGAAACCGATTACCGTATTACAAAAGGAACGGGTTGGTTAGAAATTGGAGGTTGCGGTATGGTAGATCCAAATGTTCTAAAAAATTGTGGAATCGATACCAATGAATACAATGGTTTTGCTTTTGGAATGGGAGTAGAAAGAATCGCAATGTTGCTTTACCAAATTGGCGATATCAGAATGTTCTACGAAAATGACGTTCGTTTCTTGGAGCAATTTAAATCAAGTATATAAAGAAAATAGATAATAGACGGATAAATGAAAGACATTAAAGTCTATTATCTCTTAGTCTATACTCTCACATCTCCAAATGAAAAAAGACATTACAATTCCCGAAGTAGAAAATGTATTTGTTGCAGCCGTACAAGAATGGAGCGACGATTTTATGGAAAAAGTGTGGTTTATTTATTTAGTAAACGACAGCGACTTTAACCTTGATAGTGTTATGGTGGTTTCAAAAGCCTTTGGAACTATTGATGGTGAAATGAAAAAAACCTCATTATTGCGTCACGCATTTGTAGAAGTTCCTGCTGTTTCAGTAGTTAAAGTCGAAATGTTAGAAAAAAGTGTCACCACACTCAATAACGAATTTATGGTTACATTTTTCATTGGAAATACCCTTTACGATAAGAAATTCACCTTCAACGCCAATTCCATTTCAGAAAATAATGTGGAAGAAGTGCCTATTTTATTTGTAGATGGCGTAATTATTAGATAAGTAATTATTAATTGATTTGGTATTTTAAATCCAAATTAATTTAATTTTTCAGTCAGTTTTTTGAAAACTTTTTTAGCTTCTTTCCCTTCGTATAATATTTCGTATACCGCATCAATAATAGGTGTTTTAGCAAGATACGATTGATTTAATTTCCAAGCACTTTTTGTAGCATAATACCCTTCAGAAACCATACTCATTTCCATCATTGCTGATTTTACGGTGTAACCCTTCCCGATCATGTTTCCGAACATTCTATTTCTAGAAAATACCGAATATCCTGTTACTAATAAATCTCCTAAATAAGCAGAATCATTAATATTTCGTTTCATTTTGTGGACTTTACGAATGAATTTCTTCATTTCACGAATCCCATTACTCATTAAAACCGATTGAAAATTATCGCCATAACCTAGACCGTGTGCCATTCCAGCGGCAATTGCATAAATATTTTTTAGCATTGCAGCATATTCAGTTCCAATAATATCATCACTGATTTTGGTTTTTATATAATTGCTAGTTAGATATTTAGCAACGACTTTCGCTTTTTTAGAATCGCCACAAGCTATAGTTAAGTACGATAATCGTTCAAGGGCAACTTCCTCTGCGTGACAAGGCCCAGTAATTACGCCAATATTATCAAATGGAATATCGTAGGTTTTATTGAAATGTTCGCCTACAATTAAGCTTGATTCGGGAACAATCCCTTTAATAGCTGAAAATATTATTTTGTTATCTAAGCTTTCTGTTAATTTTTTTAATTCATCATTTAAAAAGGCGGAAGGAATTGCAAAAATGATATAATCCGCATAAGCAACTGCTTCATTTATATCGCTTGTTAATCGTAATTTTTCAATGTGAAATTCTACGGAACTTAAATAGTTTGGGTTGTGAAAATGTGTTTTTATATGTTCAATTGCATCTTCATTTCTCATGTACCAAGCTATTTCTGGCAAGTTAACGCAAAGCATTTTAGCTATTGCGGTAGCCCAGCTTCCACCTCCTATAACTGCAAATTTTGGTTCATTTATCATTTTATTTATTTTTAGCCCCGACAGTAGCGGCATCCTGATTTGGCGGGGTTCGACAAAACAGATATAGCGAATGGCGGGAATAGCTTCTAAAATTATGCTCCAAAAGTACTGAAATTTGATTAAAAATAGGCAAAATAAGATTTATTGGAAATTCTAAATTTATTTCTTGAAAATTAATTTAACGTATATTTATGATATTCAATACAATAGTGAGAATTATTTTGCGTTGTGTATATATATCAAATGTGCAGTTGATTCATATAGTTGAAATTAGTTAAAATTATTGGTTGTTTAAAAAAAGGGCGTTCTTAATTTTCATTTAGAACGCCTTTTTTATTGGAATAAAAAATAAATTAATAACTCATTTCTACAATTTTACGGACTTTTTCAATAGTGATATTTTGTTTTTCTCCCAAACCAACCCATCCTCGTTCTTGAAAACGATTTGCTATGAAGTCGGCAGTTGAATTGTAGTTATCTGTACATTCTGACAGTTTGGTTTTCATTCCCATAGTGTGAAAAAAATCGATTGTTTTATCGATGGCTTTTGCTGCAATTTCATCATCTGAACCGGTTAAACCAAATATTCTTTTCCCATATTGTGCTAATTTTTGTTTCTTGGTTTCGAACATCACCTTGTACAAATTTGGAGCAATAATTGCTAAAGTTCTCGCGTGATCAATTTGATATAATGCGGTCAATTCATGTCCAATCATGTGTGTTGCCCAATCGGAAGGCACTCCTTTTTGAATCAATCCATTTAGCGCCATCGTGCAACACCACATATAGTTGGAAGCCAAGGCATAATCTGAAGGATTTTGAACCACTTTAGGACCAATTTCTATTAGTGTTTGAAGAATTCCTTCTGCAATTCGGTCTTGTAAATAACCGTCATGCGGATAGGTTAAATACTGTTCCATAACGTGTGTAAACGCATCGATAATTCCATTTTGGATTTGTCTTTCTGGCAATGATAGGATTACTTTTGGGTCGCAAATTGAGAATATTGGGAACAATGCGCTGCCTCCAAATGCTAACTTTTCTTGTGTTGCATTTATAGTTACAACCGAGCCTGAATTCATTTCACTTCCAGTAGCTGGAAGGGTTAAAACAGTTCCAAATGGAATTACTTTTGAGCCTTCTTTTATCAAAATTCTCTTTTTTAAGATTTCTAATGGATCACCTTGGTAATGAGTAGCGCCTGAAATAAATTTTACCCCATCAATTACTGAACCTCCGCCTACAGCAAGTATAAAATCGATGTTTTTTTCTTTTACAACTTCAATTGCTTTCATTAAAGTTTCAAAATGTGGATTGGGTTCGATTCCACCAAATTCAATAATTTCAAAACCTTTTAAAGCCAATTTAACTTGGTCATAAACGCCATTTTTAAAAATGCTGCCTCCGCCATAAGCGAGTAATATTCTGGAGTTTTTAGGAACTAATGCCCCTAATTTTTCGATTTGCCCTTTTCCAAAAACTAAATTGGTAGGGTTATATAATTCAAAGTTTTGCATGTTTTTTTTACAAATTTAATCAAGATATTGAATTTGATTAAATTTCTGTTACAATTTAATTAATCTAATTATTCTCAGGAAAAAATATTCAGTAAAAAAAAGTATCTTTAACACTCAAAAATAAAGCTATGTCTTTTTCAAATATTAACATACTTCATATCGATAGCAATCATCCTATTTTATTGGAACAATTGCAGAAATTAGGGTTTACTAATCATGAAGATTTTACCTCATCGAAAGAAGAAATTGAAGATAAAATTAAAGATTATCATGGAATTGTAATTCGTAGCAGATTTAAAATTGACCAAACTTTTATTGATAAAGCTACCAATTTAAAATTCATAGCTAGAGTTGGTGCTGGTTTGGAAAGTATCGATTCTGACTATGCGATTTCAAAAAATATTACTTTAATTGCTGCTCCTGAAGGAAATAAAAACGCTGTTGGAGAGCATGCGCTTGGAATGTTATTGTCACTTTTAAACAACCTGAACAAGGCCGATTTAGAAATTAAAAAAGGTCGTTGGAATCGCGAAGAAAATCGAGGTCATGAATTGGATGGAAAAACAGTTGGGATAATTGGTTATGGAAATATGGGAAAATCTTTTGCAAAGAAACTTCGCGGTTTTGATGTAGAAGTTCTTTTTTATGACATTCTTGAAAATGTGGGTGATGCTAATGCCAAACCAGTTTCTTTAGCAGAATTACAAGAAAAATCGGATGTAATAAGTTTACACACGCCTTGGAATTCCTCCACCGATAAAATGATCAATTCCTCGTTTATCAACTCTTGTGCAAAACCATTTTGGTTTATCAATACGGCGAGGGGAAATTCAGTGGTGACAGCTGATTTAGTGCAAGGATTGCAATCGGGGAAAGTTCTAGGAGCTGCTTTGGACGTTTTGGAATATGAAAAATTATCATTCGAAAATCTATTTATCGATTCCGAAAAACCTGCGGCATTTAACTATTTGCTTCAAGCAAAAAATGTTGTTTTAACACCCCACATTGCGGGATGGACCTTTGAAAGTCATGAAAAATTAGCGCAAGTTATTGTTGACAAAATTAAATTGGTTTTTTTAGAAAGAAAATAAGATAGAACTTTTGGAACCAATTGATAAAGTATTCTTTTAAATTTATATATTAGCATTTATTAACAACATTAAAATTAAACCTATGGAATCACAAAAAGTAGACTTATTTATGATCAGCAATGCCAAGTATTTTGAAAGCTATCATTTAGCAGAAGTAAGAGTAAAATTATTAGAATTGGATGATGAAAAATGGCCTGTGATTCAATCATTACAATTAAAAGATCCAACTACAAGCCTTATAATTTCAATTGTGGGCGGAGGGACTTTAGGGATTGATCGTTTTTATATAGGAGATACTGGATTAGGAATAGGAAAACTATTAACTTGTGGTGGCATTGGGATTTGGACAATTGTGGATTGGTTTTTAATTATGGGAGCTACTCGAAATAAAAATATGGAAATGTTTCTAAATGCATTATATTAGATAAATGACGAAAAACAATTTATATATAATTGTTTTATTAGCTTGTTTTTCGGGATATCTCTATTTAATATTAACTAACAATTATTCTGAAAACGGACAAATATCCGTTTGCATGATTAAAAATGCGACCGGTTATGCTTGTCCGTCTTGCGGAACAACTCGAGCGGTTCAATTGCTTTTTAATGGAGATTTGAAAGGTTCATTAGCATTTAATCCTTTCGGGTTTATGGTGAGTTTCGCGATGTTGGTTTTGCCTTTTTGGGTTGTCTTTGATTTAGTAACCAAAAGACAAACGTTTTATGAGGCTTATAATAAAACGGTGATTTTTTTAAAACAAAAAAAAGTAGCTGTTCCTTTAATTATTCTAGTTGTTCTCAACTGGATTTGGAACATTTATAAAGAATTATGATACAAGAAACGACGTTTAGTTACAATCCAACAGAGCACGAAAGAGAAAAGGCCTCCAATAGTTACTTAATGTCTTTAGTTGCTGTAATTGCTGGGTTACCATTGCCAATAATAAATTTGTTGGCTACCTTTTTCTTCTATTTAGCAAACCGAAAAAGCACTTACTTTGTTAGATGGCATTGCATTCAGGCCTTGCTTTCGCAAATGGTACTACTTTTCGCAAATAGTTATAGCTTTTGGTGGACCGTTTCCATACTTTTTACAGATGAAAAAGCCACAAACAACTATTTTGCCTATTTATTTACGGTGATAGTTTTTAATATTTTGGAAATTATTTCAACTATTTATTGTGCTGTACAAACAAGAAAAGGAAAGCATATTCAAGTATTCTTTTTTGGAAATGTTACTAATTTAATTTGTAAATCGTAATGGTAAAGAAAATTATACTTCCAGGACTTATTATTGTATTGGCTTTTTTTGGGTTATTTTATGGTTTATCACAAATTGATTGGGTTACTGAATTTAATGTAAAACAAATTCGAAGTTCATCTGAAAATAAAATTGGAGAGCTAATTTGGGATGAAATTTCATCAACAGAACAAGTGAATACGAATGATTCCATTAGTATAACATTGGATAAATTACTAGAGCCAATTTGTAAAAATAATAATATAGAAAGAGATTCATTGAAGATTCATATTGTAGAAAAAGACGATATCAATGCGTTTGCACTTCCAAACAATCACTTAGTAGTTTACACCGGATTAATCACTGAATGTAAAAATCAAGAAGCTTTGCAAGGTGTTTTAGGTCATGAAATTGCTCATATATCCAACAATCACGTCATGAAAAAGTTATCAAAAGAAATTGGATTATCTGTATTGCTTTCGGCAAGTTCAGGAGGTAAAGGAGGGGCTTTGATTAAAGAAATTCTAAAATCATTGTCCTCCTCTGCTTATGATAGAACTTTAGAAAAAGAAGCCGACATGACAAGTGTAAATTATCTTTTGAATGCCAATATCAACCCTGAACCATTTGCCGATTTCATGTTTGAATTATCGCAACAAAATGACACCTCCGATAGTTTGTATTGGATTTCATCACACCCAGAATCAGAAGAGCGTGCTAAATACATTTTAGCTTATTTGAAAGATAAAAAGTATAAAAAAATAGCTACTATTTCAAATACTGATTGGGAAAACTATAAGAAGTTAATCAAAGAAAAAACAAATTAATTTCAATAAAAAAGCGACTATTAAGTCGCTTTAATAATTTTTATAAATCTCCTTTTTCGGATAATTTTCGTTCTAATTCCGCTTGAAACTCTTCCATAACGGGCTTTACAGTACTATCGGGTATGTCTGAAATTCTGATGTACATCAACCCATCCACCGCATCATTAAATAATGGATCGACATTAAAGGCAACCACACGAGCGTTTTGCTTGATGTATTTTTTTATCAAAACCGGAAGTCTTAGGGTTCCCGGTTCTAATTCATCTATAATTTTATCAAACTTATTTAAATCGGATTCCGCTTCATTGAAAACAAAGTCTTTATCGGCGTCTTTAAGTTTAACTTTGAAAGCTTTTTTAGGATGAATGTATTGGGCAATATAGGGATCATAGAAATTAGATTTCATGAATTCTATCATCAGCGATTTTGAAAATTCTGAAAATTGGTTGCTAATACTTACTCCACCAAGCAAAAATTTATGTTCTGGAAATCGCAAAGTTGTATGGATAATTCCTTTCCATAGTAGGAAAAGCGGCATCGGTTTTTGTTGGTATTCTTTAATAATAAAAGCACGTCCCATTTCGATTGATTTTGACATCATATCATGTAATTCAGGTTCAAAACGGAAAAGCTCATTTAAATAAAAACCATCCATTCCATATTTTGGATATATTTCAGAACCCAATCCCATTCTGTAGGCTCCCGCTACTTTTTTAGCATCATCATCCCACAAAAACATATGGTGATAATATCTATCAAATTTATCAATATCGGTTGATTCATTTGTTCCTTCCCCCACTTCTCTAAAAGTAATTTCACGTAAACGCCCTAATTCATGGAGTACATTTGGAATTTTATCGGCTTGAGCAAAAAACACCTCGTAATTTTTGCTTTGTAGCAAACGGCAATCTGCAGCTCTTAATTTGTCAACTTCTTGAATCATGTTTTCAACTGAAGCGCCAGTTACAATAGCTTTCGGGCCTTTTTTTGGAAGTTTTATTTTTGGGGTAGGCAAAAATGGTTTTTCGTTTACAAATACTTTGGAAAGCATGTAGGTTTTTTTTCTTAAAAAATCTGAGTATTCCTCGATAGTTTCATATTCATTTTGTTCGTTTACGGAAATCGGTTTCCCAATTCGAACTTTTATAACTCTATCTTTTTGAGAAAATAATTCCGATGGTAATTTTGCGGTTCGAAGTGTATCTCCAATTTTTGATAAAAAATAAAATAATTGACTGTTTTTTGCATGAAAATATATCGGCACAACCGGAACTTGGGCTTTTCTAATTACTTTAATAGCCCCTTCTTCCCAAGGTTTATCGACTACTAATTTGCCGTCTTTGTAGGTTGAAACTTCCCCAGCAGGAAACATTCCTAGCGGTTTTCCTTCTTTTAAATGTATTAATGTTTCTTTAATCCCAATGACACTCGATTTAGCATTTTTGTGATTTTCAAATGGATTAACCGGCATTATGTATTTTTTCAAAGGGGTAATACGATGCAAAAGAAAATTGGCTATAATTTTGAAATTTGGTTCTCTTTCAAGCATTAATTTCAAAAGTAAAACTCCATCAATTCCTCCTAAAGGGTGATTTGAGATGGTAATGTAGGCTCCTTCTTTTGGTAAACGTTTAAAATCTTCTTCAGGGATTTCAAATTTAATTTCTAAATCATCTAAAATGGCATTTAAAAACGCAACATTTTCTAAATGCTTGTTTTTATCGTAGAACTTATTAAGTGTCGATATTTTTAAAACTTTCATCAGTAACCATCCTGAAAAAGTACCTAAAAAACCATATTTATCAGCATTAATTGCTTTTGCGACTTCTTTAGCGGTGACTAACCCCATTGATTTATATGTTTTAAACCTAAAAACAAAGATAGAAAAAAAGTTAAGTAACCAAGGAGAATTTGAGTCCAATTTCTTTAAATTTTCTGCAACAATCGTTTAGTTTTTTATTACTTTTGGAATATTAATCTTCAATCACAATAATGAGAATCATTTCCTATAATGTTAATGGAATCCGAGCTGCCATTTCTAAAGGTTTTATAGAATGGTTACAATACTCCAATCCAGACGTTATTTGCCTACAGGAGATCAAAGCTAGTGTGGATCAAGTCCCCCATTTGGATATTGAAATGGCAGGATATCCCTATCAATATTATTTTCCTGCAACAAAAAAAGGATATAGTGGTGTTGCTATTTTATCAAAAATTAAACCCAACAATATAGTTTTTGGAACTGGAATTGAACATATGGATTTTGAAGGTAGAAATTTACGTGTCGATTTTGATGATTTATCGGTAATGAGTTTGTATTTGCCTTCTGGCACAAATATTGATCGATTGAATCATAAATTTATGTTCATGGATGATTTTCAGAATTATATTAATGAACTTAAAAAAGAAATTACAAACATGGTTATTTGTGGTGATTATAACATTTGCCATAAGGCGATTGATATTCATGATCCTATCAGAAATGCCAATGTATCGGGATTTTTACCCCAGGAAAGAGAATGGCTTGATCGGTTTTTAAAAAATGGATTTATTGATAGTTTTCGTTTTTTTAATGACCAACCCGATAATTACAGTTGGTGGAGTTACAGAGCCGGCGCTCGTGGAAATAATAAAGGATGGAGAATTGACTATTGCCTTGTAAGCGAAACATTAAAAGATAAGTTAAAAAGGGCCTACATTTTGCCAGATGCAAAACATTCTGACCATTGTCCCGTTGTAGTAGAAATAGAATAATTTAACCCTCGTAATACTAAATTAAAATGATAAAAAAAATTTCAATAGGATTAGTGCTGATTGCATTATCAAGCTCTTGTGTTTCAAAAAAAGTTTTTAATGACTTAGAAACGAAATTTGCCGATTTAAAGAAAGAAAATAGAAAAACTCAAGACTTATATGACAGCATTTCGAAAGCTAAAAATCAGCTTGACATCGATTATTCTGCCTTAAAAAAGGACTATGAAAAAACGAAAGCCGAAAGAGATAAATTAGCTATTGACTTTGCTGCCGCAGATAAAAATCTGAAAACGTTACAGGCTTCTTATACGGCATTAGAAAAAAATAGCGATGAGTCTTTAAAGGAAAACATGGCTAAGAATAGAGAGCTACTAGCACAATTAGAAGCTAAAGAAAAAGCACTTGCAGCTGAAAAAGAAAGGCTAAATAAACTAAGTGCTGACTTGAAAAAAGGAACTGATCGTGTGAATGAATTAGAGAGTATTATGGCGGCTAAGGAAGCTGCGATGAAGAAACTAAAAGACGCCCTATCAAAATCTTTAAAAGCATTTGAAGGAAAAGGATTAACTGTAAATCAAAGAGATGGGAAAGTTTATGTTTCTATGGAAAACAAATTACTTTTCGAATCTGGAAGTTGGGCTGTAGGTCCAGAAGGGAAAAAAGCAGTTGTTTTAGTAGCTTCTGTTTTAGCTCAAAATCCAGATATTTCTGTGTTAATTGAAGGACATACCGATAATGATAAATTTGCTGGAGCTGTTGGACAAATTGAAAACAACTGGGATCTATCTACCAAAAGAGCTACTGCAATTGTAAATATCTTATGTGAAAATAAAAACGTTAAAAAAGACAATCTAACTGCGGCCGGAAGGGGAGAATTTGCTCCATTAATGAGTAATGATAGTCCTGAAGGAAAAGCTAAAAATAGAAGAATTGAGATTATTTTGACCCCAAAATTGGATGAAATATCGAAATTATTGAACGAATTGTAAAAAGTTTCCAGTAAAAAAAAGGTTCGGAGGTTCAGAGGTTCACTTTGAACCTTTTTTATGAAAACTAACATTTAATAGTCTATTGACGAAATGAAATATAGTAATTTACCAAATACAACAATCAAAATCAGTAAAATTGCACTTGGAACCATGACTTTCGGTCAGCAAAATACGGAAACTGAAGGTCATGCTCAGATGGATTATGCACTAGAAAATGGGGTTAATTTATTTGATACTGCTGAGATGTATTCGATACCTGCAAAAAAAGAAACCTACGGAAGCACCGAAAAAATAATTGGAACTTGGTTTAAAAAAACAGGAAATCGTGATAAGGTAATTCTTGCAACAAAAATTGCAGGCCCCAATAGAAACCTAATTTATATGCGCGATCAAAATGACTTTTCACCTGCAAGTCTCACTTTTGCGTTGGAACAAAGTTTAAAAAGACTTCAAACAGATTACATCGATTTATACCAATTGCACTGGCCAGAAAGAAAATCGAATATGTTTGGAGAACTTGGGTTTAAAGTTCAGGAAGACCCTTGGGAAGATAATTTCAAATCGGTTTTAGAATGTTTACAAGGTTTTATAAAACAAGGAAAAATTAGAAATATTGGTGTTTCAAATGAAACTCCGTGGGGATTAATGCGCTTTCTTGAAGAAAGCAAGAAACACCATTTACCAAGAATGGCAACTATTCAAAATCCATATTCATTAGTAAATAGAAGCTTTGAAGTAGGAATTTCAGAAGTTTGTCATCGAGAAAATGTTGGCCTTCTCGCCTATTCCCCATTGGCTTTTGGAGTATTATCAGGAAAATTCCTAAACGGCGCAAACCCTCCAAATGCTAGAATTAATTTATTCCCGCAATTTGTTCGTTACAATAGTGAAAATACCCGAGAAGCTACTAAAAGATATAAAGATGTTGCTGATCATTTTGGACTCACATTAACCCAATTATCGTTGGCATTTGTAACTCAACAGCCTTTTTTGTCAAGCACTATTATTGGAGCCACAACAATGGAACAATTAAAAGAAAATATTAATACTATTGAGGTAACATTAAATGAAAATGTATTGGATGAAATTGATAAAATTCATGCTATATTTCCAAATCCAGCACCATAAACTTATTAAAATGAAAAAAAATGCTCCCCTTTTTTTACTAATAATTATCATGAATTTGTTTTCTTGCAACTCATCAAAAGAAAACATTTATTCTTCTCCACCTCAAAAAATAAAATCAATAACTTTTGAAAATTGGACTGCTGGGAGAATGGAAAGCGGAAGTGGAACCGTTTTTGTTATTGAATTTAAAAAGCCACTTCAAAACAACACCCAGCTTGAAAAAATATATTATAAAAACCTGGAAACGGAATTTATAAAAGTAAACGAAACTACCTTTAGAGCTAATTTTCATTATAATGCCATTTATCAAAAACACGAAAACTCAGCCATTGGAACAAAAGAATTTCATTTAAAAAAGAATGAAGCCGTTTTAGAATATCAAAAAAACAATAAAAAATATTGGCATAAATGCACTAAAATTAAAGAAATTACTCCAATACTATTTCCATAGAAAATATGCTAAAAATTACTTATTTTTGTTAATTACAAATTACAAATAGCTATTTTGAGTTTATATAAAAATCTATTCAAACAAACTGCAATTTACGGACTCGCAACAGTTTTGCCGCGTATGTTCAGTTTTTTATTAGTGCCATTATATACCGATTTACTTCCTAAAGCTGCCTACGGAAAAGTGAACATCGTGTTTGCATGGATGATTTTCTTTAATGTAATTTTAGCCTATGGAATGGAAACCACTTTTTTTCGATTCTATAATAACGAACCCAATAAAAAAGCTGTAATAGAAACAACAACCGTTTCCCTGTTTTGGTCAACTTTGATTTTTCTTTGTTCTTCATTATTGTTAAAAAATCAACTAGCCAATTGGTCCGGAATCGACGTGCAATATATTATATATACCATCTGGATTCTAGTTTTAGACGCATTGGTAATTGTGCCATTTTCTAAACTTCGTGCATACCAAAGACCCGTAATTTATGCTATTGTTAAAATAGGAAATGTAGTTATAAACTTGTCATTAAACATTTTTTTCCTAATCTATTTACCAAAAATTGCTCAAGCTAATCCTGAGAGTTTTCTGGGTTCTTTATATACCGATAATTTTGAAGTGGGTTATATTTTTGTTTCTAATATCATTGCAAGTTTACTAACCTTTATAGTATTATCTCCAAACTATTTTCACGTTAATTGGGAATTTGACTTTGCTATATGGAAACGAATGATGCGCTACGGATTGCCAATTATGGTGGCCGGAATTGCTTTTGCAATCAACGAACAATTTGACAAAATCCTATTAGGAAAACTACTCCCTGCCAATATTGCAGAAGCAGAAGTTGGGGTTTATTCCGCTTGTTATAAACTAGGATTATTCATGGTTTTATTTAGAACCGCCTATACTTTGGGTATAGAACCTTTCTTTTTCAGTCATGCGAAAAATGAAAATGCACCCCAAACCTATGCTACAATTACTAAATATTTCGTCATTTTCGGCTCTTTTATTTTACTTTCTGTAATTGTTTTTGCCGACGTTTTAAAATATATTATGCTTCGCGATTCCTCCTATTGGGAAGCTATGAGGGTGGTTCCGCTGATTATTTTGGCCAATTTTTTCCTTGGTATTTACACTAATTTGTCGGTATGGTACAAGCTAATTGATAAAACCTATATAGGCGCCTATATTTCAATTTTTGGGGCACTAGTTACGTTAATTTTAAATTTCACATTAATCCCAATCATGGGGTATTATGGGTCGGCAATAGCTACCATTGTGGCCTATGGAAGCATGATGACGATTTCCTATTTTCTTGGAAATCAATATTATCCAATTCCCTACGAAATGAAAAAAATAATTGGTTACATGGGGTTATCAATCGTTTTTTCAGTCATATCATTCTATTATTTCCGTGAAAACTACTTCGTGGGTGTATCTTTATTACTACTATTTATGTATTTTATATATCACAACGAAAAAGAAACTTTAAACAGAATTTTAAAACGTAAAAATAATTAGAAGTTATTTCCCGCTATCCACTGTATCCACACTAAAAGTGAGGGATGCCGCTACTATCGGGACTAAAAACACTTAGTAAATCAAATTTAATTTTAGGTTAAATGAAAATAAACATCATTAATAAATCACAACACAAATTACCAAACTACGAAACTATTGCTTCGGCTGGAATGGATTTACGTGCCAATTTAACTGAATCTATAACCCTAAATCCGTTGGAAAGAACCGTCGTAAAAACCGGACTTTTCATTGAATTACCTATTGGTTACGAAGCACAAGTACGCCCAAGAAGTGGATTGGCAGCCAAAAACGGAATCACCGTTCTGAATTCCCCAGGAACTGTAGATGCAGATTATAGAGGAGAAATTGGAGTGATTTTAGTAAATTTATCCCGCGAACCTTTCGTTATCGAAAATGGAGAAAGAGTCGCGCAATTAATCATCGCGAAACACGAACGTGCGCAATGGATCGAAGTTCAAGAATTGTCAGAAACAACAAGAGGCGAAGGAGGTTTTGGAAGCACTGGAGTAAAATAATAAATAATAACCGGAACGAGATTGCTTCGTTCCTCGCAAAGACAAAATATGAAAATAATAGTGCCAATGGCGGGCCGTGGTTCCCGATTAAGACCACATACTTTAACCGTTCCAAAACCTTTAATCCCAATTGCTGGAAAACCGATTGTTCATCGATTAGTGGAAGATATCGCAGAAGTAATCAATCAAGAAATTGAAGAAATCGCCTTTATTATCCATAAAGATTTTGGAAAACAAGTAGAAGTTGAACTTATTGCAATAGCTCATAAATTAGGCGCTAAAGGCACCATTAATTATCAAAATGAAGCTTTAGGAACTGCCCATGCTATACTTTGCGCCAAAGAATCAATGCAAGGACCAATCGTAGTTGCCTATGCCGACACCCTTTTTAGAGCCGATTTTTCTCTTGATACCTCAGCCGATAGTGTTATTTGGGTAAAACAAGTGGAAGATCCAAGTGCTTTTGGAGTAGTACAATTAAATGAAAATAATCAAATTGTTGACTTCGTAGAAAAACCAAAAGAGTTTGTATCTGACCTTGCAATAATCGGAATATACTATTTTAAATCTGGGGAGACTTTACGTGGTGAATTACAATATTTATTAGATAATGATATTAGTAAAGGAGGGGAATATCAATTGACAGATGCCCTTGAAAACATGAAAGTAAAAGGATTGAAATTTGTTCCAGGTAAAGTTGATGAATGGATGGATTGCGGAAACAAAAATGTAACGGTAGAGACCAATTCGCGATTATTAAATTTCCTTCATGCCGACGGAGAAAATCTAGTTGATTCTTCTGTAATTTCTGAAAACAGCACCATCATTCAGCCTTGTTTTATTGGTGAAAATGTAAAACTGATAAATGCGACTGTTGGGCCAAATGTTTCATTAGGAAATGGTTGTACTGTTGAAAATGCAACAATAAAAAACAGCTTAATTCAAAATCAATCTACAATAAAAAACGCCCATTTAGACAATGCAATGATTGGCAGTTTTGCTAGTTTTGATGGTAATTTTACAAGTATCAGTATTGGAGATTACTCCGTTTTAGAATAAATGAAAAAACTGTTTCTAATATTTCTTTTTTCCGGTTTGCTTTGCAATACAGCATCACTTTTGGCGCAAAATCAGCCTGAAGATGTGGCATTAGAAAAAGATGATTTTCAAGACTCGTTTTTTGAATCGTTGAAGCAAAAAGGGATTGAAAATTATGATAAAGCAATTATTGAATTAGAAAAATGTTTGAAAATCCAACCTAATAATGCTACTATTTACTTTGAACTTGGAAAGAATTATTTTGAAGCGAAAGAGTATAAAAAAGCCTACGAATCATTTGAAAAAGCAACAAAATTAGATCCAACTAATCGCTGGTTTTGGGTTGGAATGTACGATGTGTGTTTTGAAACCAAAGAATATGAAAAGGCAATTCCAATCGTTTTAAAACTTATAGAATTCAAAAAAGAATATAAGGAAGACTTGGTTTCTCTTTACATGAATACGAATCAATATGATAATGCACTCGAGTTAATAAACGAACTTAATGATGAAGTTGGAAAATTAGAAATACGAACACTTTACAAAGCTCAAATTCTAGAAGATCCTAAATATCATAGTTCAGAACGAATAAATTTATTGGAACAAATTAAGAAAAACCCAAAAGAGGAATCAAATTATCTTGCTTTAATATTTTTATATAACAAACAAAACCAAGAAGAATTAGCACAAGAAATTGCAAAGAAATTAGAACTGGAAATTCCAGATTCTGATTGGGCTAAAGTAAGCTTATTTAAATCGTATTTAAAAAGTAACGATGGAGACAATGCTGTAAAAGCAATGAATTTTGTTCTTGGAAGTACCAAAATAGATCAAAAGATAAAACATCGAATGCTAAACGAATTTCTACTATTTATCAAAGACAAACCTCAATATGATTTAGATTTAGAAAAAGCAATTTCCTATTTCGATAATGATAAATCTGTTCAAGTTGCAAAAGAAATAGGGAAGTTTTATCACAATAAAAAGAACTGGGAAAAAGCAATTCGATTCTATGAAATACAATTAAAAAAAATGCCTGATAATATAGAAACGGCATTACTTTTGTTTGAATCTTATACTGAAAAAAATGATTTTGACGTTATAGAAAAGAAAGCTGATGCATTTATAGAGATTTATCCAACTCAACCGGAATTTTATTATTATTTAGGTTTGGCTTATAATCATCAAGGCTCATTTAAAAAAGCAAAAGAAATACTGGAATCTGGTGTAGATTTGGTTATTGATAATCCGAAACTTGAGCTCAATTTCAACATACAGTTGGGAGAAGCATATAATGGATTGGGTGATATGAAGAAAAAAAAATACTATTTTTCAAAAGCAGAAAATGCTTTAAAAAACAAAAATTAATGAAAAAACTTATTGGTTTGCTGTTCTTTGGTTTACTTGTTTCCTGCTCAGCAAAAAAGGCTATAATTGTTGAACCAACTGCTAATTACAAATTATCGGCTGATAAAATAATTGAAAATCATTACAAAAATGAATTGAATTTCAACACCTTATACATTAAATCTAGTATAAGTTATAAAGATCCAAACCAATCTCAAAATGTAACCGCTGAAATCAAAATTAAGAAAGACAAGATTATTTTAGTAAGCATCAGAATATTAGGAATTACAATGGCTAAAGCCCTAATAACTCCTGATAAAGTACAATATTACGAGAAAATAAATAGCAGCTATTTTGATGGAAATTATTCGGCTTTAAGTAAATTATTAGGCATAGAATTGGACTTTCAAAAAGTTCAAAACTTACTTTTAGGACAAGCATTCGATAATTTGAAAAATGAAAAATACAATTTTGCTTTAGAAGACAATAAATATAAATTAGAATCTATATCAAATTCCGATATTATAAGAAAAATCTATTTGTTAGACAATAATTTCTTGATACATAAAGAAGAAATTGCCCAACCAGTATTAGAGAGAATGTTACAAGTAATTTATCCGGCTCGTAAGTCCGCTGAAGAGTTCAATTTACCCGCAGGAATTGCAATTGAAGCTAATCAGAAATCTGAAAAAACAACAATAAATATCAATTATAATACAATTTCATTCAACGAAGAGCTATCTTTTCCATATTCTGTTCCAAATTCGTATGAAAGAATTTTTATTAATTAAATTTGCAAAAAATAGCATCAATATGTCAAAATTAATTTATAGTTTTTTAATACTCCTGATTTCTTGTTCCGTTTGGGCACAACCAGAAGACCTGCAAAAAAAATTGGAAGAAAGAAAAGCACAAATTCAAAAGGAAATTCGTGAAACCGAAGAACTATTGCAAGCAACTAGGAAAAAAGAAAAATCGGTTACCAAACTTATTTTAATTCAATCGAGCAAAATAAAACTGAAAGAAAAATTAATAAATACAACTGAAAAACAAACAAAGTTGTTAAGTAACGATATGTATTTGAATCAGTTACAAATAAATAGATTAAAAAGAGAATTGGAAATATTAAAAAAGGATTACGCCGAAATGATTGTTAAATCCTATAAAAGTAGGTCTGAACAAAGCCGAGCTATGTTTTTATTATCATCAGAAAATTTTCTTCAAGCCTATAAAAGAGCGCAGTATATGAAACAATATGCCAGCTATAGAAAAACACAAGGTATTGAAATTAAAGATAAAACAGAAGAACTTTCAATTTATAATGAAAAAATTGAAGTACAAAAAACAGCGAAGCAAAAATTGATTGAAGAAAATGAAAAAGAACGTTTAGCTCTTCAAAAGGAAAAACAAGAACAGGAAGCATTAGCAAATTCTATCAAAAAAGATAAGAAAAAATATACCGCTGAAATTAAGAAAAAACAGCAGGAAACCCGAGCTATTGATCAAAAAATAGACCGATTAATTCGTGAAGCAATTGCAGAAGCCAACAAAAAAGCCGCCGAGGCCAATAGAAAAGCGGTTGAAGCAAGTAGAAAAGCAGCGCCAAATAACACAAAAATTCCAACAAAAGAAGCCGTAGTTGCTGAAACAAAAGCAATAGAATCTTCTTCCAAAATAGTATTAACAGCAGAAGGGAAAATCATCGCTGACAACTTCAAAGCCAATAAAGGTCGTTTACCTTGGCCAGTTGAAAAAGGATCAGTATATTCTGCTTATGGAGAACATCCGCATCCAGAATTTAAATCCCTAATCATAAAAAATAGTGGTGTAGATATTGAAACTGAAAAAGGGGCGAATGCTAGAGCCGTTTTTGGTGGAGTGGTAACAAGTATTATGGTATTTTCACCTGTAAATACTGCCGTTATGATTCAACATGGGGATTTCTTCACAGTATACCAAAATCTAAGTTCTGTTTCTGTTAGTAAAGGAGATAAAGTAGCTATAAAACAGAGTATTGGTCGCATAAGAACAAGTGGCGATTCTGGAAAAACGATTCTAAAATTTACCATTTCTCAGAATACCACCTATTTTAATCCG
>RFPP01000022.1 GCA_009926065.1 Flavobacteriaceae bacterium
ATCTTGATCGTAATACAACTCGAAAGTTTCCTTAGAAACAGAATAATCGGTTACGGTAAGAAAGTGTTTTTTATTAGAAATATCCATATTTTAATTTTGTAATTATTAACTGAAAATCGGAACAGCTCAATAATAACGGGATTTAACAAATTAGTTTCACGTGGAACATTAGCATTCTGAAATCTAAAATCAGAAATTATTAACGACCCATGTAAACTAATAATACTGATATATCGCTTGGTGAAACTCCACTAATTCTAGACGCTTGTGAAATAGTAACGGGTCTGATTTTTGAGAGCTTTTGTTTTGCCTCAATCGACATTGATTTAATGTTATTGTAATCAAAATCTTCTGGAATTTTTAAGTCTTCCAGTCGCTGTAACTTATTAGCATTATTTCTTTCTTTTTCAATGTATCCCGAATATTTAACTTGGATTTCTGCTTGTTCTAAAATCTCTAAGTCGATACCTTTGATTTCCACATATTCTTTTACTTTATCAATTTTCATCATGTCTTCAAGGTCAATTTGGGGGCGAGAAAACATTTTAAACATCTTGTCGGACTGATCAATTAACGCGGTTTCTTTAGCTTCTAAAATCGGATTTGCTTCTGCTGGAGTAATGCTTGTTTCTTTAAAGAAAGCCACCATTTTTTCAGATTCATTTAGCTTGTATTCCATTCTTCGAAGCCGTTTTTCTGATGCTAAACCAATTTCATAAGAAAGCGGAGTCAATCTAAAGTCGGCATTATCCTGACGTAATAACGTTCTGAATTCGGCTCTTGAGGTAAACATTCTATAAGGTTCCTCTGTCCCTTTTGTAATTAAATCGTCAATTAAAACACCAATATAAGCTTCGTCTCTTTTTAATATTAATGGGGCTTTTTCTTGCACTTTTAAAGCGGCATTAATACCCGCCATTAATCCTTGTGAAGCAGCTTCTTCATAACCCGTTGTGCCGTTTATTTGTCCCGCAAAATAAAGTCCTTCAACCAACTTCGTTTCTAAAGTATGTTTTAATTGTGTAGGAGGAAAATAATCATATTCTATAGCATACCCAGGTCGGAAAAACTTAACTTTTTCAAAGCCTGCTACTGAGCTTAAAGCTTTAAATTGGATGTCTTCAGGTAAAGAAGTTGAAAATCCGTTTACATATACTTCTACGGTATTCCAACCTTCTGGTTCTATAAACAACTGATGTCTTTCTTTATCGGCAAAACGATTAATTTTATCTTCAATTGAGGGACAATACCTCGGGCCGAGGCTTTTAATTCTTCCATTAAACATCGGAGATCTGTCAAAACCTTCTCTTAATATGTCGTGAACATCCAAAGAAGTATAGGTCATATAACACGATTTCTGATGAGTTAGCGGATGAGTAATATCTGAATAAGAGAATTTATCTGGTTTTAAATCGCCTTTTTCCTCATTCATTTTAGAATAGTCCAATGATCTTCCGTCTACTCTTGGTGGGGTCCCTGTTTTCATTCTTCCGGACTCAAAACCTGCATTTACTAAATCTTCGGTTACTCCGTATGCAGCACTTTCGCCGGCTCTACCTCCTCCAAATTGTTTTTCTCCTATGTGGATTAAACCATTAAGGAACGTACCATTAGTGAGCACTACCGTTTTGGCTTTTATTTGAATTCCTAATGAGGTTTTGATTCCTTTAATTTGTCCGTTTTCGATAATTAATCCCGCAACCATTTCTTGATAAAAGTCAAGATTTGGAGTTTGCTCCAACATTAATCTCCATTCTTCGGCAAAACGCATACGATCGCTTTGAACTCTTGGAGACCACATGGCAGGCCCTTTCGACTTATTTAGCATTTTGAATTGGATCGCAGTTTTATCAGAAACAATTCCAGAATAACCTCCAAGCGCGTCTATTTCTCTTACAATTTGTCCTTTTGCAATTCCTCCCATTGCAGGATTACATGACATTTGGGCAATGTTCTGCAAGCTCATGGTAACCAATAAAGTTTTGGCACCTAGATTCGCGGCAGCGGCAGCGGCTTCTGAACCGGCATGGCCTGCGCCAACAACAATAACATCGTAGGTATCTTGAAACAATTTCTTTAAATTTAATAATCGTTATAACTATGTTTCACGTGAAACATTTTTTTTTGACAATTCAAATGCAAAAATACAAAAAATAATTAGCCCCGATTGAAAGGAAAATCCTCGAGAATTTTTTCGAGAGATTTGGAATGAACGCGGCAAAATAAATTCTCGAGAAGCCTAAAAATTCGCTTCTGCAAATTATTGTTCCACGTGAAACATTTTCATTTTTTCTTCCTCTTTAGATCTCATAACAAGTTCGTCGGATTTGGTTTTGTCTCTATATCCGCTAAAATGCAAAATTCCATGAACCAAAACGCGTTGGATTTCTTCCTGGAAAGTAACATTGAATTCGGATGCGTTCTCTTTTACCCTTTCAACAGACACAAAAATATCTCCATTTAGCTCATTTCCAACGGAATAGTCGAAACTTATTATGTCTGTAAGCGTGTCATGATCTAAATACTGCTGGTTTAGTTTCAATAAATAGTCGTCGTCACAAAAAATGTAATTAATTTCGCCTTCTTTTTTGTTTTCAGAAAGAATTACTGCTGAGAGCCATTGGGTAAAATGAGACTCGTTGTGCAATTCAAAATCGGTTTCGTAATTAAAACTAATCATTGTTTTTAAAATATTCTTGAACCTTTTGGTTAAAATTTGATCGCAAAGGTAAGGTTTGTCGGTTTAAAATTTCAATGCTATTGATATATTCTTGTAAATTTACAGGAAGTGGTTTGCTTTGATTGTTGAATTCTTTTTTGTTGGTTTGAGATTGGCGCTTCTTTTCTTCGCCTTGTTGTTGGGTTGCTTTTTCCAATTTTAACAGCTCGTATTGTAAATTTAATATTTTTTGAAGCGTCTCGTTATTAAAGCCTTTATTTAATAATTGCTTTTCTATTTGCTTCATTTGTTCAACTGCATTTTTTCCGTTACCTCCGATTCCTTCTTTATTTAAGGCGTTTTCTAACGCCTCGCGGAGTTGCTTTTGCTCTTGATAAATTTTCATGATTTCGCCCGCATTTCCTTCGCCGTCATCACCTTCTTCGCCACTAGTTGAAGTTCCGCTTCCCGGTTTTCCATCGCCTTTTGACCTGCCTTTTTCACCCTCTCCAGGCTTGGTACCCTCTCCGGGCTTATTGCCTTTTTTCATTCCGTCTTTCATCTTTTCGCCAAGTCCCTGTTGCTTTTTGATGATGTCTGGAAGTTGCATTCCCGACCCTTGACCTTTTCCTGGTTTTGGCTTGCCTCCTTTGCCAGAACCCGACATTTTCATTTCGGTTTGCATATTATTTAATGCGTCACTTAGAAAATCAGCTAGTTTATTTGAGGCAGAAATAACATATTGCTGGTGAGAAAGCCCTTTTGATATTTGAGAATCAACAAAACTTCCTAGTGCTTTGTCTATATTATAATGAACGTTTCCTATTTCTTTAGTCACGTTTTCGGCGATTTTTGGGTTTCTGAGTGACATTGCAAACAAACTGTCGTCAACATGTTTGAATTGTTGTTTTAGATTTTGCTGCGTTTTTAAATCCTTATTAAAAGAAGGAGAACCTCGTTTTAATCCTTTAAATTGCTTCATTAAATCTTCTTGAGAAAAAGAAAATGCAAGTAAATTATCTAATATTTGGCGGAGCATTTTTACATCCTCTTCAAGCTGATCCATTTCTGCGGCCGCCATGCCTTCCATCATTTCGCCACTCATTTCTTTCATTTTCTTTGAGGCGCTTTTCTGTTTTGGCTTGGCTTTTGACTGGTTTTGTTTTTGCAATTCGTCTGTGGCTTTTTTCAAATCATCGTCAATATTTTTTTGTTTATCGGCATTGTTCGGGATATCTACCGGCGTTTTTAGTTCTTTATTTTCTTTTTCCAAATCTTTCAAATCTTGTTGGATTTTATCAAACTCTTTATTGATAGCTTCTTGCTTTTCTACTTTATTTTCTTTTTCGCTTTCAGCTAATTTATCCTGTTTGTCGGCCAATTTATTCAGGTTGTCGGCAATTTGTTCGGCCTTTTTCTCTACGTAATATTTCTTGGTAAGCTCAACTAATTGCTCTAAAGTTTTAGTTTGATTTTTGGTAATTTGTTTGAATTTTTCTAATTTCTCAAACAATTCTTCGCTATTAATTTTGTCATTTAACTCTTTAAGTTCGTCTAGAAGTTTCTTGTTTTTTTCTAATTCTTTGTCGGCGTTTTCCAATCTTTTTTGAAGTTCTTCTTTAAATTCATCTTTTTTATCTGACTTGAATTTATCTAGGTTTTCTTCCATTTTTTTAGAAAACTCTTTCATAATTTCGTCTTGTTGCTTTTGACGTTTAATAAAATCGTTGATTTTTTGTTGGTCTTTAAACTCTAAACTCTCTTTCTCATTGCCACTTTTTTGCAACTTTTCAATTTCTGAAATTTGCTTATCTTGGTTTTTCAAAGACTTTTCTAAGCTGTTGATATTGTTATTTTGCTCTTGTAAAATTTTCTCTTCCTTTTCCTGATCAGTCTCGATTCTGTTGTAAAACACCGCCGATCTAGAGCTTTTATAATTATGAATGGCATCATTATCAAAAACTTCGAAATAATATTCATAAGCAATTCCTTGCTCTACCGGAAGGTTGCTAGGAAACGCAAATATAAATTGATCATAAATGTCTTTTTTAACTGAAATAAAGCCTCTTTTTTGAGTTTGAGGTTGGTTCTTTTCGTAATATACTATTTGCAGTTTACTGAGTCCATAATCATCCGAAACTTGGCCTAAAACATAGTTTTTAGGAACCTTCAAGCTGTCGGGTGCGTGATTCACATTGATTGTTGGAAATTGATCTTTAATTACTGATATCTGGTAACTTAAACGTTCATAATCTTTAACTTTATTATTTGAAGTGATAATATTGTATTCTGTATTTTGAGAGATGTTTTTAGATAATCTGAATAGGTTCTCCTTTTTTAAAAAAGATAATTTAGATTTCGTATCGGTCCAATTTACGCTTTGGGTTGCTACGGTGCTAATTTTCCAAGTAACCGAGGTGCCTTCAGGAATAATAGCGTTGCCTGTTCCTTTTATAGTTTCTGATTTCTTATTTAAATAGGAAGGGAAATTAAGGGTCATTTCTAAATTGGTGATTGCAGGAACGTTTATCACATTTAACTCATACTCCGAAGAATTGACGCCATTGGCCTCCATAAAAAAAGTAACGTTAGAATTTGGTTTTTCAATTTTATATTGGAACTCTCCACGTCCATTGCTTTCCATAAAGTAACTTTCAGAACCGATGTTAATCATAACATTTTCGGGGATTATTTTCCCTTCCGACCTTACTTTGATGATATAATCTATGTTTTGTTCGGTTTGCAATTCCTTATTTAGTACTACTAATTTAAATGGCGCTGGCGGTAAAAATTGCTTTTTAAAATTAACCACTCGTTCAAAACTTTGAGAAATTACATAGCTGTTTCCTGAAACATAGAAAAACAAGAAAAACAAAATCGGGAGAATGGCTAGCGGCAAATATTTCTTGTTTACATTGAAATTTATCGCGTTGCTAAACGGAATTGGGCTTAGTAATTTTGCCTTTTGATCGATGGAAGCTAAAAGTAATTCTGATTTATCCTGATTATTATTTTCCGAAAGTTGAAGAAAATTAATTAATTTATCATCTACTTCGGTGAAATGTGTTCCTATAATTGAGGATGCTTCATTAAAATTAATTCCCTTTTGAAGTTTAAATAATTTAAATATTGGAAAAGCAACAAATCTAATAAGCAAGAAGCTTTCGACTAATATGAAAAGCACAAACAATATCGTTCTTCCCATTGGTTTCAACCATAGGAAATATTCTATAAAAAGCGTGAACAAAAAATACAACAATCCTAAACCAACAAAGAAAATACATCCCTTAATTAGTTCATTGGCATAAAATTTCTTGATAAAAAAATCTAGCTTTTGAAAAATAAAATTTGACTGCTCCAAAATTTGCTGCATGTTTAAATACCCCTCAAAAGTACAAATTTATCTTAATCAGAAAACGTTAAAAGTTTCGAATCCCTAGTCAGTTGGAGATTACAAAAGTTTTAGTAATTTTAGAAAAAAAATGACTATGAAATATTTATGGGCTTATAGCATTCCTGTTGTTGGTGTTTTAGGTATTTATATTG
This sequence comes from Flavobacteriaceae bacterium, assembly GCA_009926065.1. Lineage (GTDB taxonomy): Bacteria > Bacteroidota > Bacteroidia > Flavobacteriales > Flavobacteriaceae > Flavobacterium. Next base: position 6,206 of record RFPP01000022.1, read on the forward strand.
GAGGTTACTGGTCTTTTTCGGCATTAATTTTTGCTTTTGTTGTGATTCCGTTTCTAGAATTACTCTTGCCGATTGACGAAAAAAATTATGACGAGGAGTCTGTTTCTGAAAGAATAACAAATAAATTATATGATGTTTTACTGTACTTAAATGTACCTATAGTTTATGGAGCTCTATTATTTTGTTTGTATAAAATTACTCAGACTAATTTGTCACTGTCTGAAATTATTGGAATACTTATAAGTTTGGGAATTATTCTTGGAGCTAACGGAATAAATGTAGCACATGAATTAGGCCATAGAACAACTCTTTTTGAAAAAATACTTGGAAAAACACTTTTAATTCCAAGCCATTATATGCATTTTTTTATTGAGCACAACCACGGGCATCATTTACATGTTGCGACTCCCGAAGATCCGTCAACAGCAGCATACAATCAAAATCTATATGCTTTTTGGTTTCAAACCGTGACCGGGACGTATAAAAAGGCTTGGAAAATTCAAAAAAAATTAAACACATTTAATAATGTATATTTCTTTTCTTTAAAAAATGATATGTTTTGGTTTACAATTATTCAAATTAGTTATTTAAGTATTATCTATATTGTCTTTGGAGTTAAAGGATTTTTGTTGGCGTCATTTGCCGGAATAGTTGGTTTCCTTTTGTTAGAAACCATCAATTATATTGAGCATTATGGATTAAAAAGAAACCGGCTGGCCTCCGGAAGATTTGAACGTGTAACCGAGAAACATTCGTGGAATTCAAATCATATTCTAGGAAGAATTATTCTTTATGAACTCACACGTCACAGTGATCACCATTATAAATCTCAAAAGAAATATCAAATTCTGGAATATCATGATGTTTCTCCACAAATGCCTTATGGTTACCCAACATCGATGGTTTTGTCTTTTTTTCCGCCGCTTTGGTTTAAGGTTATGAATAAAAGAGTTCCTCTAGAAATGAAGTAGCTTTTATTTTCTTTTTTTTATAGAAAAACTCCTAACTGCCAACTTCTAGTTATCTTTGCTAAAAATTTATAAAAATGTCAAAGCAAGTTCGTGTTCGTTTTGCGCCAAGCCCCACAGGACCATTACATATTGGTGGGGTTCGCACCGCGTTATTTAATTATTTATTTGCCAAAAAAAATGACGGTGTTTTCTTTTTAAGAATTGAAGATACCGATCAAAATAGATTTGTTCCTGGAGCTGAAAGTTATATTTTGGAAGCTTTGGAATGGCTAGGAATTTCACCTGATGAAACGATTGAGAAAAATGAAAAATTTGGACCTTATCGTCAAAGTGAAAGAAAGCATTTGTACAAACAATATGCAGATCAGTTGATTAATTCAGGTTGGGCATATTATGCTTTTGATACTGCAGAAGCACTAGATTCACATAGAAAACAACATGAAGAACAAGGCAAAACTTTTATTTACAATCATCATAATCGAGAAAAATTAGATACTTCTTTAGTTATTTCAAATGAAGAAACGGAAAAGAGAATTGCAAATGGAGAGGAATATGTAATCCGTTTTAAAACCCCTACTAATAAGACTTTGTATTTGCACGACATTATCAGAGGAGATATAAAGTTTGATACTAATTTATTAGACGATAAAGTATTATTTAAAAGTGATGGGATGCCTACCTACCATTTAGCGAACATTGTGGACGATCATTTAATGGAAACTTCTCACGTGATTCGAGGGGAAGAATGGTTGCCATCAATGCCTTTACACGTTTTATTGTACCGTGCATTGGGTTGGGAAGCGCCAGAATTTGCTCACTTGCCACTTATTTTAAAACCTGTAGGAAATGGGAAATTATCCAAACGTGATGGAGACAAATTAGGGTTTCCGGTATTCCCTTTAGAATGGAAAACAAACGAAGGAATTTCATCAGGCTATAGAGAAACGGGATTTTACCCTGAAGCGGTAATTAACTTTTTGGCCTTATTGGGGTGGAATGACGGAACAGAACAAGAATTGTTTTCTTTAGAAGAGTTAGTAAAAAAATTCGATTTAACTCGTGTACATAAAGCGGGGGCAAAATTTGATCCTGAAAAAAACAAATGGTTCAATCATCATTATTTACAAATGCAAAGCGATGTAGATTTAGCAAAATCATATGCGCCGTTTTTAGAATCGAAAGGAATTTCTATTTCTGAAGAGCGATTAACAAAACTAGTTTCTTTAATAAAAGAACGTGCAAATTTCGTATCTGAATTTTGGTCGCTTTCTGATTACTTTTTCGAAGCGCCTACTTCCTACGATGAAAAAGCAACAAAAAACTGGAAAGAAGATACTGGCGATTTGATGAAACAATTAATTCTTGTTTTGGAAAGTATTAATGATTTTTGTTCAGAGAAAATAGAAACCATCGTAAAAGATTGGATGGCTGAAAATGAAATTGGAATTGGAAAAATTATGCAACCGTTTCGATTGAGTTTGGTTGGCGCATTAAAAGGGCCACATCTTTTTGATATCGCTGCATTTATCGGAAAACAAGAAACGATCAATCGAATTCAAAAAGCAATTTCGGTTTTATAGGTTGGTTTTTGGAAAACTAAAGAAAACCTTAGTCAAAACTTAAAATAAAAGCGTAGAATTAATTGTTTTTAAAAAGACAAGCGATTTGCCCTAAAAATTAAAAAAACTCTTAAAAACTCAGCTATAAAGGCCAATTTTAATCATTTAAATTTATAACTCAACTTCATTCGATAGTTAAAATCAATAATAGAAAAAGCGCCTCAATTGGGCGCTTTTATATTTGGAATAAAAAATTATTATTTCAGTTCTTCTAAAACTATTTCATTCTTTTCAGACTGTCTTAATTCTGAAAGTTGTAAATTAAAAACGTTAAAATTATCGGTGTCATTTTTCAAATTGCGAATCGCAAAAACTCGAACTGCGGGCATTTGACTTTTTAAGGACATGGAATATAATTTTGTTAAAACATCAGAATCGATATCTTTAAAATTAACTTTTTCAGAAAAATGTAAAATCAAATTTGAAAACAATAACGCATTATTATCGTTTTTCACGTTTTTAATAATCGTTTGACAAATCAAACTGAAATTATCGATGCTTTTTATGGTTTTTATTATAACATCAAGAGTAACATTTGCAACAGCATCGTCTTTTTCTTTTACATATTTATTAATCTCTTTTTGCATCGACATCAATAAATTTTCTTCTTTTTTGCCTTTTTCTTCCCAAGCGTCTTTCAATCCAACAGTTCGATTGAATACCAAATTTTCAGCGGTTGAATCCTTATCAACGTTGAAATATCCAATGCGTTGGAATTGGAATTTATCTCCTGGGTTAACGTTTGCCAAACTAGGTTCTACGAAGCCTTTTACGATTTGTAAAGAATTAGGATTCATAAATTCTAGGAAGTTTTTCTCTTTGTGACTGTCTGGCGCTTCATCAATAAACAAACGATCGTACATTCTAACTTCGGCTGGAATAGCGTGCTTAATCGAAACCCAATGTAAGGTTCCTGCCACTTTTTTCTGACTTGCTTCGCTTCCGCTTCCGCTTCTACTATCGCTGTCGTAAGTAACGTGAATTTCGGCAATATTACCTGCTGCATCTTTTACAACGCTTTCCCCTTTAATGATATACGCGTTTTTCAAACGGACTTCTCGACCTAAAGACAAGCGGAAAAATTTAGCGGGCGCTTCTTCTAAAAAGTCTTCTCTTTCGATATATATTTCTCTTGAAAACGGTACTTTTCTATAACCTGCACTTTCATCTTCTTGGTTGTTTTCGGCGTCTAATAATTCTTCTTTCCCTTCAGGATAATTGGTAATTACCACTTTCACAGGATCTAAAACGGCCATAACTCGAGGAGCTGTTTTATTTAAATCTTCGCGCAAGCAAAATTCTAAAAGCGAAACGTTAATAACATTTTCGCGCTTAGCAACTCCAATGGTTTCGCAGAATTTACGAATAGAATTCGCGGTATATCCACGTCTTCTTAATCCTGAAATGGTTGGCATTCTGGGATCGTCCCAACCATTTACAATATTTTCTTGAACTAATTGTAGGAGCTTTCGTTTACTCATTACAGTATAATTCAAGTTCAATCTTGCAAATTCGTATTGGTTTGGTCTTACTTTATATGTGTTAGACACTGAACTTGATTCAGTGCAAATCTGATCTAAAAACCAATTGTACAATTCGCGGTGCATTACAAATTCGAGTGTGCAAATAGAATGTGATATTTGTTCAATATAGTCGCTTTCGCCGTGAGCGTAATCGTACATTGGATAGATTTTCCAATCGTTTCCTGTTCTGTGGTGATGGCGGTGTAAAATACGATACATCAAAGGATCGCGCATCAACATATTGGTAGATTTCATGTCAATTTTAGCTCTCAAAACGTGACTTCCTTCTGGGAAATCACCATTTTTCATCGCTTCAAATAAAGATAAATTTTCTTCTATCGAACGATTTCTGTAAGGTCCGTCAACTCCTGGTTGTGTAGGTGTTCCTTTTTGAGTAGCCATTTCTTCAGAGGATTGGCTGTCAACATAGGCCTTTCCTTTTTTTATCATTTCAACTGCCCAATCGTATAATTGTTGAAAATAATCTGACGCGTATCTTTCTTCAGCCCATTCAAAACCAAGCCATTGCAAATCTTCTTTTATAGCGTCAACATATTCTTGTTCTTCTTTTGCGGGATTGGTATCGTCAAAACGCAGATTAACCGGCGCATTGTAGCGCAATCCTAATCCAAAATTCAAACAAATTGATTTGGCATGGCCAATATGCAGATAGCCGTTGGGTTCTGGTGGAAATCGAAAGCGTAATTTATCTTGAGGAAAACCACTTGTTAAGCTATCTTCTATAATTTGTTCAATAAAATGAAGCGATTTATCTTCGGTTGACATAATTTTTATTTAATTTTAGCAAAGGTAAAAAAGTTTAAGGTTTATTGTTTAATGTTTATCAATAAACCGATAAAAAAACTAAGGAATGCAAAAGAACTTCAATTCTTAAACACTTAACTTTAAACCTTAAACATTTAAACAAAAAACAAAATGGGTACTATAAAATTACAAAATATAAGAACGTTTTCCTTTCACGGGTGTTTGGTTGAAGAAAGTAAAATAGGTTCGAATTACTCAGTTGATTTAGAAATTAAAACTGATTTAAGAAAATCGTGCCTTTCAGACAACCTAAAAGATACGGTTGATTATGTGTTGTTGAACCGAATTGTAGTGGAGGAAATGGCAATCCGATCGAATTTATTAGAGCATGTAGGACACAGAATTATTGTGAGAACTTTTGCTGAAATCCCTTCGGTATCTAGAATTCTATTACGGGTTTCCAAATTAAATCCGCCAATTGGTGGAGATGTTGAAGCTGTTAGTATTGAATTGGAAGAATATAGAAATTAGGATTTAATACCAAATTAAATAATTGAAGATATAAAATTTAAAATTCAAAATAATTTCTATATTTGCAATCCGTTAAATAATGGCGTCGTGGCCGAGCGGCTAGGCTGGGCTCTGCAAAAGCTCCTACTCCGGTTCGAATCCGGACGATGCCTCTAAAGCCTTCAAGGAAACTTGAGGGTTTTTTTGTTTAAATTTTTAGAAAAAATTGATTAAAGTTATGTTCGAATCCGAACGATATGATTCTAAAGCCTTCAAGGAAACTTGAGGGTTTTTTTATATGTCATTCTGACGAAGGATAGTATATTGAAAAAAAATAATTAAAGTAAGGTTAGAATCAGTAAAGATTAGATACTTCAAAGATCTTGAAATGTGGTTTTTTTAATTTTTTTGGGTTCTACTCTATCTTCTCCAGCGCCTTTTTTACTATTTTTTGATCGCTAGGAAACCATCCTTGAAGCATTATAGCTATTCCAAAAAGTATCAATAAAACACTAATTATCTTTTTTATATTTAGGATGTTTTTTGGAGTCATTTTATGTTTTAATTGTTTGGCTAATAATATTTTACCCATATCAACAATTAAATAAGTAATAATTAAGGAACCGAAAAAAGTAATCATTCTGGAAGTTTCTAATTCTAGTTTTGGTCCTACCGTAATTAATATTAAAAACCAGAAAAGTAAAACGCCAACATTAATAAAATTCAATAAAAATCCTTTAATGAATAAGGCTTGGTAATTTATTTTTTGGAAGACTATTTTAATCTCTTCTTCAGAAACTTCGTTTTTTAATTTATTAAGTTTAATAAAAGAGATTATTCCATATGTGAGCATTAAAATTCCTCCGAAAATAAATATTGCAGGGTCGTTTTTTAAATTCTGTATTAATTTATAACTGCTAAAATAAGCAATCAATATAAATAAAATATCAGCAAAAACTACTCCCAAGTCAAAAACTAAAGCAGCTTTAAATCCTTTAACAGCACTAGTTTCAAGTAATACAAAGAAAACTGGGCCAATTAAAAAACTTAAAAATATTCCAAGTGGAATGGCTGTTAAAATATCTTGAATCATTTAATTTTATTGATTGTTATATTCAAATATATAATTAAAAAATGAATTTAAAATTATTCTTTTTCTCTTATAAAATGAAAATCTAATTGTTTTTTAACTAAATCGGCGTTTTTTACTTTTACATAAATTTCATCTCCTAATTGCAATAAATTATGTGTTGTAGCGCCAACTAAAGCATATTGTTTTTCATCAAAAGTATAATAATCATCTTTAATTTCTCTGATTCTTACCATTCCCTCACATTTGTTTTCTATAATTTCTACGAAAATTCCCCACTCGGTAACTCCTGAAATTACTCCTAAAAATTCTTGATCTTTATGGTCTTGCATATAGCGAACTTGCATGTATTTTATACTGTCGCGCTCGGCATGTGTTGCTAGATTTTCCATATTTGATGAGTGTAAACATTTAATTTCATAAGTTTCTTCATCTGCTGATTTTCCACCATCTAAATAATATTGTAGTAATCGATGTACCATAACATCTGGATAACGACGAATGGGTGATGTAAAATGAGAATAGTAATCAAATGCTAATCCGTAATGTCCAATATTATCAGTTGAATATTTAGCTTTACTCATACTTCGAATCGCTAAAGTATCTATTAAATTCTGCTCTTTTTGACCTTGAACGTCGTTTAATAATTTATTTAAAGACATTGAAATATCGCCTTTTGATTTAAAATTAATACTGTAACCAAATTTTGAAATCACATTTTGAAGCGCTATTAATTTATCATCATTAGGTTCATCGTGAATTCTATAAATAAAAGTTTTCTTTTGTTTTCCTATAAATTCTGCTACTTTTTTATTTGCTAAAAGCATGAATTCTTCAATCAAATGATTTGCATCTTTTGAAGTTTTAAAGAAAACCCCTATAGGTTCATGATTGGTATTTAAATTGAATTTCACTTCTACTTTATCAAATGAAATAGCACCTTGAGCCATTCTATTTTTTCTTAAAATTTTAGCTAATTCATCTAATTTAATAATAGCATTTACAATCTCATCTGAAACTTTATAAGCAGCTCCAGTTATTGATGTTTCTATTGGAATAATATTATTGTTAGTTTCAATAATATATTGTGCTTCCTCGTAGGCAAATCGTTGATTAGAATAAATTACCGTTCTTCCAAACCAATTATTTATTACTTGCGCTTTTTCGTTTATTTCAAAAATAGCGGAGAAGGTATATTTTTCTTCATTTGGTCGTAAGGAACAAGCAAAATTAGATAATACTTCCGGTAACATTGGAACTACACGATCTACTAAATATATAGAAGTGGCGCGTTGGTAAGCTTCATCATCTAATATAGTACCTTCTTGTAAATAGTAGGAAACATCGGCAATATGAATTCCAACTTCGTAATTTCCATTTTCTAATTTTTTAAAAGATAATGCATCATCAAAATCTTTAGCGTCTTTTGGATCAATAGTAAAAGTTAAAGTATCACGAAAATCTCTCCTTTTTTTTATTTCACTTTCTTTTATTGAGGTGTCTATTTTTTTAGCGTATAATTCTACTTCTAATGGAAATTCTGCAGGTAAGCCATATTCAGCTAAAATAGCGTGAATTTCAGTGTTATGTTCTCCTTGTTTTCCTAAAATTTTAATTACTTTTCCAAAAGGACTATCAGCTCTTGTAGGCCAATCTTCTATCTGAACTAAAACTACATCACCGTTTTCAGCATCTCCTAATTTATCTTTTGAAATAAAAATATCAGTATACATTTTAGGATTTGCAGTCGATACAAATGCAAAGTTTTTCTGAATATCAATTACCCCAACAAAATCAGTTTTCTTTCTTTCTATTATTTCAATTACTTCACCTTCTACACGTTTTCCTTTTCTACGATTGTAAACATATACTTTTACTTTATCACCATCTAAAGCATGATTTAAATTATTGGTTGGAATAAATACATCATCTTTAAAATCTGGAGAAATAAAGTAGGCTGTTTTTCTTCCAGTCATATCAATTACACCTTCTGAATAATCTTTACTACTTTCAATAATTAAATATTTTCCAGGTTCTGATTCTGTAATTTGTTTTTGAGCTGCTAAAATCTTTAAATCTTTAATTATTTGATTTCTACTTTGTGTATCATCTAATTCTAATTTAGCTGCTATTTGTTTGTAGTTGAAGGATTTATTACTATTTTGATTTAGTATTTTTAATATTTTTTTTGTAAAATCAAGCTTATTTTTATCTGATTTTCTTAATCTTTTACTCATAGTTCTTTCTTATAAGGTTGAAATTTACAAAATACTTTACAGTTCATTGTAGATAAATATTATTATTAAATAAATTAAAATAATTTAATAAGATAAATTTCAAAAATCTAAATTAAGATGATATTTTAAAAAAAATATAAAATTTAAGATTAATGTTATCAACAAGTACTAAAAACAATAAAAATAAAATTTAATTTAAAATTATTTTATAATGGTTATTATTGCTTGTTAATAGTTATTATAAGTTTATTTCATATATATGAAATATTAAGTTATAATTATTTACCACAAGTTATAAACAACCTAATTTTATATAAAACAGTTTGAAATTAAGAATTTTTAATTTTAATTAACAACGGTTAATAATTAAAAACAACACTATTTTGTAGATAATTCAAATTTCAAAATTTGTTAATAAACAGAAAATAATTTGTAATAACTTTTATAAAAATTATTCAAACTTTTATTGTTTTATTCAAAGTAATTTTTGCTTATAAATTTTTATCAAACCTCAAAAAAAACTTATTATTTTATATATAAAGTTATAAACATTTAATGTTAAATTAATATAAACTGATTATCAATAAGTTAAGAATTTATATTAACATTATAAAAAATTAACATATTTATTATATAAAATAAATAGATAAAATTTAATAAGTATTGATTATTAGGTGTTTATAATTTATTTAATTTATTACCTCAATTACCAGTTAAGATTTGGTAAATTTGTAAAAAATAAACAATAATTTTAGTTATGAAAATTTCTATTGGAAATGACCACGCAGGCCCAGAATATAAAATAGCAATAGTTGAAATGCTAAAAGCAAATGGATATGAAGTTATAAATTATGGTACTGATTCTAAAGATAGTGTGGATTATCCTGATTTTGCTCACCCTGTAGCATTAGATGTAGAGAAAAAAGTTTCTGATTTTGGAATTATCATTTGTGGTAGCGGAAATGGAATAGCAATGACAGCAAATAAACACCAAGGAATAAGAGCTGCATTGTGTTGGAATAAAGAGATTGCTGTATTAGCGCGCCAACATAATGATGCTAATATTATAAGTATTCCAGCTCGATTTACTTCAATACCTCAAGTATTAGAAATGGTTCAAACTTTTCTTAATACCGACTTTGAAGGAGGAAGACACCAAAATAGAATAAACAAAATAGGTTGTTAATTTTCTTAAAATTAACTATTTTTCTTCTTCTTTTTTTTCTGTAGAAGAATTATCTTTTGATGCATTTTTGAATTCTTTAATTCCAGTTCCTAATCCTTTCATTAATTCTGGAATTTTTTTACCTCCAAACATTAACAAAATTACAGCAACGATTAAAATTATTTCAGTTGGTCCTAATCTTCCCATAACACTATATTTTATGCTTTCGCAAATTAAAATTAATTTCTAGAACAAAGGTAAATAGAAATATTGGTATTTTTTTTTTCTCACTAACAAATTTATATGTTGTAGTTATAATTATTATAAATAACAGTTTAAAATCTTAATTTAGCTATGATTGTTTTATCATTATATTTGTAGTAATTATTATAACAATATGTCAGAAAAAATAAATAAAAGGAAAATACTAAAGAGAAAATTATTTACAAAAAACCGTTTGGTTATTTTAAATGAAGACACTTTTGAAGAAATTTTTTCTTTAAGATTAACCTTAATGAATGTTTTTGTTGTAGCCTCAACAGCAGCAATACTAATCATTTTTTTTACCACTTATATTATTGCATTTACCCCTCTTCGAGAATATATTCCTGGATATGCTTCTACTAAATTAAGGAAAGAAGCGACAGAATTAGCTTTAAAATCCGATTCATTGGCATTAGCTTTAAAGAAAAACGACGCCTATTTAAAATCGGTGGTTAAAGTACTAAATGGAGATTTAGAATATGAGCAAATTAATAAAGATTCTATTATGAATTCAGACAAAATTAATTCTACAATTAAAAATGATGAACCCTCCAAAGCGGAATTACAACTGAGAGAACAAATTTTACAAGAAGAAAAATTACTCTCAAAAGAAAAAAAAGGAAAATAATAGCTTAAATAAGCAATAAAAAAAGGTATAAATGTCTTTAAAATCCTTCTTAGCTAAACAATTTGCTAAATCTATTTATAAACAAACTAAATCTTGGGCAGATAATCCAGTTGAAACACAGCAGATGGTTTTTAAAAAGATTATTAGTCAAGCTAAAAAAACGCAGTTTGGTATTGATCATCATTTTGATACTATAAATACATTTCAAGATTTCACAAAAAAAGTACCTATTCGTGATTACGAAGCTTTAAAACCATATGTTGACCGAGTGGTTCAAGGCGAGGAAAACGTACTTTGGAAAGGAAAACCGTTGTATTTTGCTAAAACTTCAGGAACCACTTCTGGTGCAAAATACATTCCACTAACCAAGGAATCGATGCCGTATCACATTGAAGCCGCTCGAAACGCCATTTTACATTATATATACGAAACTGGAAATGCAGATTTTGTAAACGGGAAAATGATTTTTCTTCAAGGAAGTCCAATTTTAGAAGAAAAAAATGGTATTCAAATAGGAAGATTATCAGGAATTGTTGCCCATTTTGTACCTAAATATTTACAAAAAAATAGAATGCCATCCTTTGAAACTAATTGCATTGAAGATTGGGAAACCAAAGTGGATGCTATTGTTGAAGAAACGTTCCATGAAAACATGACGGTGATTTCAGGAATTCCGTCTTGGGTACAAATGTATTTTGAAAAGTTACATCAAAAAGGAGGAAAACCCGTTGGAGATCTATTCAAAAACTTTAATTTATTCATATATGGAGGAGTAAATTTTGAGCCTTATCGAGCAAAATTTGAGAATTTAATTGGTCGTAAAGTTGATTCTATAGAATTATTTCCCGCTTCGGAAGGGTTTTTTGCCTACCAAGATTCGCAAATAGAAAAGGGAATGTTATTGCTTTTAAACTCTGGAATTTTCTACGAATTTATTAAATCCGAAGAGTTTTTTACCGAAAGCCCAAGGCGATATACTATTGGTGAAGTTGAATTAAACGTAAATTATGTTTTGATAATTTCAACCAACGCTGGACTTTGGGGTTATAATATTGGCGATACCGTTCAATTTACTTCTTTAAAACCCTATCGTGTTATAGTTTCTGGACGAATAAAACATTTCATTTCTGCTTTTGGAGAACACGTGATTGGAAAAGAAGTTGAATTTGCTTTGAAACAGGCTATGGAAAACACCTCAATTCAAATTAATGAATTTACCGTTGCACCACAAATTACGCCTTCGGATGGTTTGCCTTACCATGAATGGTTTATAGAATTTGAAAAAGAACCTGAAAACAAAATAGCATTTGCGGAAGCGATAGACAACGCAATGAGAACCCAAAATACCTACTATAACGACTTGATTGTGGGGAAAGTTTTACAAAAATTGGTGGTTACTAAAGTAGCTAAAAATGGTTTCCAAGACTATATGAAATCGATAGGTAAATTGGGCGGACAAAACAAAATACCAAGGTTGAGTAACGACAGAACGATTGCCGATTTATTAAAAACAGAATAGAGAAATGATGCTAGAAAAAAAACTTTGGTTGGTATTTCTATTAATAAGTTATTTTGTTTCCGCTCAAACCAAAGGCGTTGTAGTTGACGAATCGGGTAAGCCCATTCCGTATGTGAATATTTGGGTTGAAAATGAGAATATCGGAACTACTTCTGAAGAAAACGGGGAGTTTTCGATTGCTGCTTCCGCAAATAAAAACTTGATATTTTCTATTTTGGGATTTGAAAAAAGAATCATAAAAGCCTCTGATGTTTCTAATGTAATTATGAAAGCGGTTTTGTTTCAATTGGACGAAGTGGTAATCGCCCGACATTTTGAAACTAAAAAAATAGAAATCGGACAAATCAATAATTCTATTTTAGAAGCTTTCGATAACGGACCGCGAATTGACGTAAAATTTTTCCCCTACGAAGCCGCTTACAAAAAGACCAAATTCATTAAGAAAGTGAGCATTTTAACCGATAGCAGGATTGACAATGCCACCGTTAAAATCCATTTTTATAAGGCTGATGCAAATGGTTTTCCTGGTGAGGAATTACTCACAAAAGATTACATTGTTATTATTCAGAAAGGGGTAGTTCGAAATAGTTTTGATTTAACTGATTTGAATTTGATAATGCCAAAAACGGGGCTTTTCATAGGTTTTGAAAAGCTATTAATTTCTAAAAACAAATTAGAAAAAACGATTGTCAATTCAAATACTCAGAAAACAACGATTCAAGTAATTTATTACCCGTTGGTATTGTATAATTATGTTGAAAGAGACTATTTATTTACTTTTTCAGGCGGGAAATGGAATAGACAATCAATCGATAAAACAACTTCACAATCCGGTAAAATTAAGGTTTATGAACCCGCAATAAATTTGGTTTTAACCAACTAAACCATAAAAACCTTACATTTGTAAGTTAATAAATAAAATCCATATGAAAGAAATCAAGAATATTGTCCGTTCAAGAGCACAAGAATCATCGAGTGCAGTTGAGAAATTATACATTACAATGCGCCATTTGTTTAATAGAGGATTCTATAAACCAATGGGAGTTTCTGGAGAAACACTTCGTGAGGCACTATTGTCGCTTCGCCCAGAAATATATGGGACTATTGCAGAAGATAAAGTAGAATTAAGCGGACTTTTGTATGTAATTGAAAGACTTCCAATAGGGATTGAAGAATGCCGTTTCATCAATTTAACTTCAGATGAAGGCTACTCAAAATCCCATTTTCAAGCGATAATTCCACCGAAAAGAAGAAGAAACTGTTATCGAATTGATGACGAACAAATGAATGTAGAAATTACCCGAGGAAGGTCTGATATTTATGATATATTAACCCATTTAACTTTTATTTTTATAGAATCTCATAAAATTAAAGATAGGGTATTATTTGATGAAAATGCTGAGGTTTCTCGAGATTGGAAAAAACTAGAACAAGCGGTTTTATCTAATAAAAAATTAACTCTAGCTGATAAAGAAAAAACAATTTCGCATACGGCAAATATTTTAGGAAGAACATTCGTAGAAATTTTAGATATTTATGATGCTTTTGGAACAACAGAAAAACCAGACCGTTTTTTACATGTTATTTATTGGTTAGGGAAACTTGCGATTGAAGAAGTGGTTGAAAACAACAAAAGAACCATCACTTTTAGTCCGATTTTAAGAGAACGATTAGGGCATCATATTCACGGTGAAATTTGGGCTACTAATATTAAAGAGGTTCTTAAAACAAATGATTTATTAGACAGACCAATTCATATTATAAGTGCCAACATGCACTCAGTGATGAATTCTATATTTGCCACCTATGTATTAAAGTCTAAATTCAAAGACAAATCAGATTTCTTCATTTTTGAAGAATTGAGTAAATCAGGTGCTGATGACGTTAGAAACAAAGTGGAAGAATTTGCCAAATTGAACGGCATGATTTCATTGCCAGATACTTCAGGAACCAATATCGATGTTCAGATTTTTGACACTGCGAAAATAGACTGGAAGAAATCAGCGTTTCCAAATGCTAAAATGCACAATAAAAACCCAGTAATTATCGTTATGGACTACGCTTTTGGAGAGCAAGCTTATGAAACTATTGACGAGTTGTTAAAACCATTCAAAAAAGACATATTTTTGAATGTAGAATCGATTTCAATAATGGGTAAAGCAGGAATTCTTCAAGGCGGAAAAGGAGACATTATGATTCCGTCGGCGCATATAAACGAAGGAACAGGAGATAATTATTTCTTCCATAATGAATTGTCGGCAGAGATGTTAAAAGGAAACGACATTGCTGTTTTTGAAGGCCCTATGATAACAGTTTTAGGCACGTCATTACAAAATAAAGACCTTTTGAAGTTTTTTCACGAGTCAACATGGGGCGCAATTGGATTGGAAATGGAAGGGGCCTATTATCAAAAAGCAATACAATCGGCATCAAAAATCAGAAAAAGTATCAACCCTGATGTAAAAGTAAGATATGCTTATTATGCATCAGACAACCCGCTTGAAACCGGTAGCACTCTAGCTTCAGGGGGATTAGGAACAACAGGAGTAAAGCCAACATATTTAATTACAATTAAAATACTAGAACAAATTTTTAACATAAAATAGTTTTATCATGAGTCAAAACTCAATTAATCAAGACAATCAAGAAATTGATTTAACAATGATTTCAAATAAAATTAAAGGTTTTAATGACAGAATAGGAATGTCAATTTATAATTACATTTTATTTTTTAAAAGAAATATTTTAATAGTAGGATTTTTAATAATTGTAGGAACCTCTTTAGGAATTTATTTAGACTTCAACAACGAAAAGTACGACTCTAAAATTATTGTAAGACCAAATTTTGGAAGTACTGATTATCTTTATTCCAAAATAGAATTATTAAACTCTAAAATAAAAAATAAAGACACAATTTTTTTAAATTCGATAGGGATTGAAAATCCGGAAGATTTAATAAAAATTGAAATCGAACCTGTTGTTGATATTTATAGCCTGGTGAATTATAATGAGAAAAATGCTAGCGTAACAAACAACACACAGAATTTTGAATTACTGAAACTATTATCAGAAGATGGAGACATTAATAAGGTAATTAAGGACAAAACAACCAGCAAAAATTATTACTCACACACAATTCTCCTTATAACTAAAGGATTTGCAACAGAAGAAAAAACAATAAAACCTATTTTAGATTATTTAAATAACAACAGTTATTTCGACAAGTTAAAGAATATTTACATTGACAATGTTAATATAAATATTAAAAAGAACGAAGAAATGATAGTTCAAATTAATACTTTACTAGAAAAATTTTCAACTGCATCTGGTCAAAAATCCGACAAATTAGTTTTCTATAATGAGAATACAGAATTAAACGAAGTGCTAAAAACCAAACAAGCTTTAATATACGAAATTGGCACAAAAAAAGAACAATTAGTAAATTATGAAAACACCATCAAAAAAAATAGCAGCATTCTTAATATAAAAAATACAGACAGCATTAATGGTAAACTAAAGTTATTTTTACCATTGATACTTATTTTTGGGTTTGTTTTCTTCCGAGGATTATCTAATTTTTATAAAATCCAATCAATAAAGGCCCAACAAAACAATTAATCATGAAAGGAATTATTTTAGCCGGAGGATCAGGAACTAGATTACACCCCCTTACACTTGCTGTTAGCAAACAATTGATGCCAATTTATGATAAACCGATGATATATTACCCTCTATCATCGTTAATCTGGTCTGGAATAAGAGAAATATTAATCATTTCTACACCACACGATTTACCATTATTTAGACAATTATTAGGTGACGGCACCCGATTAGGATGTCGTTTTGAATATGCAGTTCAAGAGCATCCAAATGGTTTAGCAGAAGCATTTATTATTGGAAAAGAATTTATAGGAAATGACAAAGTCGCCTTAGTTTTAGGAGATAATATTTTTTACGGAACGGGATTATCAGATTTATTACAGTCAAATAATAATCCAGAGGGCGGTATAATTTATGCGTATCACGTTAATGATCCGGAAAGATATGGAGTCGTAGATTTTGATGCCCATGGAAATGTACTTTCTATTGAAGAAAAACCATTAAATCCAAAGTCAAACTTTGCTGTTCCTGGAATTTATTTTTATGATAATGATGTGGTAGAAATCGCCTCCAACATTAAACCTAGCCATCGAGGAGAAATTGAAATTACTGACGTAAATAAGGAATACCTTCGAAGAGGAAAATTAAAAGTTAGTATCTTAGATAGAGGAACAGCCTGGTTTGACACAGGAACTTTTAAATCTTTAATGCAAGCCTCACAATTTGTTCAAGTAATTGAAGAAAGACAAGGTTTAAAAATCGGTTCAATTGAAGAAGCGGCCTACAAAATGGGCTTCATCAATGCAAAACAATTAAAAGAATTAGCGCAGCCATTACTGAAAAGCGGTTACGGAAAACATTTATTAGAAATTATATAAATGAATTTTATACCTACAAAATTAGAAGGATGTTTTGTTATTGAACCTAAAATATTCAATGACGAAAGAGGATATTTCTTAGAAAGTTATAATGAAAACACTTTTCAAAACGGCATCGATCAGCAAGTTCATTTTGTTCAAGACAATCAATCGTTTTCTAAAAAAGGGGTTTTACGCGGGCTACATTATCAAACAGGAGAACACGCACAGGCTAAGCTAGTTCGTGTTTTGCAAGGAGAAGTTTTGGACGTAGCAGTAGACATAAGGCCTAATTCAAAAACCTATGGCGAACATGTTTCGGTTCTGCTTTCAGCAGAAAAACAAAATCAATTTTTTATTCCTAGAGGCTTTGCACACGGATTTTTAGTGCTTAGCCAAACGGCGACTTTCTTCTACAAATGTGATAATTTTTACAATAAAGAAAGTGAAGGCGGAATAATTTATAATGATAATTCGTTAAAAATTGATTGGCAGATTCCTTTAAACGAACTCATTATATCAGAAAAAGACACCACATTACCCACAATTGAAAATGCCAAAAAAGTATGGTAGTCTTAGTTACAGGAGCCAGCGGTCAATTGGGTCAGGCAATACAATTTATTGCAAAAAACCATTCCGAAATTAAATTTGTTTTTTGTAGTTCATCAGATTTAGATATTACAAATAAGGAAAATTGTCAAACTGTTTTTCAAAACACAAAACCTGATTTTTGTATTAATACTGCAGCTTATACCGCAGTAGATAAAGCAGAATCGGAACGGAATAAAGCCGAATTAATTAACGTATTGGGCTCAAAAAACATCGCTGAGGCTTGTAAAGATTTCGATGTTACATTAATTCATATTTCAACCGATTTTGTTTTTGATGGATCAAATGACAAGCCGTATACCGAATCCCAAATTACAAATCCAAAAGGGATTTATGGACAAACAAAATTAGAAGGCGAAAAAGCAATTCAACAAGTATTTTCAAAATATTATATTATTAGAACTTCTTGGGTTTATTCTCAATTCGGTAATAATTTTATGAAAACAATGCTCCGATTGTCATCTGAAAGAACAGTTTTAAGCGTTGTAAATGATCAAATTGGAACCCCAACAAACGCAGTTGATTTAGCGGAAACCCTAGTTCAGATTATTTTATTCCACAACCAACAACCAACAATCAACAACTACGGAATCTATAATTTTAGCAATGAAGGCGAATGTTCGTGGTATGATTTTGCAAAAAAAATATTTGAAATCAACAATGTTAACATTGATTTATCAGCCATTCCAACAGAACAATTTCCCACTCCAGCTCAACGACCAAAGTATAGCGTTTTAGATAAAAGCAAGATAAAAACTACTTTTGGAATTTCAATTAAAACTTGGGAAGATAGTTTAAAATCAATTAAAATATGAAAATTGTAGTAACCGGAGGAGCAGGATTTGTAGGCTCAACCCTTTGTTTGCAACTAAAAAGCAACTATCCGTCCTACGATATTGTAGCTTTTGACAACCTTAAAAGAAGAGGTTCAGAATTAAATATAACGGATTTTCAAAAAAAAGGAATTCTATTTTTTCATGGAGATATTCGAAACAATGAAGATCTTTCAGCGCTTGGAAGTTTTGATGTTTTAATTGAGGCATCTGCAGAACCATCGGTAACTGCAGGACTTGATTCTGACCCAACGTATGTGATAAACAACAATCTTTACGGATCAATTAACTGTTTTAATGCATGTTTAAAGAACAATGCAAAACTAATTTTTCTTTCTACAAGCCGAGTTTATCCAATTGAAACAATAGAAAAAGCGAATTATATTGAAGAATCCACCCGATTTTCATTTGATGTAAATCAAAGCCAAATAGGTATTTCTAACAAAGGTATTTCAGAAAAATTAAGTCTTGAAGGAGCTAGATCTTTTTACGGAACAACCAAACTTTCTTCAGAAATGTTTATTCAAGAATATGCTGCTTTTTATGGATTGAAAGCGGCAATTACAAGGTTTGGAGTTATTGCAGGACCTCGACAAATGGGGAAAACCGATCAAGGCGTTGTTACGCTTTGGATGGCAAAACACTATTGGAATCAATCTTTAAAATACATTGGTTACGGCGGCGAAGGAAAGCAAGTTCGTGACCTTCTTCACGTAGACGATGTGGTAAAATTAATTGATTTACAAATTCACCAAATAGAAAAATTTGAAGGTAAAATTTATAATGTAGGTGGCGGAATTGAAAATAGCGCGTCCTTATTAGAAATGACTTCGATTTGTGAAAAAATAACAGGAAATAAAATCAAAATTGGTTCAGAACCGGAAACGAGAACTGCCGATTTAAGAATTTATATCACCGATAATAGCCTTATTGAAAAAGAAATTGGCTGGAAACCAACAAAAAATGTAGAGCAAATTTTCACCGATATTTTCCATTGGATAAAAGAAAATGAAAATCACTTGGAACCCATTTTGAAGTAAGATGAAAGAAACGCTATTAAAATTTTGGAATGTTAAATCCGCCTATTTAGTGTTTTCACTTTTAGCCGCTTTTTTAGTTTTTCCTTCCTTTTTTGAATATAATGTTACGCCATTGGCTTCAGACAAACACCTTTGGAACTCCTTAGATCCTTCATGGGCACTTACTTTAAATTACATTAATAACCATAACTTTATTTGGGGGAAGGAATTTGCATTTACCTACGGGCCACTTTCTTATTTATCTACAAGAATTGCATGGGGTTGTAATAAATATATTTTCTTTTTATACGATCTATTTTGTTATTTAAACTACTTTTTACTTTTTTATTATAGCCTTTGTAATAACAAAAACAAGATTTTAACATTCATCAGTATTATTATAATTGCAACTGTAGTTCCAACCTATTTAGGTGGTGCAAATGCCTTAGTGCTCTTTTTATTTTTAGTGTTTTGGTTGGTTCGAAATATAGAAGAAGTTAAGAAAATCAATTATATTTTTCAGATAATTTTATTGTGTTTACTTTTCTTCATAAAATTTAATACAGGACTAATTTCGATTATTTTATACACAATTGTTTTTGGATATTTAATGATTAAAGGAGTTGAAAATAGGGTAAAAACAGCCCTGATTTATCCAATTCCGTTTGTATTAATTTTGTTGCTTTCCTATGTTTTTAATGTAGAAATTATAAGTTATGTAATTTCAGGAATCGAAGTTGTTTCGGGCTATAACGAGATAATGTTTAATAACAATTCCGCTTTTATTTTCGATTTATCTTCGCAATTAATTTTATTTTTATCGGTATTGATTTTGGTTATAAATCTAATTACCCAAAGAAATAAAGAGCAGTTTTTAAAGAACATTACCTACTTAGCCATTTTCTCAATATCAATTTTTATCTTGTATAAGCAAGCATTTGTAAGAGCCGATAACGGACATATAATGGAGTTTTTTAAATATGTTGTTTTGTTAATTTTATGCACGAAAATATTTTTTGATTACAAATGGTTTAATCCAAAATCGATTATTATTACAATAGCGGTATTGATATCCTTTTATATTTGTTTTAATAATTATGGTTCAACTTTATTTGATTATAAAGAGAAATCCAATAAAACAGTCTATTTTAATCAGTTTTCTTCATTTTCAGAAACATCTGGCTTTCAGTTGCATCCTAACAATAATCAATTACCAGACACTATAAAACAAAAAATAGGAAGCAATACGGTAGACGTTTTCCCCTGGGACATTTACATGCTACTTGAAAATAAACTAAATTATTTGCCAAGGCCAATTATCCAGTCTTATTGTGTTTACACCAAATACCTAGAAGAACAGAATTTTAATTTTTATAATAGCGAAAAAGCGCCCAAATTTGTATTGTATGATTATGTTTCACTAGATTACAGATATCCATTGTTTGACGAAGCTAAAGTAAATTTGGTTTTATTTAAAAATTATAAAGTGGCAGAAACGTTTACTTTTAAAGAAAGACAGATCATTTTATTAGAAAGAAAAGAAAATGCAAAGCCAGTAAAACTTATATTTAATAAAGAATATGCCATTCTTTCAGGAGCGCCATTAATTCCAAAAAATGACATTTTCTATGAAGTTGAATTTTTCCCAACATTAAAAGGGAAAGCGGTTTCGATTATCAATCATGCGCCAGAAATTAAAGTTAATATTAAGAAAAATAACAACGGATCAAATGAATACAGAACATCAAATTCGCTATTAAAATCTGGTATTTTTTCTGAATATCAATTCAATTCAACCCAGGATTATTTGAATTATTATAACAACATTTTTAAAGAAAAAAATAAGATAAAATACTATTCTTTTTTTCCTTTGCACGAAGGATATTATAATGAGAAAGTAAAAATCACAGAATATAAAATAACACAATAAAATGAATATTTGTATCATCACAGGTTCATCGGGATTAATAGGAAGCGAGTCGGTTTCTTTTTTCGCGCCAAAATTTGATAAAATCATTGGAATCGATAATAACATGCGCCAAGTCTTTTTTGGAGCAGACGCATCGACGGAATGGAATACTAAAAAACTAACCGAATCCATCCAAAATTTTGAACACCACCACGCTGATATTCGAAACATCGAAGAATTAGAAAAAATATTCTCAAAATACGGCGCCGAAATCAAATTAGTGATTCACACCGCTGCTCAACCAAGCCATGATTGGGCAGCAAATGAACCAATTACAGATTTTACCGTCAATGCAAACGGGACATTAAATTTGCTGGAAGCAACAAGGTTACATTGCCCTAAAGCAACATTTATTTTTACATCGACTAATAAAGTTTATGGCGATACTCCAAATTATTTACCCTTAATAGAAAAGGAAAAAAGATGGGAAATTGACGAAAGTCATCCCTATTTCGTAAATGGAATCGATGAAAAAATGAGTATCGATCAAACGAAACATTCTTTATTTGGTGCTTCAAAAGTGGCGGCCGATGTTTTGGTTCAAGAATATGGAAAGTACTTTGGGATGAATACGGGAATTTTCCGAGGCGGCTGTTTAACTGGGCCAAATCATTCAGGAACTAAGCTTCACGGGTTTTTATCCTATTTAATGAAATGCGCCATTACAGGCGATAAATATACCGTTTTTGGCTACCAAGGAAAACAAGTTCGCGACAACATTCACAGTTGGGATTTGGTAAATATGTTTTGGCATTTTTATCAAAATCCGCGACAAGGAGAAGTTTACAATGCCGGCGGAGGAAGACATTCCAATTGTTCAATGGCCGAGGCTATCGAAATGTGTGAGGCTATAACCGGAAAACCTATGAATTACGAATATTCTGAAGCCAACCGAATAGGAGATCACATTTGGTGGATTACCGATGTTTCTAAATTTAAAGCTCATTACCCAGAGTGGAATTGGAAATACAATATCAATGATATTTTAATCCAAATCTATGAGAATACCATAAAAAGACAAGAATAAATGAAGTTAAGAACGAAATTAATTCAAAGTCTGATTCATATAAACGAAGCGATTTTCTTTTATCCGAAACTAAAAAAGTTTTATAAAGAAAATTTGAAAAACGCCTCAGTTTCAATTCTTGATATAGGCGCTAACAAAGGGCAATCTATCGATTTTTTTCTAGGAATAAATACAAATGCTAAGATTACGGCATTTGAACCAAACAAAAAATTATTTCAATTATTAGAAGCAAAATACAAGAACAAAGGTAATATCATTTTGCATAATTTGGGCGTTAGCAATACCAATGGAGAATTGGAGTTCAACGAAAACATTTTAGATGAAACATCTACTTTTGAATCTTTAAATTTAGATTCGAAGTATCTTCAAAAAAAGGCAAAAGTACTTGGCGTTACTAAAGAATCTATAATTGTAGATAAATATAAAGTAGCGGTAGTTACATTATCAGAATTTTTAAAATCGAATGAAAGTAGTTATTTTGATGTTTTAAAAATTGATGTTGAAGGACATGAATTACCAGTTTTAGAAGGGTTGTTTATAAATGGAAATCAAATTAAAATTCGATTAATTCAATTGGAAAGTCACAACGATGATATGTATTTAAGTAATAGTAAACACGAAGAAATCGATCAATTATTGAATAAAAATGGGTATTTTGAAATTACTAAAATCAAACATGGATTTGGGGATTTTGCAGAAATAATATACGAGAATAAAGACAAATGAAACTAAGTATTGTTATTCCAGCATATAACGAAGAAGAGTCTATTACTGAAACAATAGATCAAATTGAAGAAGCTTTTTCACAAGTTGCAATCGATCATGAAATACTTGTTGTAAATGATAATTCAAAAGACAATACCGCGCAAGTTTTGGAGGGATTATCCAAAAAATATTCAGTTGTAAAGTATGTAACCAATTTAGGTCCAAATGGTTTTGGGTACGCAGTTCGTTACGGATTAGAAAGATATTCTGGTGATTGTGTGGCGGTTATGATGGCCGATTTATCTGACTCTCCGTTCGATTTGATCCGTTATTATACCACAATGTTGGAAGGAAATTACGATTGTGTTTTTGGCAGCCGATTTATGAAAGGCGGAAAAGTGGTAGATTATCCATTTGTAAAAAAAGTGATAAATAGAATTGCCAATTTAATCATTAGAGTGGTAATGAGAATTAAATATAACGACACTACTAATGCGTTTAAATTGTACAAACGAGAGGTAATAGAAGGAGTAAAGCCTATCTTATCGCCACATTTTAATTTAACCATCGAATTGCCTTTAAAAGCAATAATTAGAGGATATTCTTATGCGGTTGTGCCGAATTCATGGACTAATAGAAAGTACGGCGTTTCCAAATTAAAAATCAAAGAAATGGGTAGCCGTTATTTCTTTATTTTGGTTTATTGTTTTGTAGAAAAGTATTTTTCAAGAGGTGATTTTACCAAAAAATAAAATGATAATAAATTAACACTTAACTAAAAATAATAATTATTTTTGTAAAAAAAAGAAGAAAATGAGAACAAAAGTTATAATAGCTGTTGTATTATTTAGCACCCTATCAATAAGTTGTAAAAACGAAAAATCAGTTGACCAACTTCCGGTTGTTGAGGAAAAAGTTGCGGAAAGCAAGGTTAATGTAACCGTTGATATGGTTGTACCGGTTGATGATTCGTTTCAATTATTTTACACCGAAGACAACACACTTAATTTTAGCGAAGAAAAATGTGTTAGAGTAAATGTTCAAGGTAAAGAAAAAAGCCAAAAAATTGTATTTGAATTACCTGACGACGTTGCTTTCACTTACATGCGTTTTGATGTTGGGGAAAATAAACAACAAAAGGAAATGAAAATCGATAATTTTACTATTAAATATTACGACAGAAAATTTGAAGCAAAAGGTAATTTATTTTTCCAATATTTTTCACCTAACAATCAACTTAAACTGGATCTTCAAAAATCGACTTTTGTTGTAGAAGAAAAAGAAACTCACGACCCAATTTTTTATCCTTTAGAACCTTTAGGTGTAGAGTTAAACAAGTTAATCAAGTAATTATAAAATAAAGAAAAGTTATCTAAAAATAAGGTAACTTTTTTTATTTAGTTTTCTTAAATATGAACTATAACGAAAAATCTCCAGATTATTTTTCTAATATTCGAAAAGACCTTATAAATTTAATTGACGCGAATGCAAAAGATTTAAAAATCTTAGAAGTAGGGGCTGCTTATGGGGAAACTTTATATTATTTAAAACAAAACGGAATTGCTTGTGAAGCAGTAGGAGTTGATATTTTTGAAGACGAAAAAAACAAACAAAATTACAAACCATTGGACCGATTTATTTTTGGAGACATTGAAAAAATGGAACTCCCAGAATACAATCAACACTTCGATTTAATATTACTTCCAGACGTTTTAGAGCACCTTTTTGAACCTAAAAGAGTTCTAGAAACTCTGAAAAAATATTTAAAAGAAGACGGAAAAATAATTATTAGCATGCCTAATATCCGTTATTATTCTGCGTTATATAAAATAGTTTTTAAAGGCGATTTTAAATACGAAGAAAGCGGAATTTTTGATTACACCCACGTTCGTTTTTATTGCCGAAAAAACATTCAAGAGTTACTCGAAACTTCAGGGTATAAAGTTTTAAAACAAGAAAGTTCAATTGTAAACTATCAAGGAAAATCAATATTCAAGCTGATAAATTTGATTACTTTTGGAATATTAGAAGAATTTTTTAGTACCCAATATTTTTTTGTAGTTGAAAAATAAAAGAATTATTTAAAGTAAATACTATAAAATGATTCAACTAAATAGTAGTTTTAAAGAGTTAATTTCATCATCGGGTCTAAATTTTATTTTTAGAATCTTCGGACTAGGAACTTCATTTCTAACCACGGTTTTAATTACTCGTTTTTTTGGTGTTGGAACTTTTGGCGACTATTCTTTAGTGTTTGCGCTGTCGCAAATAATTGCATTATTATTCACTTTAGGGATACCAAATACCTTAATAAAAATTATAGGTAACAATGATTTCACTTTTTCACAAGCTAAAAAGCTATTGATAAAAGGGTTAAAAGGATCTTTGGTTTTCTCGATAATTCCAATTTTATTTTTCTATTTTCGTTCGGAATATTTATCAGACATCGTTTTTCACAACCTACAATTAGTCAATTATTTTTTTATTGTATCCATTTCAATTCCACTGTTTATTGTTCACGAAATTTTCCTTTATTTTTTAATTGCAACCAAAAATTTCAATAAGTACAACTTATTTATGTTTGTAATTCCGAACCTATTATTACTACTTTTCTTGTTTCTGTTTTACACACTAGACAAACAAAATTACTTCAGCTTTATTGCTTTTTCTTTAGCAATTTTAATTACAGTTTTGTTAGAAGCATTTACAATTTTCGAATTAAATCCCAAAAAAGAAACTATTTCAATTTCTACGTTATCGCTTATTAAATCGGCTTCGCCACTTCTATTTAGCGGGTTGTTCATGTATTTGTTAAACTACACCAATGTAATTTTGTTAGGGATAATGTCTAATAATACGCAAGTTGGAATTTATAATATCGCCTATAAAATAGGAAGCGTTGGGTTTTTAGGGGTAGTTTCTGTAAGCACTATAATAACACCTAAAATTGCCGAACTTTATGGTAAAGGCGATTTTGATCAATTAAAAAAGCTCACACAAAATTCAACACGACTAATTGCTGTTTTTTCATTACCAATAGTACTTTGTTTGATTTTTTTTAATGAATTTATTTTGTCTTTTTGGGGCCCAGAAGCCACTTCTGGCGGAACCACATTAATCATAGTTTCAATTGGTGTGCTTTTTAGCGCTATGGCTGGAAATGTAGATCAAATTTTAAACATGACAGAGAATCAAAATATTTTTAGAAATATTACCATTTTTAGTTTTTTCGTAAACCTAATTTTGAGTTATCTGCTAATTCCAAAATACAACATTGAAGGAGCTGCAATCGCAAGTTTGATTACCAATATTATAATTAATGTATTGTGTTTGTATTTTATTAAAAAGAAACTAGGGTTTTATACGTTATTTTAAAATGAAAATAGAATTATCAGTTATTATTGTCAACTACAATGGCGTTCAATATCTTAAAGAATGCTTGGATTCGTTGTATAAAAAGTTAAGCGACATTGCTTTTGAGATCATTGTATTGGACAATAATTCTTCTGACGATAGTTGCAATTTTCTGAAAACTAATTATCCCGATGTTAAATTAATTGAATCTAAAATCAACCATGGTTTTGGAAAAGGAAATAATGAAGCCGTTAAAGAAGCTCAAGGTTTTTTTTTACTATTAATTAATAACGACACCGTTGTTTTAGATCCTATTTCACCCGCTTTAGAAATATTAAAATTCGACAATTCTATTGGAGTAATTGGAATAAATATGCTGAACGGGAATAGGGAATATCTTCCCGCAGCTGGGAATTTCCCAAATTTTAATAATATGTTTCAAATGAAGAAATTACTTCAAATTGGAACTGAATTTAAAACAGGAAAATTTACAAATACTCAATACGAAGTTGATTGGCTTGGAGGCTCTTTTTTATTACTTAGGAAGGAGACATATGAACTGATTAAAGGCTTCGACGAAGATTATTTCTTGTATGTTGAAGATGTTGATTTTTCCAAAAAAATAGCAAATTTAGGCCTAAAGAGAATTTTCTTACCAAACTACAGTTATATCCATTTTGTAGGTTTTACCAAAGCTAAAAACCTGACGCTAATTAAAGGCTATGAAATTTATATTTCAAAACATTTTAAAGGATTTGACAAATTAGTAATTACGGCTGCACTCAAAATTAATAAATTAGTGAAAACTTTTAAAAAAGGTTTAAAACTAGATTAAATCTCTTATTTTTGAATACACTAAAAATGAAAAATGAAGGTCAAATCTAAAGAATTTTATTCAGCACTTTTTATATTTATAATTCTTTTACAATTATACTTACCGTCATTTAAAGCAAATGTGCTTTTTCAGGTTTTTACATTAGGGTTGTTTTTTCTATTTGAAAAAGTACAAATCAATAAATCGTTTTTTAAAACAATACTGCCAATTTTATTAATTTTTCTATTTGGATTTGTTGGATTTTTATTCAACAAAGTTACCTTTTTTAACGTTTTTAAAGATATCTTTCATTTTCTAAAACCCCTCACCGGATTATTAATAGGTTATTTTTTCTATAGAAAAATTGATGATTTTAAAATGTTTGTAAAAACAATTGTCATCGTAGGATTGCTATCTGCAGTAATTCATTTGGACATCTTATTTTTCATAAGCGGATTTTCTTCAGTGAATAAAATACGAGAATTTGGCAGAGATAATTTTCTAGAACTCTTTTCATTGTTTTTCTTACTATTTTATAAGAAATTTCAAAACGACACCCTATTTAAAAACCAATTTCAACACTTATTTTTGGTTGTTTTATTATTTGCATCAAATGTTCTTTATTTTTCTAGAACAATGATTGTGGCTGCAATAATTTTATTAAT